>JBMOMG010000132.1:0-18629 GCA_049323155.1 Actinomycetota bacterium | reverse complement strand
GACGAGCTCGCGCGCTGACGCACGACGCCCGGGCCGGGTCGTGACGGCCGTGGGGGGCGCCACGAACTAGCCTGGGCGTCGTGTGTGGTCGATATGCCTCCAGCAGACGTCCCGAGGACCTCGTCGAGGAGTTCGAGGTCGAGCAGGCCGAGGTGCCGAAGTCGCTGCCGGCCGACTACAACGTCGCCCCCACCAAAGAGGTGTACGCCGTCCTCACCCGCCCGCCCTCGAAGGACAAGGACCGCCCTGCCCAGCGGCAGCTGCGGGTGGTGACCTGGGGGCTGGTGCCGTCCTGGGCGAAGGACCCGGCGATCGGCAACCGGCTGATCAACGCACGCGTGGAGACCGTCGCGGAGAAGCCGGCCTTCCGCCGGGCGTTCGCCGCGCGGCGCTGCCTGCTCCCCGCCGACGGCTACTACGAGTGGTACACCCCTGATCAGCAGGAGGCCCACGACAGCCCCGGTGGTGGCGCCAGGAAGAAGCCACGCAAGCAGCCGTTCTTCATCCACCACCCCGACGGTTCGGTGCTGGCGATGGCCGGGCTGTACGAGATCTGGCGCGACCCCACCAAGACCGAGGACGACCCGGACCGGTTCCGCTGGACCTGCACGATCCTCACCACCGACGCCGAGGACGAGCTCGGGCGCATCCACGACCGGATGCCGCTGCTGGTCGAGCCGGACAAGTACGCCGCCTGGCTCGACCCGACGGTGTCCGACCAGGAGCTGCTCCACGGCCTGCTCGTGCCGGCGGCACCGGGAAGGCTGGAGGCCTACCCGGTCTCCACCGCGGTCAACAACGTCAAGAACAACGGCCCCGAGCTGGTCGAACCGCTCCCCGTCGAGCCTGACCTCCCGGCATGATCGAGCGATGAGCAAGACGCGCACCATGGCCACCCCTCACGGCGACGCCCGGCTCGAGGTGCACCGCGCCGCCGAGCCGGTGGCGACCGTGCTGCTCACCCACGGCGCGGGCGGGGGCATCGACGCCCGTGACCTGCAGGCGCTTGCCGCCGAGCTGCCCCGGCTGGGGGTCACCGTGGAGCTGCTCGAGATGCCCTGGCGGGTCGCCGGCAAGAGGCTCGCCCCACGCCCTGCGGTGCTCGACGAGTGCTTCCTGGCGGTGGCCTCCGCGCTGCGTCCACGGACCCCGCGGGTCGTCGGCGGTCGGAGCGCCGGTGCCCGTGCCGCCGCCCGGTGTGCCGACGCGCTGCACGCCGACGGGCTGCTCGCCCTCGCCTTTCCGTTGCACCCGCCGGGCAAGCCGGAGCGGTCCCGGCTCGCCGAGCTGGAGGCCCCCGACATGCCGACCCTGGTGGTGCAGGGGGAGCGGGACGCGTTCGGCAGGCCCGAGGAGTTCCCGGAGGACGTGGACCTGACCGTCGTACCCCTGGCCGACCACGGCTTCAAGGTCCCCAAACGCGGAGAGGTCAGCCAGGAGGACGCGCTCGGCATCATCGTGGAGGCGACCCTGGAGTGGGTGGTCCGCGAGATCGTGGGGAATCGAACCGAGCACTGAGGTGTTCTGCCTGCCAGACGCTCACCCCCAACTCGTGAAGGGAGCCCCCGTGCTGGCCACGCTTCCCTCCGCCGGATCTCTCGCCGACGAGTGGTCTCATCCCCTGCCGGTAGGCTGGGAGGCGATGACAGACTCAACCACCCAGCCGGACCCGGACGTGCCGGAGACCGCGGAGCAGCGCTCGGCGCGCTTCGAGCGCGACGCCATGCCCTATCTGGACCAGCTCTACTCGGCGGCGATGCGCATGACGCGCAACCCGCAGGACGCCGAGGACCTGGTCCAGGAGACGTTCGCCAAGGCGTACGCCGCGTTCCACCAATACAAGCACGGCACGAACCTCAAGGCGTGGCTGTACCGGATCCTCACCAACACGTTCATCAACTCCTACCGCAAGAAGCAGCGTGAGCCGCTGCAGTCGATGAGCGAGGACATCGAGGACTGGCAGCTGCACCGCGCCGAGTCGCACACCTCCACGGGGCTGAAGTCCGCCGAGATGGAGGCTCTCGAGCACCTGCCCGACAGCGACGTCAAGGAAGCCCTGCAGAAGCTGCCCGAAGACTTCCGGCTCGCGGTGTACCTCGCCGACGTCGAGGGATTCCCCTACAAGGAGATCGCCGAGATCATGGACACGCCGATCGGCACCGTGATGTCGCGACTGCACCGTGGACGCCGCCAGCTCCGCGAGATGCTCGAGGACTACGTGCGTGACCGGGGCCTGCTGCCCGCGGGCACGGACTCCACCGGGGGTGCCCAGTGAGTGTCTTCGACGAGTCGCACGACGCGCACTGTTCGGAGATCCTGCAGCGGATCTTCTTCTTCATCGACAATGAGCTCGACAGCGCCGACTGCAGCGAGATCGAGCAGCACCTTCACGAGTGCGGGCCGTGTCTGGAGAAGTACAACCTCGAGCGCACCGTGAAGTCGCTGGTCCAGCGGTCCTGCGCCGAGCACGCCCCCGAGAACCTCCGGGAGCGGGTGCTGCTGCGGATCCGTGAGGTCCAGGTCGACATCCACATCGACAACGGCTGAGCGCCCGAGCCCAGCCCGCGAGACGACAAAGACCCCGTGCCGTTGAGGCCGGGGTCTTTCTCGTGTGTGCGCGGCTGGCGCGCAAGAAACGCCTGTGCTCAGGCGTTGGGGCGCTTACCGTGGTTGGCGCCCTTCTTCTTGCGGGCGCGGCGCTTGCGGCCGGTCTTACCCATGGTGTCCTCCTCAACGCGGGACCCACGCCAGGTCGGTCGTGGGTCGGGGCCATTGTCGCAAAGAACCGCCCCCTGCTGCCAATCGGGGCGTGCCGGCCGGGCAGGATGGGCCCATGGAGATCGGGCAGTCGGCACAGCTGCGGTTCGAGGTCACCGAGGGCGACACGGCGGCGGCCGTGGGGTCGGGGGACCTGGCGGTCCTGGGCACACCCCGCCTGCTCGCGTGGTGTGAGGCGGCCACGTGCGCGGCGATCGCCGACGCTCTCGACGGGGCGACCACCAGTGTCGGCACCCGCGTGTCGCTGGAGCACCTCGCGGCCAGCGCGGTCGGCGAGCAGGTGCAGGTGGAGGCGAGCGTGGCGTACGTCGACGGCCGCCTGGTGCGGTTCTCGGTCGCGGCGAGCAACCTCTCCGACGGCAGGGTCGTCGGCACCGGCGAGGTGACCCGGGTGGTCGTGGACCGGGAGCGGTTCCTGGCGCGGCTCAGCCGGCCGCAGCCGGGCTGAGGTCGAGCCGGAACGCCAGCAGGTCCACCTGGGGGACCGGTTTCCAGTCCAGCTCCGGCGTCCGGCGGAAACCGATCCGCGTGTAGAGCCGGTGGGCGGCCTGTTGGGTCGGCATGCTGCTGAGCACCAGGGCGCCGTAGCCGAGCTCCTCGGAGCGCTCGACGCACATCCGGACCAGCGCCTCCGCGACGCCCCGGCGTCGTGCGGCCGGGTCCACCGCCAACATCCGGAACTCGCCCTCCCCGGGGCCGGCCACCTCGCGGTAGGCCGAGCCCTCGGGGCAGAACGTCACCGTGCCGACCAAGGCGCCGTCCTCGTCGAGGGTGACGTAGAGCTCCGCCCCACGGGCGCGCTGGGCGGCGTCGCGGAGCTCGTCGGCGTAGTCGCTCTCGTCGGAGATGAACCCGTCGGCGTCGTACGCGGCGAACGTCAGCTCGCCGACGGCCCCGAGCTCGGTGTCGTGCGCGGGCCGGATGACCAGCGACATCAGACCCCGAAGGTGTTGCGCGGGTAGGCCGCGTCGACGTCGGTGATCACGTTGACCAGGTAGGGCACGTTGGCGGCGAACGCCCGGTCGAGCGCCGGGCCGATCTGCCGCGGGTCGGTGACCGTCTCGCCCCCGCCGCCGAGCGCCTTGACGACCTCGTCGTAGCGGGTCTGCGGCGCGAGGTCGGCGACCACGTCGTAGCCGTAGAGCATCTGCATCGGCTGCTTCTCCAGGCCCCACGCGGAGTTGTTGCCGACGACCATCACGACCGGCAGGTTGTGCCGCACCAGGGTGTCCACGTCCATCAGCGACATCCCGGCCGCGCCGTCACCGAACAGCAGGACCACCTGCGCCGAGGGCCGGGCGATCCGGGCCGCGATCGCCGCACCCAGTCCCGCGCCCAGGCAGCCGAACGGCCCGGGGTCCAGCCAGCCGCCGGGCCGCTTGGGCTCGACGTACTTGCCGGCGAAGGAGACGAAGTCGCCGCCGTCACCGATGACGACCGCGTCGTCGGCCAGCCGGGGGAGCAGCTCGCCGTAGATCCGCGCCGGGTGGATCGGGTCGGCCTCGGCGGTCAGCAGCGCGTTGTCGCGCTCCACCGCGGCGGCGACCTTCGCCTGCAGCTCCTGGACCCACGCCGCCCAGTCCGGCTTGCGCAGCTGCTGCTCGAGCGCGGCCTGGATGCCCTCCAGGGCCAGGGTCAGGTCGCCGACGGCCGACGCGGCGAGGTCGGCGTGCTGGGACAGCTGCCCCTCCGAGTCTGCGATGTGGACCACCTTCGCCTGTGGGGCGCCGTCCTTGCCGCCGAAGACGCCGTAGCCGAGCCGGAAGTCCAGCGGCGTGCCGACCACGATCACCAGGTCGCTGGTGCCGAGGGCGGCGCCGCGGGCCTTGGTCATCAGCAGCGGGTGTCCGCCGGGGACCACTCCGCGGCCCATGCCGTTGGTGATCGCCGGGAGCCCGGCCTCCTCGACCAGGCGGAGCGCGGCCTGCTCCGCGCCGTCGGCCCACACGTCGGTGCCCAGCACGATGACCGGGCGCCTGGCCTCGGCGAGCAGGGCGCCGATCTCCGAGATCGCCTCGGAGTCCGGCTCGACGCGGCGGCGGGCCGCCGGGACAGGGCGCTCGACAGCGGCCCGGTTGAAGAACTCGTCCATCGGGATGTCGACGAACGTCGGCCCGCGGTGCGGGGAGGCGGCCAGCTCGAACGCCTCGTGCACGCCCTGCGCGACGTCACCGACCGTGTGCAGCGTGCGGGCGGACTTCGTGACCGGGGAGAGCACCGCGGGGTGGTCGAACTCCTGGAGGCTGCCGGTGCCCCACCGGTTCGCCGGCGCCCGACCACCGATGACCACGAGCGGCGAACCGCTGAAGGAGGCCTGGGTGATCGCGCTGACGCCGTTGGTCACCCCGGGGCCGGCGGTCAGCACGGCCAGGCCAGGGGTGCGGGTGAGCTTGCCGAGTGCCTCGGCGGCGAAGACGGCGGTCTGCTCGTGGCGTACGTCAAGCAGCCGCATCGGCGGCTCGGCGTGCACCGCGCCGTCGTACATCGGGAACACGTGCGCCCCAGACAGCGTGAACATGGTGTCGACGCCGTGGGCGGCGGCGACCGCGACGGCGTGCTCGCCCCCGTGACCGTCGGTCAGGCCGTCCGGCGCTCCGTCCGCGGTGCTGGTCCCTGCCGCGTCGGCGGCCTGCTCGGTCTGTGTGACGTCGGTCATGCGACGCATGTTACCCGGCGGTACACCGTGCCGCTGCGGTGCCGCCCCCAGAGAGCCGGCTCAGGCCCGCGCGTGTGGGGAGAGGTAGTCCGGGTTGGAGTCGCGCAGCCGGTCCATCACGCTGAGCAGCAGGTCGGGCCGGGCTGCGGGCGGCTGCGGCGCGAGCGCGAGCTGGAGGTGCAGGGCGCGCAGGAACCCCTGGACGTTGCCGGTCACGAGGTACGGGTCGGTGTCCCCCATGCCGTGCGCGCGGGCGCTCTGGCCCAGCCGCGCCAGCCACGGCTCGAGGACGTCGAGCCCGACCAGGTCGCGGCGCAGGATCCGCATGGTGGCTCGCGCCAGCCGGTCGACCTCGCCGTGCACCAGGTGGTGGGTGGTGGGCAGCAGCAGCCGGTCGGCGATCACGTCGAGCAGCACGGTCAGCTCCAGCCGCTGCATCGACTCGGCGACGGCGAGCGAGGCGATGGCGTCGGCGCCGTGGGCGACGGCATGGGCCCACCCCTTGCCGGGGACGAAGCCGCGCAGGTCCTGCTCACGGACGAACCAGCCCGCGATCCGGTCGCCCCACGACAGCACCGTCTCCGACGGCACGAGGTGGGCGGTGTTGTCGCGCTCGATGCACTCGGCGAGCACGAGCACCGAGAAGCTGCGACGGAACACGGTGTCGGTGCCGTTCTCGCCGAGGCCCACGGCCAGGCCCGAGGCCATCCCGTCTCCGAGGCCCTCGAGCAGGTCGTCGTAGACGCCGCCGCCGATCCAGGTGGCCAGGGTCGGGTAGGCGATGCCGTCGCGGACCGCGGGATCGGGGTCGCCCAGCATCGTGGTGAGCTCCGCGGTCAGCTCGGAGAGGGGCCGGTCGTCGGGGACCTTGAGGCCGTTGGCCCTCACCTGTTCCCAGAACGTCGACACCATGCCCCCCATCCTGCCACTGCCCGGGGCGGACCGCCGAGCGGGTGACAGCCTCTCGCCTACGCTTGGCGCGTGCCCACGCTCAACGACCTCGCCCAGGCCCACACCGACCTCGACGAGGACGACCTGGCGTGGCTCAACCTGCTCATGGCCGACTGGCAGATCATCGCCGACCTGTCCTTCGCCGACCTCGTGCTCTGGCTGCCCGACCACGAGGGGAAGGGCTTCTGGGCCGGCGCCCAGATGCGTCCGACGACCGGCCCGACGGCGTACGTCGACGACCTCGTCGGTGCGTTCATCCCGACCGGCCGGCGGCCACTGCTGGACTCGGCCTACCAATACCAGCGGGTTGCCCGGGAAGGCGATCCGGAGTGGCGCGACGACATCCCGGTGCGCGTGGAGGCGATCCCGGTGCGCCACCGGGACCGGATCATCGCGGTGGTGGGCCGCAACACCAACCTGCTCGGCGTACGCACCCCCAGCCGCCTGGAGCTGGCCTACCTGCAGACCGCCACGGACCTGACCCAGATGATCAGCAACGGGCACTTCCCGTTCCCGGGCCAGCGCTCCGACCACGTCGACTCGCCCCGGGTGGGCGACGGGTTCGTGCGCATCGACGCCGGCGGCCGGGTCACCTACGCCAGCCCCAACGCGCTGTCGGTCTACCGCAAGCTCGGGCTCACCGGTGACCTCACCGGGCTCGACCTCGCCGAGATCACCCGGGCCCTGGTCCCGCCGCGGCACCGGCCCGACGAGGAGACGCTCAGCTCGGTGCTCTCGGGCAAGCGACCGCTGGACACCGAGGTCGGCAACGCCGACGCGACGCTGATCGTGCGGTCGATCCCGTTGCGCCCGACGGGGGAGCACATCGGGGCGCTGGTGCTGCTCCGCGACGTGACCGACCTGCGCCGCCGCGACCGCGAGCTGGTCACCAAGGACGCCACGATCCGGGAGATCCACCACCGGGTGAAGAACAACCTCCAGACGGTCGCGGCGCTGCTGCGTCTCCAGGCCCGTCGGATGCACGAGCCGGCCGCGAGGATGGCGCTGGAGGAGGCGGTACGCCGGGTCGGGTCGATCGCCATCGTGCACGAGACGCTGAGCCAGACCTTCGAGGAGGAGGTCTCCTTCGACGAGGTCGCCGACCGGCTGCGGCTGATGGTCGCCGAGGTGGCCTCCCAGGGCCCCGAGGTGCAGACCTCCAGGGTCGGCAGCTTCGGCAGCCTGCCCGCGGAGACCGCGACCCCCTTGGCGATGGTGCTCACCGAGCTGCTGCAGAACGCGCTGGAGCACGCCTTCACCGAACCGATGACCGAGCCGGCCCGGATCGAGGTGACCGCGCAGCGGCTGGTGGGCCGGCTGCACGTGCAGGTCGAGGACAACGGGCGCGGCCTGCCGGAGGGGTTCGACCTCGACGGCTCGACCAACCTGGGCCTGTCGATCGTGCGCACCCTCGTGGAGTCAGAGCTCGACGGGGTCCTCGAGATGGGTCCGCGTCACGGAGGAGGCACCAAGGTCGCCTTCGACGTGCCGGTGCACTGACCCCGGCGGCTGGGGACCGCCCGGAGCGCCACGGGTCTCAGGCGGTGCGGACCTTCGCGCGCGCGTTGCGGCGCTTCAGCGCCCGGCGCTCGTCCTCGCTCATGCCGCCCCAGACGCCATGGTCCTGGCCCGCCTCGAGCGCCCACGCAAGGCACTGCTCGCGCACCTCGCAGCGTCGGCACACCTGCTTGGCCTCCTCGATCTGGAGGATGGCCGGACCGGTGTTGCCGATCGGGAAGAACAGCTCTGGGTCCTCATCGAGGCAGGCAGAGCGGTGGCGCCAATCCACGGGCGACGACTCCTTAGCTTGTGCGTGGCCTGGCCGCGGGGTGGGCGGTCAGGTCCTTCTCGTGCGTCGTGCATGTGCCTCACTGTTTGTGAACACATGCACGAAGTCCGACATGGACCGGCCAGTCGGCTGATCCTGGTCGGGTGGTGGTCACCGGGTCCCCAGTCTCGGGCAGGCAGTGTCCGGCCCTCTGCCCGGTGACGCCCTCGATCGTTGCAAGAGAACCCAGTGCAGGCAACCCCTTCACGAGGTCACTTTGGTCACAAGCGTGAAATTCGGCGACTGCACCGCGCGCGCGGCCGAGAACTGGTACGTACCTGCCCTGGCGTAGGCTCAGACGCCGTGACCCCACCCGCACCCGACGTCCCGCCCTCCACCCGTCGACCCGCGCCGCTGACCGTGGCGGCTTCCCTGGCCGGGGTGGAGGCTCTGGTCTTCGTGGTGCTCGCGGTCGCGGAGCTGGCCTCGGCGGAGTCGGCCAAGCTCGCGATGGGTCTCACCACGGCACTCTTCTTCGCGCTCTACGGGGCCGGCCTGGCGGTGTGCGCGTGGGCGGTCTCCCGCCTCCACTCGTGGGCGCGCGCACCGATCGTGCTCGCCCAGCTGATCCAGCTCGCGGTGGCCTGGAGCTTCTGGGGCGGCGAGACGACCTGGGTGGCGGTCGGCCTGGCGCTCGTCGCGGCCGTCGTGCTGGCTGGGGTCTTCCACCCCGAGTCGCTCGACGCGCTCACGGACGGCTGAACCGGCGATCAGCGAAGCACGGAGGCGCCACCGTCGAGGGTGGGGTCCTCGGTGAGCCGCTCGCGCAGCTGCGCGAGGGTCTTGTTCAGCAGCCGCGACACGTGCATCTGTGACACGCCGATCTCGGCGGCGATCTGCGACTGGGTCATCCCGCGGAAGAACCGCAGCGTGAGGATGTGCTTCTCCCGCGGGTCGAGCGCCTCGAGCAGCGGCTTCAGCGACTCGCGGTTCTCCACGTGCTCGAGCGCCTCGTCGTCCTCGCCGATGGTGTCGAGCATGCTCAGCGCACTGTCCTCCGAGCTCTCCCCGGCGTCGAGCGAGAGGGTGGTGTAGGCGTTCGCGGACTCCAGGCCCTCGATCACCTCCTCGTCGGTCACCCCGATGCGCAGGGCGATCTCGCCCACGGTCGGGGAGCGGCCGAGGTCCTGGGTGAGCTCGGCGGTGGCGCTGGAGATCGACGCACGCAGCTCCTGCAGCCGACGGGGCACCCGGATCGCCCAGCTCTTGTCGCGGAAGTGCCGCTTGATCTCACCGACGATCGTCGGGGTCGCGTAGGTGGAGAACTCGACGCCGCGGTCGGAGTCGAACCGGTCGATCGCCTTGATCAGCCCGATCGTGCCCACCTGGACCAGGTCGTCGTAGGGCTCGCCGCGGTTCAGGAACCGGCGGGTCAGGTGCTCCACGAGCGGCAGGTGCAGGCGGACCAGGTCGTCGCGCGCCTGGGACTGCTCGGCCTCGGTCGAGGAGGTGCCGCGCAGGACCACGAACAGCTCCGCGCTCCTGGCCCGGATCGCCGTGATGTCGGTGTGGCCGGCCTCGTCGACCATGTTCAGCCCGTCTCGCCGCTCGTGCGGGACAGCTTCACGGTGAGCGTGTCGCCGTCGACCGCCGCCTCCAGCGAGGAGGTCAGCGCGCTCAGCACGGTCCACGCGAAGCCGTCCTTGTGCGGCGGCCTCGGGGTGTCGCAGTCGGCAGAGACCTCGACGTCGAGCGTCTCCGGGTGCAGGTAGAACGCGCACCTCAGGTCCGACTCCGGACGCGCCTGCGGGAGCACCACGGCGCACGCCTCGTCCACGGCGATCCGGAGGTCCTCGATGTCGTCGAGGGTGAAGTCCAGTCGAGCGGCGAGCCCTGCGGTGGCCGTGCGCAGCACGGAGAGGAACGCCCCGTCGGCGGGGATCCTCAGCTCAACGTCGGGTCGGATGTCTGCCACGAGTACCTCTATCGCTGCCGGCTGGGCGGGTGGTTCGGGGGTGGGCTCGGCTGGCACCTGCGGTGCCCTCCCTGAGCCTAGACGGGGCCGGGCACGATGTGCCCGACCCCGTCCGTGTCCTAGCGGAGTGGCCTGGTCCTGTGACCGGGCCCGGCCGTTCAGGCCTTCTTGGTCTCCCAGAAGATCTCCGCGATCTCGTCGATCTTGGCCAGCAGGTCCTCGGCGACCTGGGCGTCCATCGCGCCCTTGGCGCCGGAGGCGCCGGCGAGCTTGGTCGCCTCGTTGAACAGCTGGTGCAGCTGCGGGTACTTCTCGAAGTGCGGAGGCTTGAAGTAGTCGGTCCACAGCACCCACAGGTGGTGCTTGACCAGCTGGGCCCGCTCCTCCTTGATGATGATCGCGCGGGTGCGGAAGTCCGGGTCGTCGTTGTCGGCGACCTTCTGGATGATCATCTTGATCGACTCCGCCTCGATCCGTGCCTGGGCGGGGTCGTACACCCCACAAGGCAGGTCGCAGTGCGCGTGGACCTCGAGGGTGGGTGCGAACAGTCGCGAAAGCATTCGCTGGTGTCCTTTCTGTCGACAGATCTGGTGCAGTCGGTCTCGTGAAGCCACTGCGACACTACTCCGCGTGCTTGCTCCGACAACAGCAGGGCGGTGACTGATGCGAAACCCCAGGTCGGGCCCCGGGCAGACCGGCCGTCGGCTCGGCATCGCGGTGGTCCGGGGACGGTCGATGCAACCGACCCTGTACGACGGTGACCGGCTCCTGGTGCTCCACGGCGCCCCTCCCCGTCCGGGTGGGCTGACCGTCGTACGCCTGCCCGACGGGGTGGTCGCGGTGAAGCGGGCCACCCGGCGCGAGCCGGGCGGCTGGTGGGTGGAGCGCGACAACCCCACGGAGGGCGTCGACTCGTGGCTGGTCGGCGCGGTTCCCGACACGGACGTGCTCGCCCGGGTGCTGGTGCGGCTGTGGCCGTGGCGCGTCGTGTCACGTCGGCCACACGGCCGCAGACCTCGTGGGTCCCTGTGACAGACTGTCGGCGCTGGGAGACCCCCGCTTGGACCGACGTAGTTCCGCCGCCCCACCGTGCGCTGTCGTAGAGCTACCTTTCGATTCCTCAAGACACGAAGGTCACGTCAATGGTTGATCCTGCAGCACCGTCCCCCGTCGAGCACCCGCGTGCCGGAGACCCGGTCTTCGACCTGCACGTAGGCGGGAAGATGGAGGTCGCCTGCACGGTGCCGCTCGAGGGCCCCGACGACCTGTCGCTGGCCTACACCCCCGGTGTCGCGCGCGTCTGCGAGGCGATCGCGGAGCACGCCGCGCTGGCGGAGGACTACACCTGGATCGGCAACACGGTCGCGGTGGTCACCGACGGCAGCGCCGTGCTCGGCCTGGGCGACATCGGCCCGAAGGCGGCGATGCCGGTGATGGAGGGCAAGGCGGTCCTGTTCAAGAAGTTCGCCGGCGTGGACGCCGTACCGATCTGCCTCGACGCCACCGACCCCGACGACATCGTCGAGGCCGTGGTGCGGATCGCCCCGAGCTTCGGCGGCATCAACCTCGAGGACATCTCGGCGCCGCGCTGCTTCGAGATCGAGCAGCGGCTGAAGAACCGTCTCGACATCCCGGTCTTCCACGACGACCAGCACGGCACCGCCGTGGTGGTGCTCGCCGCGCTCGAGAACGCCCTGAAGCTGACCGACCGCAGCATCGAGGACGTCCGCGTGGTGATCTCCGGCGCCGGTGCCGCCGGTGTCGCCTGCACCAAGATCCTGCTCGCCGCCGGCGCGAAGGACGTCGCGGTCACCGACCGCAAGGGGGTGCTGAACTCCTCCCGCGCCGACCTCAGCGAGGTCAAGCTCGACCTGGCCCGGGTCACCGCCGACCTCACCGGCCGCAGCGGCAGCCTGGCCGACGTGCTCGACGGGGCGGACGTGTTCATCGGGGTCAGCGGCGGCAACGTGCCCGAGGAGGTCGTCGAGAAGATGGCCGACGACGCGATCATCTTCGGTCTGGCCAACCCGATCCCCGAGGTGAACCACGACGTCGCGACCCGGCACGCGCGCGTGGTGGCGACCGGGCGGTCGGACTACCCCAACCAGATCAACAACGTGCTCGCCTTCCCCGGGATCTTCCGGGGTGCCTTCGACGTGCACGCCACCGCGATCACCGAGGGGATGAAGCTCGCCGCCGCCGAGGCGCTCGCCGAGCTGGTCGGCGACGACCTCAGCGAGTCCTACATCGTGCCCTCGCCGTTCGACCCGCGGGTCGGACCTGCCGTGGCCGCCGCGGTCGCCGAGGCGGCCCGCCGCGACCACGTCGCGCGCCGGTAGGGTCGGGACCATGTTCGCTGTCTACGCCGAAGGCTTCTCCACCGACGACCCGCTGTCCGGACTCGTGCTGGGCGACCGGCCCGACCCCGAGGTCCCCGACGGCTGGACCACCGTGACGGTCAAGGCCGCCTCGCTCAACCACCACGACCTGTGGTCGCTGCGCGGCGTGGGGCTGCGCGAGGAGTCGCTGCCGATGATCCTCGGCTGCGACGCCGCGGGCTACGACGAGGACGGCAACGAGGTCGTGGTCCACGCCGTGATCAGCGACCCGCACTGGACCGGCGACGAGACGCTCGACCCCAAGCGGTCCCTGCTCAGCGAGCGCTTCCAGGGCACCTTCGCCGACAAGGTGGCGGTGCCGCGCGCCAACGTCGTGCCGAAGCCGGCGTCGCTGTCCTTCGAGGAGGCCGCCTGCCTGCCCACGGCGTGGCTGACGGCCTACCGGATGCTCTTCACCCAGGGCGACCTCAAGCCCGGCGACACCGTGCTCGTCCAGGGCGCCGGCGGTGGAGTGGCGACCGCACTGATCGCCCTGGCCCACGCCGGGGGCCTGCGGGTCTACGCGACCAGCCGTGACGAGAGCAAGCGGGCACGCGCCCTCGAGCTGGGCGCCGACGCGGTCTTCGAGAGCAACGCGCGGCTGCCCGAGAAGGTCGATGCGGTGATGGAGACCGTCGGCCGGGCGACCTGGTCGCACTCGATCAAGTCGCTGCGTCCGGGGGGCTCCCTGGTGATCTCCGGTACGACGAGCGGGCCGAACCTCGATAACGCCGAGCTGACCCGGATCTTCTTCCTGCAGCTCAAGGTGATCGGCTCCACGATGGGCACGCGCAGCGAGCTGGCCTCGCTGGTCAACCTCCTCGACGTCAGCGGCGTGCGACCGGTGATTGACCGGGTGCTGCCGATGGCCGAGGCGCGCGACGGCTTCGCCGCGATGGCCGAGGGTGACGTGTTCGGGAAGATCGTCTTCACCCGATAGGTCCAGAGCGATGGCCACCCACCTGCTGACCGGTGCCGGCGCCGGGATCGGTGCTGCACTCGCCCGCGCGCTCGCCGACCGCGGTGACGAGCTCGTGCTGCTCGCCCGCAACGACGCACGAGCCACCGAGCTGGCCGACACCTACCCGGGTTGCCGGACGCTCGTGGCCGACCTGGCCGACCCGGCCGGACTGGCCGAGGCGGTGGGGGAGCAGCTGCCCGACCGGCTCGACTCGCTGGTCCAGGTCGCCGGGGTCGTCGAGCTAGGTGCCGTCGGTGAGCTCCGGCCCGAGGTGTGGCGACAGACCGTCGACGTCAACCTGCTCGCCCCGGCGGAGCTGACCCGGCTGTGCCTGCCCGCCCTGCGCGCGGCCCGGGGCCAGGTGGTGCTGGTCAACTCGAGCGCCGGTCTGACCGCTCACGCGCAGTGGTCGGCCTACGCCGCCAGCAAGCATGGCCTGCGGGCGCTCGCGGACTCGCTGCGGGCGGAGGAGCGCGGCTCCGGGGTGCGCGTGACCACCGTGTTCCCGGGGCGCACCGCCACCGGGATGCAGGAGAAGGTGCACCGGCAGGAGGGCCGGGAGTACCACGCCGGGGACTGGATCGCCCCGGAGTCGGTGGCGACCGCGATCCTCGCCGCGCTCGACCTGCCGCGCGACGCCGAGATCACCGACGTCACCGTCAAGCCCGGGCCCTGAGGCGGTCTCAGCGAAGCAGCACGTTCAGCAGGACGGTGAGGACGACCGAGGCGACGACGGATACCAGGATCATCACCAGGCAGCCTGCGCCGCCGCCGAGGGGTCGGATCTGCACGGGGCTCACGGCACACCTTTCTGAAGCGGAGCCAGGCCGGTACCCGTCGCCGGGGACGGCAAACCGGGGACGAGGATGATCGTGGTGACGGGAAACGGGTAGGGAAGGATCATGAACTCGCTGCTCTCCCGTGCCCGATCGGTGGCCGCCTCAGCAGGAGGCGGCCTGCTCGCCGGCGCCACCCGGGTCGTCGCGGCGGCGCGCCCGGCCGCGAGGCCGCTTCACCCGCACGGCGAGGTGCGCGGCGCGCAGCTGCGGCGCAGCGGCTCGGATGTGCCGACCGGCGTCGCCTGGATCGACGAGCCCGGCACCGACGAGGTCCTGGTACGTCGATCACGGGCGATCGGGCTCCCTGACGCGCTCCCCGACATCCACGGGCTCGCCGTCCGGGTGCCGCGGGCTGAGGGCGGTCACGCCGACGTGCTGCTCGCCTCCACCGGACTGGGCCGGCTCACCAGGTTCACCCTGACCGCCGCGCGCAGTCCCGAGCGCCGGCCGATGACGACGCTGATGCCCTACCGCTCGCCGACCGGGCCGCTGCTGCTCGCCGCGACTCCTGCCGGTGAGCACGTCGAGCTGGCGTGGGCCCGGCCGGGCGGGGACTGGCACAGGTTCGGCGAGCTGGTGCTCGCAGCTCCTGCGGCCGCAGGGGACGCGCTCATCTCGTTCGACCCGGTGCGCAACCCGGTCCCCGGCCTGGACAGCTACGACTGGGTGCGGCGACTGCGCGAGCCGGCGTACGCGACGGCCCGGCACTCCCGCTGAGGGAGGCCGGGCCGTAGGCAGGGCACGGTGACGACGCTCAGTCGTCGTCGGGGTCGTCGAGGCGGGCCAGCCACGTGGCCAACCGCTCCACCGCGGTCTCGAACTCCGGGTTGAGGTCGGTGAACTCCTGGAGCCGATCGGCGAGCCAGGCCAGGGTGACCTCCTCGTCACCCCGGCGCTTCTCGAGCTCCTCGATCCCGCGATCGGTGAAGTACATCCGCGCCGCCCGTCAGGAGAACGCCTGCTGGAGCAGGGCCTTCTGCTCGTCGACGTGGCGGGAGTGCTGGCCCACCGACGGCGAGGACGACTCCGGACGCGACACCCGGTAGAACGGCACACCCTCGAGCTCCGGCGACAGGTGCAGCGCCATGTGCGGCCACGGGCCCATGTTGGCGGGCTCGTCCTGCACCCAGCGGACCTCCTGGAGGTTCTCGAACCGGGCCAGCTCGGCCTTGATCTCGGCCACGGGCCGCGGGTAGAGCTGCTCGACGCGGACGATCGCGGTGCGCTCGTCCTGCTGCTTGGCGCGCTCGGCCACGAGGTCCCAGGTGATCCGGCCGCTGCACAGCAGCACGCGCTCCACCTTGTGCGGGTCGACCGTGTCGTCGCCGATCACCGGGCGGAACGTCCCGTCGGTGAAGTCGGCGGGCGCCGACATCGCCTCCTTGCGCCTCAACATCGACTTCGGCGTGAAGATGATCAGCGGCCGGTGCTCCTCACCGAGCGAGTGACGACGCAGCAGGTGGAAGTGGCTCGCCGCGCTCGACGGCTGGGCGACGGTGAACGCCTCGTCGGCAGCCATCGTCAGGAACCGCTCGATCCGCGCGGAGGAGTGGTCCGGGCCCTGGCCCTCGTAGCCGTGGGGCAGGAGCAGGACGACGCCGGACTGCTGGCGCCACTTGGTCTCCGCCGAGGAGATGAACTCGTCGATGACGGTCTGCGCGCCGTTGACGAAGTCGCCGAACTGCGCCTCCCAGAGGACCAGCGCCTCGGGGCGTGCCACCGAGTAGCCGTACTCGAAGCCGAGCGCGGCGTACTCCGACAGCAGCGAGTCGTAGACGTAGAACTGCGCCTGGTCCTCGGCGAGGTTCGACAGCGGCGTCCACTCGTCGGCGTTGCGCCGGTCGATGATCGTGGCGAACCGCTGCGCGAACGTGCCGCGGCGGGAGTCCTGGCCGGCCAGCCGCACTGGCCGGCCGTCCATGAGCAGCGAGCCGAACGCGAGGATCTCGCCGGTGGCCCAGTCGATCGGGCCCTCGGTGATCGCGGCGGCGCGACGCTGCAGCTGGGGGAGCACCTTGGGGTGCACCACGAAGCCGTCGGGCGTGTTGACGTGGGCGTCGGCGATCCGCTTGAGGACCTCCGGGCTGATCGCCGTCGTGGCCTCCTCCGAGCCGACCTTCTCGGGGTAGTCCGGGACGGTGGTCCAGCTCGACGGGGCGCTGGTGGCCTCGCGCACCTCGGTGAAGACCCGCTCGAGCTGCTGCTGGTAGTCGCGCAGCACCTGCTCGGCCTCCTCCAGCGTGATGTCCCCGCGACCGATCAGCGACTCGGTGTAGAGCTTGCGCACCGAGCGCTTCTGCTCGATCAGGTCGTACATCAGGGGCTGGGTGTACGACGGGTCGTCGCCCTCGTTGTGACCGCGGCGGCGGTAGCACACCAGGTCGATCACGACGTCCTTCTTGAAGGCCTGGCGGTACTCGAAGGCCAGCCGCGCGACGCGGATGCACGCCTCGGGGTCGTCGCCGTTGACGTGGAAGATCGGCGCCTGGACCATCCGGGCGACGTCGGTGCAGTACAGCGACGAGCGGGACGAGGCCGGTGAGGTGGTGAAGCCGACCTGGTTGTTCACGACCACGTGGATCGTGCCGCCGGTGCGGTAGCCGCGCAGCTGCGACAGGTTCAGCGTCTCGGCGACCACGCCCTGCCCGGCGAACGCCGCGTCACCGTGGATCAGCAGCGGCAGCACCGGGAACTCCGCACCCCGGTTGAGCACGTCCTGCTTGGCGCGGGCGATGCCCTCCACCACCGGGTTCACGGCCTCCAGGTGGGACGGGTTCGCCGCGACCGAGACCTTGATCTTCTCGCCGCTGCCCGAGGTGAACTCGCCCTCGGCGCCGAGGTGGTACTTCACGTCGCCGGAGCCCTGCACGGTGCGCGGGTCGATGTTGCCCTCGAACTCGCGGAAGATCTGGCTGTAGCTCTTGCCGACGACGTTGGCGAGCACGTTGAGCCGGCCGCGGTGGGCCATGCCGATCGTGACCTCGTCGAGCTCCTCCTCGGCGGCGGCCTCGCAGATCTCGTCGACGAGCGGGATCGTGGTCTCCGCACCCTCGAGACTGAACCGCTTCTGGCCGACGAACTTGGTCTGCAGGAAGGTCTCGAACGCCTCGGCCTGGTTGAGCTTGAGCAGGATCCGCAGCTGCTCCTCGCGGGGCGGCTTCACGTGCGGCTGCTCCACGCGCTCCTGGATCCACCGGCGCTGCTCGGGGTCCTGGATGTGCATGTACTCGATGCCGACGGTGCGGCAGTAGGAGTCGCGCAGGATTCCGAGGATGTCGCGCAGCTTCATGAACCGCCGGCCGGTGCCGCCGAACGAGCCGGTGGCGAACTCCCGGTCGAGGTCCCACAGGGTCAACCCGTGCGACTCGACCTCGAGGTCGGGGTGGCTGCGCTGCTGGTACTCCAGCGGGTCGGTGTCGGCCATGATGTGGCCGCGCACCCGGTAGGCGTGGATCAGCTCGAGGACACGCGCCTGCTTGCTGATCTCGTCGTCGTGGGTGGCCGAGATGTCCTTGGCCCAGCGGATCGGCTCGTAGGGGATCCGCAGCGCCCGGAAGATCTCGTCGTAGAAGCCGTCCTCGCCGAGCAGCAGGTTGTGGATCCGGCGCAGGAACTCACCCGACTGCGCACCCTGGATCACCCGGTGGTCGTAGGTCGACGTCAGCGTCATCACCTTGCTGACGGCGTTGCGGACCAGGGTCTCCTCGGAGGCGCCCTGGTACTCCGGCGGGTAGTCCATCGCGCCGACGCCGATGATCGCGCCCTGCCCCTTCATCAGACGGGGGATGGAGTGGTTCGTGCCGATCGTGCCCGGGTTGGTCAGGCTGATCGTGGTGCCCTGGAAGTCGGTGACCGCGAGCTTGTTGTTGCGGGCCTTGCGGATCAGGTCCTCGTAGGCGGTCCAGAACGCCGCGAAGTCCATCGTCTCGGCGGCCTTGATCGACGGCACGAGCAGCTGGCGGGTGCCGTCGGACTTCTGCATGTCGATCGCGAGACCGAGGTTGATGTGGGCCGGGGTGATCAGGTTCGGCTTGCCGTCGATGACGTCGAAGCCGTTGTTCATCTCCGGCATCGACTTCAGCGCCTTGACCAGCGCGTAGCCGATCAGGTGCGTGAAGGACACCTTGCCGCCGCGGGCGCGGGCGAGATGGTTGTTGATCACCGTGCGGTTGTCCCACAGCAGCTTCACCGGCACCGAGCGGACGCTGGTGGCGGTCGGTACGGCGAGCGAGGCGTCCATGTTCTGGGCGGTGCGGGCCGGTGCGCCACGCAGGACGGTGAGCTGCGGCTCGTCCTTGGCCTCGGCCTTCGGGGCCGGCTCGG
>JBMOMG010000131.1:0-18639 GCA_049323155.1 Actinomycetota bacterium | reverse complement strand
GCCCTGTCCGGCGCGTCCGTTCTGGCCGCCGCGGCCACCACGGCCACGACCGCCCCCGCCGCCCTGACCGCGTGCCGGCCGGTGCGGAGCCTCGGTGACGGTCGCGGTCGGCTCCACCTTCGGCGCCTCCGGACCGACCAGCCGGCGCAGCTCCTCGGAGCCGGCGCGCACGGCCAGGCTCGTCGGGCTCACCTTCGCCAGCCGCACCAGTGCCGCGACGTCCTTCTTCTGCTCGGGGGTCACCAGCGTGACCACGGCGCCGGCGGCGCCGGCGCGCGCGGTACGACCCGACCGGTGCAGGTACGCCTTGTGCTCGGCCGGCGGGTCGACGTGGATCACCAGCTCGACGTCGTCGACGTGGATGCCGCGCGCCGCGATGTCGGTGGCCGCGAGGACACGCACCTCCCCGCTGCTGAACGCCGCCAGGTTCCGCTCACGGGCGTTCTGCGAGAGGTTGCCGTGCAGGTCGACGGTGGGGATGCCGGACGCGGTCAGCTGCCGCGCGAGCTTCTTGGCGGCGTGCTTGGTGCGGGTGAACAGCACCGCGCGGCCGTGCCCGGAGGCGAGCTCGCGGATCACCGCCGCCTTGTCGGTGGCGTTGACGTGCAGCAAGTGGTGCGACATCGCCGGCGGCGGGGCGGCCGCGGAGTCGACCGAGTGGGTCATCGGGTCGGTCAGGTAGCGCTTGACCAGCACGTCGACGTCGTTGTCCATGGTCGCCGAGAACAGCATCCGCTGACCCCGCTTCGGGGTCTTGTCGAGGATCCGCTTCACGGCGGGCAGGAACCCCATGTCGGACATGTGGTCGGCCTCGTCGAGCACCGTGACCTCGACCGCGCCGAGGTCGCACAGCTTCTGGTTCATCAGGTCCTCGAGGCGACCGGGAGTGGCGACGAGCACGTCGACGCCCTTGCGCAGGGCGGTCACCTGCGGGCCCTGGCGGACCCCGCCGAACACGACGGACGCGCGCAGCCCCATGGCCGCGGCGAGGGGCTCGATGCTGGCCAGCACCTGGTTGGCCAGCTCACGGGTCGGCACGAGCACGAGCCCACGGGGGCGCATCGACTCGCGGCGCGAGGCCGAGGCGGCGACCCGCACGACCGTCGGGATGCCGAAGGCGAGCGTCTTGCCGGAGCCGGTGCGTCCACGCCCGAGGACGTCGCGCCCGGCGAGGGTGGTCGGCAGCGTCGCTGCCTGGATCGGGAAGGCGGTGGTCAGACCGCGCCTGTCGAGCTCGCGTGCGACGGCCTCGGGCACGTCGAGCGAACGGAAGGTGGGGGCATGCGGGGTCGACCCGGCATGGGTGTGGTGGGGCACAGCAGTCCTTGGGTAGGAGTTGTGGCCGCAGTGCTCGTTCGGCTGGGAAGGGGGCTCGAGCGCAGTCCTGCGAGGCAGGACCGGCGGGCCACCGTCAAAGAGAAACCGCGCCGTCCAGGGCGCGAAAGCAGACGACCTCGATGCACCCGGTCGGCGCATCGGGATCCATTGTGCCTCACCGGACACCCTGAAGCCGAATCGCGCCTCAGTCCTCGGCGTGTGCGGCGTCGTCCTCGGCGTGCGCGGCATCGCGGATCTCGCCGACCAGCTCCTCGAGGACGTCCTCGAGGGTGACCAGGCCGAGCACGGTCCCGTCGTCCTCGACCACCCGGCCCATGTGCGCGCCGCGGCGCTGGAGGGTCTCGAGCGCGTCGTGCAGCACGTCCCCCGGGCGCACGGTCGCGAACGGCCGGATCCACTTGTCGTCGACCGGTCGCTCCCGACGCTCGGGGTCAGTCTCCAAGACGTCCTTGATATGGAGGTACCCCAGCAGGTCGCCCCCGTCGCTGGTGACCGGGAACCGCGAGAAGCCGGTGACGGCACAGACCCGTTCCACCTCCGCGACCCTGGCCCCGCGGGTGATGGTGGTCAGGTCCGCGGGGGCCATCAGCACGCTCATCACGGTCTGCTCGGTGAAGCCGAGGGCGCCCGAGAGCCGGTCGTACTCGTTCTCCGGGAGCAGCCCCTCGCCGCGCGACTCGTCGACCAGCGCGGCGACCTCCTCGCGGGTGAACGCGGAGGTGACCTCGTCCTTGGGCTGCACGCGCATCAGGCGGAGCACGCCGTTGGCGATCGCGTTGAGGACCACCACGACCGGCTTGAGCACGGTGACGACGACCATCATCGGCGGGCCGAGCACCAGCGCGGCGCGCTCGGGCCCGGCGAGCGCAATGTTCTTGGGCACCATCTCGCCGAGCACCACGTGGAGGTACACCACGATCGACATCGCGACGACGAAGGCGACCGGGTGCAGCATGCTGTCGGGGATGCCGAGGGTGTGGAACAGCGGCTCGAGCAGGTGGGCGACGGCCGGCTCGCTCACCGCACCGAGGCCGAGCGAGGCCACGGTGATGCCGAGCTGGGCCCCGGCCATCACGAGCGACACCTGCTCCATGGCCCGCAACGTGGTCCGCGCGACCCGGGAGCCGGCCGCAGCGCGCGGCTCGATCTGGGTGCGGCGCGCGGAGATCAGCGCGAACTCCGCGCCCACGAAGAACGCGTTGGCGGCCAGCAGTGCCACGGTGAGGAGGATCCCGCCGAGGTCAGTCATCGTGACCCTCCTGCGGGACCGTCCGCGAGGTCAGCGCCAGCCGGTCGATGCGCAGGCCGTCCAGGCGCTCGACGGTGATCACGGCCTCCTCGTGCGGGAGGGGGTCACCGTCCTCACCGAGCCTGACGGGGAGAGGTACGACGACCTGCTCCCCCGGCTCGGGCATCCGCCCCAGTGTCTGGAGGAACAGGCCCGCGACGGTGTCGTAGTCCTCGTGCTCGGGCAGCGCGATGCCGGTCACCGAAGCGACCTCGTCGGGGCGCAGCAGCCCGGAGACCGACCAGCTGCCGTCGCGGCGGCGGCGGACCCGCGAGCCGAGCGGGTCGTGCTCGTCGGCGATGTCACCGACGATCTCCTCGACGACGTCCTCCAGGGTCACCACGCCGGCGGTGCCGCCGTACTCGTCGACCACGACGGCCATCTGGAAGCCCTCGCTGCGCAGCAGCGCGAGCAGCGGGTCCAGCCGAAGGGTCTCCGGCACGACGGTCGCCTCGACCATGACGTCGCGGACCTTGGTGCCGCGCCGGGCGGAGACGTCGACGGCGACGGCGTTCTTGACGTGCACGGCGCCCACGACGTTGTCGTTCTCGCGGGCCACCACCGGGAACCGCGAGTGCCCGGTGGCCCGGGCCAGCTCGATCACCGCGGTGACCGGGTCGCCGGCGTCGACGGTGTCCATGTGCACGCGGTGGGTCATGATCTCCCCCGCCGTACGCCGGGCGAACACCACCGAGCGCTCCATCAGCTCGGCGGTCTCCACGTCGAGGGTGCCCTGCAGCGCGGAGCGGCGGACCAGGGAAGCCAGCTCCGCCGACGTGCGCGCCGAGCGCAGCTCCTCCTGCGGCTCGATGCCGAGCCGGCGCACGATCGCGTTGGCCGAGCCGTTCAGCAGCCGGATCGGCAGGGACATGGCGGTGGTGAACCCACGCTGGAGCGCCTGCGTGGCGCGGGCGGTGGCCATCGGCTTGGCGATCGCCAGGTTCTTCGGCACCAGCTCGCCGAAGACCATCGTGAAGATCGTCGCCAGCGCGAGGCCGATGCCCACCGAGACGGGACGGACCGCCGACGCCGCGACCCCGGCGTTCTCGATCGGGCCACGGACCAGCTGGGCGATCGCGGGCTCGGCGAGGAACCCGATGGCCAGGTTGGTGACGGTGATGCCGACCTGGGCACCCGAGAGCTGGGTCGACAGCGAGCGCAGCGCGCTCTGCACGCCCTGGGCGGACCTGCTGCCGGTGGCTGCCTCTCGCTCCACTGCGGCTCGGTCCACGGTGACGAAGGCGAACTCAGCGGCGACGAAGACGCCGCACGCGACGACGAGGAGCAGTGAGACGAGAAGGAGGAGTGTTGCCGTCATGTCGCGTCACCGCCGGGTTCGCGGTGACGCACACGTTGTTGGGAGTCGTCCATCTGGATGGTCGGCCCTGTCCTTGCTGGTCGTGACTGGGTCGGCTACAAGGTACCGGACCTGCGGCCCTGGACGAACCCGGGACCGACGCAGCCGGAGCTGCCGCGCGAGGTCAGCCGGCGTCGGCCAGCGGGGGCTCGAGCGCCTCCCGGGCCTGCAGCGCGCGCAGGCTCTTGCCGAACAGCGCCATCGCCTCGGCGGCGAGGCGGTCGGCGTCCGCACTGAGCTCGGGGAAGTGCCAGCGGCACTCCTCGGCGAGCGAGATCGCGCGCTCGAGGTCCTGGCTGAGGCGGTCGATGATCTCCTCGGGACGCGCGAGCACCGTTCCGGTAGCCCTCTGCGGTGGCACGTGGCTCATGGTGCGCCCCATCTCCCTCGGTGGACCGGCGGCCCATCGCCGATCGCTCACGGAACATTCAACGGCCTTTCGTCCAGGTTCGTAAGGCGAATGGTCATGCACGCCACTGCGTGTTAGTGCAGTTGCGTAGTCGTGCAGCACTGCGCAACGGTGGTGCCATGGCGACCGAGGAGGACGTGCGACGGTTGTGCCTGGCGCTGCCCGGGGTCACCGAGCGGCTGAGCTGGCAGCGCCCGGCGTGGTTCGTCCGGACGCTGATGGCGCGCATGTGGGACGACGACGTGCTGACCGTGAAGACCCGTGAGCGCGACGTCCTGGCCGCCTCGGACCCCGACACCTTCTTCTGGACCCCGCACCACGAGCGCTCGCCGCTGCTCCTGCTCGTGCGCCTGGAACGGGTCGCCGACGACGAGCTCGAGGAGCTGCTCACCGACTCCCGCCTGTTGGCCGGTGGCCGCTGACATGGAGCTGCGCGCGGACTGCGCGAGGTGTGTCGGGCTGTGTTGCGTCGCGCTGCCGTTCGCCGCCTCCCGGGACTTCGGGTTCGACAAGGCGGCCGGCGAGCCGTGCCGGCACCTGGACGCGGAGCACCGGTGCGGCATCCACGACCGGCTGCGGGACACGGGCTTCCGCGGCTGCGCCTCCTTCGACTGCTTCGGCGCCGGACAGCGGGTCACCCAGGTCGTGTACGACGGACGGGGCTGGCGTGAGAACCCCGACCGGGCCCGGGAGATGTTCGCCGTCTTCGAGGTCGTCCGAGGTCTGCACGAGCTCCTCTGGTACCTCGACGAGGCGGTCTGCCTGCCCGTCGTACCCCCGCTCCGGGCGGAGCTGGAAGCCGTCCGACAGCGCATCGATGCCCTCACCCGATCGGCGCCCGCGCCGATCCTCGATGCCGACGTGGCCGATGCCCGCGCCGAGGTCGGCACCCTCCTTCGCCGTGCCAGCGCGCAGACCCGGGGTGCGCGCCACCCCGGTGGCGCCGAGCTCGGTGGTGCCGACCTGGCCGGCCGCCGGCCGCCCGGCGACCTGCGGGGCGCGTACCTTCGCGGGGCACTGCTGATCGCCGCAGACCTCAGCAGCAGCGACCTCCGGTCCGCGGACCTCCTCGGCGCGGACCTGCGGGACGCCGACCTCAGCGGCGCCGACCTCGACGGCTGCCTCTTCCTCACCCAGCCGCAGCTCGACGCAGCCGAGGGCGACTCCGCGACCGTCCTCCCCGACCGACTGCGGCGGCCGGGGCACTGGGCGGTGTGACCGGACGCTCCCGCGCCCTTCACCGAACCCCGCCCACACGGTCACCGCGCGTTCACCGCGGGCCGTCACGGTGAGGGCATGCGCGTCGCGATCGTCACCGAGTCCTTCTTCCCTCAGGTCAACGGCGTCACGAACACCGTGCGCCACACCGTCGACCGACTCCTCGCCACCGGCCACGAGGCGATCGTGATCGCCCCGGGTCCCGGGCTGACCGGGTACCGCACGGTCCGGGTGGTCCGGGTCCGGTCGGTGTCCCTGCCCGGCTACCGGTCGTTCTCCCTGGGGCTGCCGGACGTGGCGGTGGAGCGCGCGCTCGCGGAGTTCCGTCCCGATGTGGTGCACCTGGCCTCCCCGATCGCGCTCGGCGCCGTGGGGCTTCGCGCCGCACGCAGGCTGGGCATCCCCACCGTCGCGGTCTACCAGACCGACATCGGCGGCTTCGCCCGGCAGTACGGCATCCGCGCCGACGCGGTCGTGGCCCGCTGGGTCGGCCGGATCCACCGCCGGGTGGACCGGACGCTGGTCCCGTCGACCGCGTCGCACGCCCAGCTCGAGGCGCTCGGCGTCACCGATCTGCACCTGTGGCGGCGCGGTGTCTCTCTGGACCTGTTCGGGCCCGAACGCCGCAGCGAGGAGCTGCACGCGCACTGGACACGTCGGAAGCCCGACCAGGTCGTGGTCGGATACGTCGGCAGGCTGGCGGCGGAGAAGCAGGTGCGCCGGCTCGTGGAGCTCGCCCCGATCCCCGGAGCTCGGCTGGTGGTTATCGGCGACGGGCCGGCGCGCGGCTGGCTCGAGAAGCGGCTTCCGCACGCGAAGTTCACCGGCATGCTTCGCGGCGAGGACCTGGCCAGGGCGTTCGCCTCCCTTGACGTGTTCGTGCACCCCGGCGAGGCGGAGACCTTCTGCCAGACCGTGCAGGAGGCGCAGGCCAGCGGTGTGCCCGTCGTCGCCCCGGCCGCGGGAGGACCGGTCGACCTGGTCGACCACGGCCGCACCGGTCTGCTCTACGACCCGGAGGACAAGGCGTCGCTGCGACGTAGTGTCGCGACCCTGGTCGCCGATCCGGGTCTCCGCGAACGCCTCGCCCGGGACGCGCTCGCCGGCCTGGCGCACCGCAGCTGGGCACAGGTGGTGGACGAGCTCGTGGCGGTGCACTACCCCGCCGTGCTCGCGCCTGCGGCGCCTGGCCTGGCGGCCTGAGCGGGTGCGCATCGCCCAGCTGGCGAACTTCGTCGGCCCCGCCTCCGGCGGGATGAAGACCGCTGTCAACGCGCTGGGAGCGGGCTACGTCGCCGCCGGCGCACAGCGCCTGCTCGTGGTCCCCGGCGCCCGGGACGCGCGGACCACGACCGAAGCCGGCGACATCGTGCAGCTGCGCGCACCGCGCGTGGGCGGCGGGTACCGGCTGATCCTGGAGCCGTGGCGGGTGATCGACGCCCTGGAGGAGTTCGGTCCAACCTCGGTGGAGGTCTCCGACAAGTCCACCCTGGTCCCCGTGAGCCGGTGGGCACGTCGGAACGGCGTCGGTTCGCTGCTGTTCTCCCACGAGCGGCTCGACGCGATGCTCACGCTGCGCACCGGCTGGGTCGCCGGAGTGGGGCCCTCGGTCTCCGCGCTCAACAGGTTCCTGGTGCGTCGCTTCGACGGCGTGGTGGTGACCTCCGCCTTCGCCGAGCGCGAGTTCGGCGAGGAGGCCGCCGCGGCCGGGACGCCGGTGCACCGGGTGCCTCTCGGCGTCGACCTGGAGACCTTCCGGCCCCCGTCGTCCCGGGCCCCCGGGGAGGGCCTCCTACGGCTGGTCCACGTCGGCAGGCTCTCGCGCGAGAAGAGCCCCCACCTCGCGGTGGCCACCGCGGTCGAGCTGCACCGTCGCGGCGTGCCGCTGCGGATGGACGTCTACGGCCAGGGGCCGCACCGGGACGAGCTCGAGGGCCTGGCGGAGGACGCGCCCGTGGTGTTCCACGGGCACGTCGCGGACCGTCGTCGGCTGAGCCGGCTGATCGGCAGGGCCGACGTCGCGCTCTCGGTGTGCCCGGGCGAGACCTTCGGGCTCGCCGTCCTCGAGGCGCTGGCCTCCGGCACCCCGGTGGTCACCGCGGACGCCGGCGGGGCCCGGGAGCTGGTCGATGAGCAGTCCGGGGCCTGGGCCGAGCCGACCCCCGCGGCGCTCGCCGACGCGGTGCTCGAGGTGGCGCACCGTCCACCGGCGTCACGCCGCGCAGCTGCGCGCCGGCGGGCCGAGCAGTTCCCGTGGCAGCGCACCGTCGACGCGATGCTCGAGCTCCACCGGCGCTCCACCTACGACGCGGCGGAGCTCGCCGGATAGTCCGCCCGACCCTCGGGTCGGACGCCGGCGCCGGGCACGGCTCCGTTGGCGCGGTGCACCAGGAGCTGCACGAGGGCGACCACGGCGACGAGACCCACGCCGAGGGCGATCACCGTGCCGGCCCCGCGCAGACTCGAGTCCAGCGGCGCGACGAGCCCGAACAGCCACGACGCATGCAGCAGGGCGGCGCCGGCCCGCGACCCGAGGTGGCAGGTGGCCAGCAGCGGCAGGCACCACAGCAGGTACCAGTGGTGCACCACCGGGCCGAGTACGACGAGCACCAGCATCACCAGGCCGAGCGCGCGCACCGCCGCAGCGGGGACACCGGTGGGTGCGCGGAGCGCGACCCACCCGGCGAACACCAGCGCGGCAAGTGAACCCAGCGTCCTCGCCGCGGAGACCACGGAGTCCGTGGTGAGGCCGGTCTCCAGCGGCGCGAGCAGCAGCCCGACCAGCCGGCCGGTCTGCGTCGGCAGCGACAGCGGAGTCAGCACCTCGCCCGGCACCCCGAGGGCATGGACCCAACCGACCCCGAGGCCGGAGACGAGACCCACGGCGACCAGGGTGCCGATCGAGACCGCGGCGACCGAGGTGAGCCGCCGGACCCGGCGGCCGCGGCCGGCCGTCACCCGCAGCGTGGCCAGGGCGACCCCCACCCCGGCCAGGCCGCCGGGCAGCTTCACGGCCGCTGCGAGACCGACCAGCACGGCTCCCAGGGTCCAGCCGTGCTCGACCGCGACGACCACGGCGAGCGCCATCAGCCCGACCATGAGCAGGTCGTTGTGCAGCCCCGCGACACCGTGCGCCAGCATCACCGGGCTCGGCAGCACCAGCGCCGAGGCGAGGACCGGGTCGCGTCCGGCCCAGGCCGCCATCCGCGGCACCGCGTAGCCGAGCAGGAGCAGGCCGGCCACGGCGAGAACGCGGTGGCCGACGACCATCAGCCACGGCGAGCCGGTCACCTCCGCGACCAGCCCGCCCCACACCAGCGGGACGGGCCCGTACGGGGTGAGCGTGTCCATCCACCGTGGGTCCACCGCCTCCACGACCGGGCCCTCGAGCACCGAGGGTGCCCACACGTAGGGCGAGAGGCCCAGCCTGGTGAGCTCACCCTGGGCGGCGTAGCTCCACCCGTCGCGGCTGAACATCGCCGGCGCCACGAGCAGCGGCGCCGTCCACCAGACGGTGGCGCGATGCACGAGGCCTCGGGCGACTGCGTCGGTGCGCCGATCACGGCGAGCGACGTACCTCACCAGCTCGAGCCAGGCGGCGACGCCCAGCCCGAGGCCGAGCACGACGACGCTCAGGCCGAGCATCCGCCCCGGCATCGACGCTCGGAGGTCCTCGAGCAGCGGCAGCCCGGCCACCGGGCCGGACGGTGGCAGCACCGAGACGACCAGCCCACCGACGAGCACCAGGAAGTAGCCGAGCCCGCCACGCAAGATCACCGGGCAACGCTACGGTTCCCGATCCGAGCAGCCGGTGAACTGCCGGGGACGGTTGGCCCAACCTTGGGCGGCGCGGTCAACGCGGTGTACACCAGCCGGTCGCCCGACATCCTCCTCGACGGCGCGATCAGGTCAGCCTGCGCTGCTGGTGTGGCCCCATGGACATGCGCATCAGTGTCATCGGCACCGGTTACCTCGGCGCGACCCACGCCGCCTGCCTCGCCGAGCTCGGCTTCGAGGTGCTCGGCGTCGACAGCGACCGCGACAAGGTGGCCATGCTCGCGGACGGGCGGGCGCCGTTCAGCGAGCCGGGCCTCGCGGAGCTCCTCGCCCAGCACGTGCGGACCGGCCGGCTGCGGTTCACCACCGACCTGCGCGCGGCTGCCGCGTTCGCCGACGTGCACTTCGTCTGCGTGGGGACCCCGCAGTCGACCACCGGGCCGGCCGCGGACCTGTCGGCGGTCGAGGCGGTCACCCGCGGTCTCGCCCGGCACCTCACCCGCGACAGCCTGATCGTCGGCAAGTCGACCGTGCCGGTGGGGACTGCCGACAGGCTCGCCGAGCTGGTCGCGGGGCTGGTCCCGCCCGGGGTGAGCGCCTCGGTCGCCTGGAACCCGGAGTTCCTCAGGGAGGGGCACGGCGTGGAGGACACGCTGCGCCCGGACCGCCTCGTCTTCGGCGTCTCCGGACCCGACGCGGAGTGCACGCTGCGCCGCATCTACGAGCAGCCGATCGCCGCGGGCAGCCCGGTGCACGTGACCGACCTCGCCACCGCCGAGCTGGCCAAGGTGGCAGCCAACGCGTTCCTCGCCACGAAGATCTCCTTCATCAACGCGATGGCCGAGGTCAGCGAGCGGTCGGGCGCGGACGTGGTCGCGCTGGCCGACGTCCTCGGCGACGACCCCCGCATCGGCCGCACGTTCCTCGACGCCGGGGTCGGTTTCGGAGGCGGGTGCCTGCCCAAGGACATCCGGGCATTCGCCGCTCGCGCCACCGAGCTGGGGGCGCACTCGGTGCCTGCGCTCATGCAGGCGGTGGACGCAACCAACGCCGGTGCTCGGCAGCGCGTGGTCGAGCTGGCCAGGACGCTGTGCGACTCGACCCTGCCCGGTCGCCGGATCGCCGTGCTCGGGGCGGCGTTCAAGCCGCACTCCGACGACGTCCGCGACTCCCCCGCGCTGGACGTGGCGGGCCGGCTGCACCTCGCCGGCGCCGAGGTACGGGTGTACGACCCGGAGGCGAACAACAACGCCCGCGCGGTGCAGCCTGCCCTGACCTACGTGGCGAGCGTGGAGGCCGCGCTCAACGGCGCCGACCTCGTGCTGCACCTGACCGACTGGCCGGAGTTCACCGGAATCGACCCGCACCGGGCCGCCGGGCTGGTTCGCAGCGCTCGGATCATCGACGGGCGCAACCGGCTGGACCGCGACCGTTGGGAGCTGGCCGGGTGGACGCTGCACGCCATGGGCAGGGGTCGGCTCGCCACGCCCGAGCCGGCACTGTCGGACCTGCCGGGTCAGCGCACGCCGCGGCGGATCGCGCTCGAGCTCACCTGACGGTGAGGGTTCCCACGGCCAGGCGCGGCAGGAACCGGCTGGCGACGTCGGCGGCCGTCCTGACCGCGGGCGCGCTGGTCTCCTCGGCGCTCGCACGCGGGATGATCCGCAGGCAGGCCCGGCTCGCGCGCCAGGTGATCGGCAAGCCTCTGGGCGAGGAGGCACTTCGCGCGGACAAGGTCTACAAGAAGGCGTACGGCGACCCGATCGACCTCCTGCTGCTCGGTGACTCGATCGCCGCCGGCCTGGGCGCGGAGACCCCCAAGCACACCCTGGGTGCCCAGCTGGCGCGGCGACTGGCGAAACGGACCACCCGCGCGGTCAGGTTGCACACGGCGGCGCACGTCGGGTCGGAGACGTCGATGCTGCGGGCCCAGCTCGCAGGCCTCCCGGCCGGCTACGCCGCCGACGTGGCCGTGATCGTCGTCGGTGGCAACGACGTCACCCACCGGGTGCGGACCGGTGTCTCCCGCCGTCACCTGGCCGAGGCCGTCGAGGCGCTGCAGGAGCAGGGCACCGCGGTGGTCGTGGGCACGTGTCCGGACCTCGGTGCACTGACCGCGGTGCCGCAACCGCTGCGCTCCCTGGCGCGGATCGCCTCCCGTCAGCTCGCCACTGCTCAGCGCGAGGTGGCGCTCGAGTACGGCGCTCGGGCGGTGTCGCTCGCCGACGTGGTGGGTCCGTTCTTCGTGGCCCAGCCGGACCAGATGTTCGCCATGGACCGGTTCCACCCCTCCGGGGCGGGATACCGGCGCACCGCCAAGGCGCTGCTGCCGAGCGTGCTGGCGGCTCTGGGCTACGAGGACGAGGTCCCGTTCGGGCACCACGGCCCGGCGCCCCGGCTGAGGCCGGTCGGACCCGGGCCCTGAAACGCCCGGCTCAGGAGCGCGGCGCGGTCGCCGTCTTCGGCGAGGGGCTGCTCCGGCCATCCGCCTCCGCGAGCCAGTGCCGGAAGTGTTCGGCCGGCATCGGCCTGGCATGCAGGTAACCCTGCGTGTGGTCGCAGCCCAGCGCCGCAAGCTTCACGAGGGTCTCCTCGTCCTCGACGCCCTCGGCGACGATCCTCAGGCCGAGATGGTGGGCCAGGTCGATCGTGCCGGCGACGATAGCGGCCGTGCGGGGCTCCTGGGCGACGCGCGCGGTGAACGCGCGGTCGAGCTTCAGCTCCTCGGCGGGCAGGTCGTTGAGGTAGGTCAGCGAGGAGTAGCCGGTGCCGTAGTCGTCGATGCTGATCGCGATCCCCCGCTCGGCGATCGTGCTCACCACCTCGAGGGCCAGCGACGGGTCGCTCATCAAGGTGGTCTCGGTGATCTCGAGCACCAGCAGGCCGGGGTCGATCAGCGCGTCGCGGGTGATCTCGTCGAGGAACGGCAGCAGGTCCGGGTGGTTCAGGCACGAGGTGGACAGGTTGACCGCCGCCCGCACCGGGAAGCCTGACTGCTGCCAGTGCGCCACCTCCTGGGCGGTACGGCGCAGGACGATGCCGGTCAGCTCGGGCATCAGGTCGTGCCGCTCGACCAGGTCGAGGAACGCGTCGGGGTAGAGCAGCCCGTGCTCGGGGTGGTCCCACCTGACCAGGGCCTCGGCCCCCACGACGGTCCCGGACGTGACGTCGACCTGGGGTTGGAAGTGCACCACGATCTGCTCGCGGTGCTGCTCGGTGGAGTCCGCGCCGATCACCGCGTGCAGGTCCTCGAGCAGGTCGTGCTCGCGGCGCGCTCGGACGTCGGCGTGCTCGTCGTACGTGTTCACCCCGCCGCCTGCTCGCTTGGCGACGTACATCGCCGCGTCCGCGCGCCGCATCAGCTCCTCGCTGGAGCCGCCGACCAGGTCCGTGCCGGCGACACCGATGCTGGCTCCGAGCCGGGCCCGGCGACCGTCCACCTCGACCGGGTCGGTGCAGGCGGCGAACAGCCCCCACGCCGTCTCGGTGGCACGCTTGGCAGCGGACCCGCGCAGCAGCACGGCAAACTCGTCACCGCCGATCCTGGCCAGCACGGTGCTGCCGGTGAGGTCGGCCTGCAGCCGGAGCGCGACGATGCGCAGGACCTCGTCACCAATGCCGTGGCCGTAGCGGTCGTTGACCTGCTTGAAGCGGTCGAGGTCGATGATCAGCAGGGCCGCCGGCTGCCGGCGCTGTTCGGCCTCCTCGAGAGCCGCGGTCAGCGCGCGCCGGTTGGCCATGCCGGTCAGGTCGTCGGTGAGCGCCTCGTGCCGGCTCAAGGCCAGCTCGGCCAGCTCACCGACGAGGCGGACCATCCGCAGGGCGCTACCGACTGCGGCGATCCCGGCGAACACCGTGGTCGACTCGCGTCCGACCGTGTCGGCCAGGCCGTTGGCGATCAGGACCCCGACGCTCACGGCCAGGACCACGAGTGCGCCGATCGCGGGCGCTTGCGAGGTCGCCCGCTGCGGTGCCGGCCGCACCGGCACCGCCAGTGAGCCGAGGCTCAGCGTGGTGACCAGCAGGATCCAGCCGCCCTGCACGGACAGCTGGGTGAGCCGGGCGTCGCCGCTCGAGGCGGTGAGGACGGTGCCGAGAGTGACCGTCGCGGTCACTCCGGCCAGCATCCAGACCCGGCGGTCGCTGCGCAGACCGCCGAGGTTCGCGATGGTGACCGTCGTCCCGAGCACCACGATCAGAGCGCCGACCTGACTCAGCCACAGGGAGAGCTGCAGGTCCGGCCACCGGCTCATCGGCGCCTCGACGCTGCGGATCAGCAGTCCGCCACCGGCGACGGCCACGGCGACCGCGCTCAGACCGTTGAGCCAGTCACCAGGGTCGGAGGCGTAGGTCTTGAACCGGTTCCAGTGCAGCACCCCTTGATAGAGCAGCACCGCGGCCGCGCCCGTCCCTGCGGCGATCCCCAGACCGACCATCCGGTGCCCGGCACCCTGGCCGAGCCCCAGGACCACCTCGAGGACGAGGCCGAGGCCCGTCGCGGCCGCCGTCCAGGCCGCCCAGCGCCACACGTGGCGCTCCCGTCGGTCCCTCCTCGCTCGCCGCCTCAGCCAGACGGCTTGCACCAGGCATGCCGCGGCCGCGACAAGGGCGACCAGATTCCGTGAGGACGCCGGACCGGTCACCAGAAGAACAGCACCGAGCGTGGCGACGACTGCCACCACGCTCTGCTGCACGACGCCTCGGTGCACCGGCCCCTCCCCCACGTTCCGCCTGCCTCATCGGCCTCGACCGGGCCGACCTGAGCCGAAGCAGCGGCGGAGGATGGAGGTTGGCGGGTCATGGACCGACGCAGCGGTAGACGGCGTCGCCGCCGCGCCCGCCGACCAGCACGTCGTCGCCGATGCGGTCCTCCAGGGTGTCGGTGCCGGCACCGCCGATGATCGTGTCATCGCCGCCGTTGCCGCCGATCACGTCGAAGCCCGGACCACCGAAGATCAGGTCGTCCCCGCGGCCGCCGAGCGCCTCGTCCCCGGACGGGCCGAGCAACACAGGGTTCTTGCCCAGGTAGATCACGTCGTGGCCGTCACCGCCCAGCACCCGGTCCGCCCCGCGCCCGGAGCTGATCAGGTCGTCCCCGTCGAGGCCGGCGATCCGGTCCCGGCCGTCCGTCCCCGTCAGCTCGTCATCACCGGGCGTGCCGGTGATCTCCGCGGCGAGTGCCGGGACCGCGATCCCGATGCAGAAGGCGGCACACGCGGTCGCGCCGACGAAACGAAGTCGTGACATGGACCTCTCCCCTCGTCTCCGGGTCCACGACCGGCGACGGCGGCCGACCACGGGCCTCCCTCGTCCCATCGTCACGCGGGCACCGCCTGCCCTCCCAGGGTCGAACGACCCCGGGCGGGGTGCGGGGTAGGTTCGATTCATGGTTGCGACGTACACGCTCAACGACGGACGCGAGATCCCGATGGTCGGCTTCGGCACCTACCCGCTGCGCGGCGACGACGGGGTCGAGGCGGTGCTCAGCGCGATCGAGGTGGGCTACCGGCTGCTCGACACGGCGGTGAACTACGACAACGAGCGGGAGGTCGGCGAAGCGATCCGGCGGTCCGGAGTGCCCCGCGAGCAGCTGTTCGTCACCAGCAAGCTCCCGGGCCGGCACCACGGGTACGACGACGCCGTGGCGAGCACCCGCGAGTCGTTGGACCGGCTCGGTCTGGACTACCTCGACCTGCACCTGATCCACTGGCCGAACCCGAGCGTGGGCAAGTACACCGAGGCGTGGCGCGCCCTGGTCGACCTCCGCAAGGAGGGGCTGGTCCGCTCGATCGGGGTGTCCAACTTCACCGACGAGCACCTGGCTCGCATCATCGACGACACGGGGGTGACCCCGGCGGTGAACCAGATCGAGCTCCACCCCTACTTCCCGCAGGAGCGGATGCGGCAGGTGAACGCCGGCATGGGGATCCGCACCGAGTCATGGAGCCCGCTCGGCAAACGGCAGGCGCCGTTCGCCGAGCCGCCGGTGGCCGCCGCGGCCCAGGCGCACGGCGTCACGCCGGCCCAGGTCATCCTGCGCTGGCAGCTGCAGCTGGGCTGCCTGCCGATCCCCAAGTCGGCGACCCGTGCACGGCAGGTGGAGAACCTCGACGTCTTCGGCTTCGAGCTCTCCGACGAGCAGGTCGCAGCGATCACCTCGCTGGCCCGTGCGGACGGCCGGCTCTTCGGCGGCGACCCCGACACGCACGAGGAGATGTAGCCCCGCGGCAACTCAGAACAGCACGGCGTCCTGCTGGCTGCGCGGGTTCGCGTGCGCGGCGAGCACCGCCGCCTCGACCTTGGCCGTGGGCCCGGCGATGAAGACGTACTCGGTGTTGCGCAGGTGGGAGACCTTCCCGACCTTCTCCCCCGACGGGTTGAAGATCCCGATCTGCGCACCCACGTAGCGCTTGGAGTCGAAGGCGACCAGGCGGACGTCCTCGTGGCCGGCCTCGCGCAGGGAGTGCATCATCTCCTCCGCGGTGATCCACGACTCGTCGTTGTAGGAGACGACCACGACCTCCGCCTTGGCGCGGTTGATGACCTCCGCCAGGGCGGGCGCCATCTGGCGCCGCATGTTGAACCGGCTCTTCGTCGAGTCGTCGCGGCTGTCCACGCGCTTGCAGGCGACGCCGTAGTGCTCCGGCTCGTCCCACCGCACCAACGTCTCCCAGATGTGGTAGTTGGTGAAGTACCGGTGCTGGTTGTACGGCGGGTCGAGGTACATCAGGTCCACCGGCTCGAGGCTCTCGACCGTTGCCAGCGCATCACCGCGGATCGTCGCTCCGGGGCCGGGCAGCAGCTCGGGACGGCGCAGCTCGAGGTCGTTGAACGACCGTGGGGCCCACTGCTTGAGGTAGGCCATCTGCACCCCGGTCGTGGAGTCGACCCGGTCGGCGGCCAGCATCAGGCTGGTCAGCAGCACCGGGAACAGCGGTGAGCCGCGGTGCTCGGCCTCGAGCGCACGGCGGATCGCGTCCACGCGGGCGCCGTTCTTGGGCTGGAAGAACCTGGACGCCTCGCAGAACGTCTCGGTGAAGTACCCCGGCTCACCCGGCAGCGAGTTGAGACGCTTCAGCTCGTTGTCGAGCTCCTGCAGGTCGACGGAGTCGGCGTCGGTGGCGATGTAGCAGTCGCTGAGGATCTCGCTGTAGGTGGCGACGTCGGTCGCGGTGACGAAGATCCCACGCCGCTTGAACTCCTGGGCGACGCGGGTGGTGCCGGTGAACAGATCGACGGCGGTGCGTGCCTCCACGCTCTGCGCGATGTCTCCCAGGACAGGCACCAGCGTGCGCTTGGAGCCCAGGTACTTGATCATGACCGAACCCTACGTCCGGGCGCCGACAGATCCGGCCGTGCCTCGCCGTTCCAGGCCGCTACTGGGGCAGCTCCTGCGGCGCTTCCGGCTCGGTGTCCATCAGCCACCTGGTCGCCAGGTCGGCGAGGAAGTCGGCCAGCGCGTCGAGGTCGTAGTTCACCCAGCAGAAGTAGTGCCCGTCCTCGAAGTACGCCGGGTGCTTGAGGGTGTACCGGTCGTCGAACGCCAGGTTCTCGCACATGACGGTGACGAAGGGGTGGTAGTCGTAGCCGGTGTGCTCGTGCAGCAGCTTGTAGAACTGCACGGTGTGGTGCTTGCAGGCCCGCTCGTCGGCGTTGCCCGCAGGGCCCTGCTTCTTGACCTCGAAGTACATCTTGCGCCCGGTCGGCAGGAACGTGATCGCCGCCTCCGGCACGACGCCGTACCTGCCCGAGATGATCTTGGCCAGGTCGCGCGGGTGGTCCTCGACCTTCCACTCGTCCGGGTCGAGGATCTTGTTCAAGGCGGCCACGAAGTTCTGTTCGGACTCGCGGAACGTCCGGTCGTGACCGGGCTGTCTCGCGCGTGCCGACAGCCTGGCGCTGTCCATACCCATGTCGTGCCTCCTCGACCCGAGGAGGGAGTCTCCCCAGTCAGCGGCGAGACGTCAATCCGGTGAGACGTGAGACGTTGGCACACAGGCACGGACGACGTGGGCTGCGGCTGTTGAGCCCAGGGGCTTGAACCCTCGAGGCTGTGCCCACTTCGCGAGCGCTGAGGCGATGCGTCCTGACCTAGGAGAAAGCCTGGTAGGGCGGGTGGGACTCGAACCCACGACCCAAGGATTATGAGTCCTCTGCTCTAACCGACTGAGCTACCGCCCCGTGACAGCCGGCGGCGTCCCTGCCGGCGCGGACGGCAGCCTACCGTCCGTGACACCCCTCCCCCACGCGCGGTACGGCGGGGCGCAGCCGACGCGACCAGCCTGTCGGAACCGACGGCACGCTGCCATGCTCGGACCATGACCGAGACGCAGCGACCGGAGCTCGACCACGTGGCCGAGGACTGGCAGACCGCCCTGTGCGTGGTGGCGCACCCCGACGACATGGAGTTCGGCGGCGCGGCCGCGGTCGCCCGATGGACCGGGCAGGGCAAACGCGTCGTGTACTGCATGCTCACCAGCGGAGAGGCCGGGATCGACGGCATGCACCCCGACGAGGCGCGGCAGGTGCGCGAGGCCGAGCAGGTCGAGTCCGCGCGCATCGTCGGCGTCGACGAGGTGGAGTTCCTCGGCCTGGTCGACGGCGTCCTGGAGTACGGCGTGCCGCTGCGTCGCGCGATCGCCGGCGTCGTACGACGGCACCGCCCCGACATCGTCGTGACCAACAACTTCCGCGACACCTGGGGCGGCCGGGCGTTGAACCAGGCCGACCACATCGCGACCGGGCGGGCCACGCTGGACGCGGTCCGCGACGCGGGCAACCGGTGGGTGTTCCACGAGCACATCGACAACGGGCTCGAGCCGTGGGGCGGGGTCCGGGAAGTCTGGGCGGCGGGTTCTCCCGAGTCGCGACACGCCGCCGACATCAGCGACACCTTCGACCGGGGCGTTGCCTCGCTGGAGGCGCACCGGGCCTACATCGACGGCCTCGGCTGGGCGGACTTCGACCCCGAGGAGTTCCTGGCCGGGATGTCGCGCGCGACCGGAACCCGCCTCGGGGTGCGGCACGCGGCCCCGTTCGAGGTGTTCTCGATGGGGTGGGGCGACTAGCTCAGCCGAGGACGACCAGCGACAGCGGCAGGCCGGGGCACTCCATCCGCTGCCGGACCGAGTCGAGGTCGCAGATGGTCCCCGGGGCCAGCCGGTGGTCCGCCGAGACCATCGTCCGGCCGTGGTCGCCGACCAGCGTCGCCCCCGCGGTGCTCAGCGTGCCCAGGAGCAGGTTCTCGAGGGT
>JBMOMG010000130.1:0-18667 GCA_049323155.1 Actinomycetota bacterium | reverse complement strand
TCGACCGTGCTGCGGTACGTGCCGGTGGCGCGGGCCCGGTACACCGGCAGGGCGCGTCTCAGCAGCCGGTCGCTGAGCGGGCCGCCGACGGCGAGCGCGACGAGGTTGCCGGGCCGGAACCGCTCGGCGATGCCGGGGGCGACCAGAGTCAGGTGGTGGAACGCGCCGGCCCGCTTGTTGCTCAGCACCTCCGCCTCGACCCGGAGGGGTCCCCGCGTCGCCTGGGTCATCGCGTCGACCCGGTGCGGCCCCGGTCGTCGGCCGGCGCGGCCAGCTCCCGCTGCAGCCGGGACGGCCAGAGCGCGCCTTCGTAGATGAACGCGGTGTAGGCCTGGAGCAGGTCCGCACCCGCGTCGAGGCGCTCCTGGGCGTCGGCTGCCGTGCTGATCCCACCCACGGAGACCACCGCGGTGGCCGGGTCGAGCCGGCCGCGGAGCAGGCGAAGCACCTCCAGCGACCGCTGTCGCAGCGGCGCCCCGGAGAGGCCGCCGTCGCCGGCGCGGGCGATCGCCTCGGGGCTGGAGACCAGCCCCACCCGCGAGATCGTGGTGTTCGTGGCGACCACGCCGTCGAGCCCGATCGCGCCGGCGAGGTCGGCGACGGCGAGCACGTCGTCGTCGCTGAGGTCGGGCGCGATCTTCACCAGCAGCGGAACCCGTGCAGCAGCGACCGCGTCGGCCTGACGGCGCACCGCCTCCAGCAGCGGCTGCAGCTTCTCCACCGCCTGCAGGTCGCGGAGCCCGGGGGTGTTCGGGGAGCTGACGTTGACCACGAGGTAGTCGGCGTACGGCGCCAGCAGCCGGGTGCTCTTCTCGTAGTCGGCGACCGCTTGCTCCTCGGGGACGACCTTGGTCTTGCCGATGTTGACCCCGACCACCACGGGACGGGCGACACCACGGCGGGCCCGTGCCGCCAACCGCCGGGCGACGGCCTCGGCACCGTCGTTGTTGAACCCCATCCGGTTCACGACAGCGCGGTCCGCGGGCAGCCGGAACAGCCGGGGCCGCGGGTTGCCCGGCTGGGGCTCGCCGGTGACGGTGCCGACCTCGACGAAGGAGAACCCGAGCGCGGCGAGCGCGTCGATGCCCTCGGCGTTCTTGTCGAAGCCGGCCGCCAGCCCGAGCGGCCCGGGGAAGCTCAGCCCCAGCGCCCGGACCGGGGCAGCCGGCCCAGCGTGGCGCCGGGCGAGCCCGGCGAGCGCCGGCCGTCCCGCGCGCAGGGCGGCGAACCCGGCCCGGTGCGCGGTCTCTGCGTCGACCCGCGTCAGGACGTGGTCGAACAGCCAGCGGTACGGACTCACGCGGTCACCCGACGACGTCGGGACGAACGTGGGCCGCCCAGTCCTGCAGCGACCTGACCTGGATGTCGCCGGCTCGCATCGCCTCGATCCCCTGCACCGCCGCCGCGACCCCCTGGATCGTGGTGATGCAGGGGATGTCGGCGAGGATCGCCGCGGTGCGGATCTCGTAGCCGTCCAGACGCGGCGAGCCGCCCGAGGTGGTGCCGTGCGGGGTGTTCACGATCAGCCGGACCTCACCGTCGAGGATCCGCCCCACGATCGTCGGCTTCCCCTCGGCGCTGGGCCCCTCGCTGTGCTTGCGCACCACCTCGGCCGGCACGCCGTTGCGGCGCAGCACCTCCGCGGTGCCCTCGGTGGCGAGGATCTCGTAGCCGAGGTCGTACAGCCGCTTGATCGGGAAGATCATGTGCCGCTTGTCGACGTTGGCCACCGACACGAACACCTTGCCCTCGGTCGGCAGGGCTCCGTAGGCCGCGGTCTGGGACTTGGCGAAGCTGGTCCCGAACACCGCGTCGAAGCCCATCACCTCACCGGTGGAGCGCATCTCCGGACCCAGCACGGTGTCGACGTTGCGGCCGTCGATCGTGCGGAACCGGTTGAACGGCATCACGGCCTCCTTGACCGCGATCGGCGCGTCGGTGGGCAGGTCGCCGCCGTCGCCGACGGCCGGGAGCACGCCCTTCTCGCGGAGCGAGGCGATGGACTCACCGAGCATCACCCGTGCGGCGGCCTTGGCCAGCGGCGTTGCGGTCGCCTTCGACACGAACGGCACCGTCCGCGACGCCCTCGGGTTGGCCTCGAGGACGTAGACGACGTCGGAGGCCATGGCGTACTGCACGTTGAGCAGCCCCCGCACGCCGACGCCCCGGGCGATCGCCTCGGTGGAGCGCCGGATCCGCTCGATCGTCTCGCGACCGAGGGTGATCGGCGGCAGTGCGCAGCTCGAGTCACCGGAGTGGATGCCGGCCTCCTCGATGTGCTCCATCACGCCGCCGAGGAACAGCTCCTCGCCGTCGAAGATCGCGTCGACGTCGATCTCCACCGCGTCGTCGAGGAACCGGTCGACCAGCACCGGGTGCTCCGGCGAGATCTCCGTCGCCCGGGTGATGTAGCTGCGCAGCGCGTCGTCGTCGTACACGATCTCCATGCCGCGGCCACCGAGCACGTACGACGGCCGCACGAGCACCGGGTAGGTGATCTCCTCGGCGATCACCCGGGCCTCGTCGTACGACGTCGCGGTGCCGTGCTTGGGCGCGGGCAGACCGGCCTCGGCGAGCACGCGCCCGAACGCGCCGCGCTCCTCGGCGAGGTGGATCGCTTCCGGAGCTGTCCCGACGATCGGCACCCCGGCGTCCTCGAGCCCCTGCGCGAGCCCGAGCGGGGTCTGGCCGCCGAGCTGGCAGATCACGCCCGCGACCGGCCCGGCCTGCTGCTCGGCGTTGACGATCTCGAGGACGTCCTCGAGCGTCAGCGGCTCGAAGTAGAGCCGGTCGCTGGTGTCGTAGTCGGTGGAGACGGTCTCGGGGTTGCAGTTGACCATCACGGTCTCGTAGCCGGCCTCGGACAGCGCCAGCGACGCGTGCACGCACGAGTAGTCGAACTCGATGCCCTGGCCGATCCGGTTCGGGCCGGAGCCCAGGATGATCACCGCCGGCCGCTCGCGCGGCGCCACCTCGGTCTCCTCGTCGTAGGAGGAGTAGTGGTAGGGCGTCCGTGCGGCGAACTCGGCAGCGCAGGTGTCGACGGTCTTGTAGACCGGCCGAAGCCCGAGCGCCCAGCGCACGCCGCGGACCACGTCCTCGCTCATCCCGCGGATGCCGGCGATCTGGGCGTCGGAGAACCCGTGCCGCTTGGCGCGCCGGATCAGGACCGCGTCGAGGTCGTCGGCCTCGCGGATGTCGGTGGCCACCTCGTCGATCAGGAACAGCTGGTCCAGGAACCAGGGGTCGATCTTGGTGGCCTCGTGCAGCTCCTCGGGCGTGGCGCCGGCGCGGATCGCGTCCATCACCTCGCGCAGCCGGCCGTCGTGCGGCGTCCGGACCGAATCCATCAGCTCGGCGAGCGGGGCCGGCTCGCTGCTCCAGTCGAAGATCGCGCTCTTGTGCTCCAGGCTGCGCAGCGACTTCTGCAGCGCCTCGGTGAAGTTGCGGCCGATCGCCATCGCCTCGCCCACGGACTTCATGTGCGTGGTCAGCGTGGGGTCGGCGGTCGGGAACTTCTCGAAGGCGAACCGCGGCACCTTGACCACGACGTAGTCGAGCGTCGGCTCGAAGCTGGCCGGGGTCTCCTTGGTGATGTCGTTGGGGATCTCGTCGAGGGTGTAGCCGATCGCCACCTTCGCCGCGATCTTCGCGATCGGGAAGCCGGTCGCCTTCGACGCCAGGGCGCTGGAGCGGGAGACGCGGGGGTTCATCTCGATCACGATCAACCGGCCGTCGCTCGGGTCGACCGCGAACTGGATGTTGCAGCCGCCGGTGTCGACGCCGACCGAACGGATGATCCCGATGGAGAGGTCGCGCATCTTCTGGTACTCGCGGTCGGTCAGCGTCATCGCCGGGGCGACCGTGATCGAGTCGCCGGTGTGCACGCCCATCGGGTCGAGGTTCTCGATCGAGCAGACGATGACGACGTTGTCGGCCTTGTCGCGCATCACCTCCAGCTCGTACTCCTTCCAGCCGAGGATGGACTCCTCCAGGAGCACCTCGGTGGTCGGGCTGGCGGCGAGACCCGCGCCGGCGATGCGGCGCAGGTCGGTCTCGTCGTAGGCCATCCCGGAGCCGGTGCCGCCCATGGTGAAGCTGGGCCGCACCACCATCGGGTAGCCGAGCTGGTCGGCGGCGGCGAGGCAGTCGTCCATCGAGTGGCAGATGACCGACCTGGCCACCTCTCCGCCGAGCTCCTCGACGATCCGCTTGAACGACTCGCGGTTCTCGCCGCGCTCGATGGCGTCGATGGAGGCACCGATCAGCTCCACGCCGTACTTGTCGAGCACGCCGGCCTTGTCGAGCGCCATCGCCGCGTTGAGTGCGGTCTGGCCGCCGAGGGTGGCGAGCAGCGCGTCGGGGCGCTCCTTGTCGATCACCTTCTCGACGTACTCCGGGGTGATCGGCTCGATGTAGGTAGCGTCGGCGAACTCCGGGTCGGTCATGATCGTCGCCGGGTTGGAGTTGACCAGGATCACCCGAAGGCCCTCGTCGCGCAGCACGCGGCAGGCCTGGGTGCCGGAGTAGTCGAACTCCGCGGCCTGGCCGATGATGATCGGCCCGGAGCCGATCACGAGCACGCTCTTGATGTCGTCGCGCTTGGGCATCTCAGCTCTCCTCCGTTCCGGTGGTCGAGGAGGGCGACGAGGCAGCCCGTCTCGAGACCGACGCCCGTCGTTCGGACATCAGGTCGGTGAACCTGTCGAACAGGTACGCCGCGTCGTGCGGACCGGCGGCCGCCTCGGGGTGGTACTGCACCGAGAACGCCTTGAGCGCACCGGACCCGTCGCGCAGCTCCAGGCCCTCGACGACGTCGTCGTTGAGGCAGACGTGGCTCACGCTGGCCTCGCCGTACGGCGTGGCCTGCGGTCCGAAGGAGGGCTCCGGCCACTGGATGGCGAAGCCGTGGTTGTGCGCGGTGACCTCCACCTTGCCGGTCGTCCTGTCCATCACCGGCTGGTTGATCCCGCGGTGGCCGTACTTCAGCTTGAAGGTGCCGAAGCCGAGCGCCCGGCCGAAGAGCTGGTTGCCGAAGCAGATGCCGAAGTACGGGATGCCGCGCTCGAGCACGCCCTGCAGCAGCGCGATCTCGTGTGTGGTCGCGGCGGGGTCGCCGGGACCGTTGGAGAAGAACACGCCGTCGGGCTCGACCGCGAGCACCTCCTCCAGGGTCGACTTGGCCGGGAGCACGTGCACCTCGATGCCGCGCTCGGCCATCATCGCCGGGGTCATCGACTTGATCCCGAGGTCGAGCGCGACCACCGTGAACCGCTTCTCCCCCGCCGCCGGCACCACGTAGGCCTCCGGCGTGGTCACGTCTGCGGTCAGGTCGGCGCCCGTCATGTCGGGCGCCTCCAGCACCCGGCGGCGCAGCGCCTCGGGGTCGGTCTCCGTGGTCGAGATGCCCACGCGCATCGCGCCGCGCTCACGCAGGTGCCGGGTCAGCGCCCGGGTGTCCACCCCGGCGATGCCGACGACACCCTGTGCGCGGAGCTCGTCGTCGAGCGAACGCCGGCTCCGCCAGTTCGAGGGCACCCGGGCAGGGTCGCGTACGACGTATCCGCTGACCCAGATCCGGCCCGACTCGGGGTCCTCGTCGTTGATGCCGGTGTTGCCGACGTGCGGCGCGGTCATCACGACGACCTGACGGTGGTACGACGGGTCGGTGAGCGTCTCCTGGTAGCCGGACATGCCGGTGGAGAACACCGCCTCGCCGAAGGTCTCCCCCTCGGCGCCGAACGACTCGCCGTGGAAGGCGCGGCCGTCCTCGAGGACGAGCAGGGCCGGCACGGTCCTGCGCCGGGTGGGCCTGTCGGCGTGCTGGTCGAGCGTGTCGCCCCGCTGATCGAGACTCATTCAGTGTGCTCCTTGTGTTCCCGGACGAGCTTGCTGATGGAGCGGACCCAGGCGTTGTGGGTCTCGGTGATGTCGGGGCGGCCGGTGCCCTCATGGCCCGGCTCCAGACGGAACCCCGTGTCGAGGAGCAGGTCGCCGTGCTGCCAGGTCACCACCAGCACGCCGTGGGGAGGCACGACCTTGCCGGCGATCCCCTGGTCGTGGCGTGCTCCGCGGAGCGCCTCGGCGGGGATCCGGAAGCTGCCGGCGAGCCGGATCACGTCGATCCCCTCGGGCGAGAGCGACAGCCGGGCGCTGCTCCGGGCGCCGAGTCCCTGGGCGGTGACGCGCTCGAGCCAGTTGCCGCTGACCGTCGTGCCGAAGTAGCGGGCGCCGGCCTGGAGCTTCGCCTCGGGCAGCTCGGCCACCGGCGGCGCGGGCGGCAGGGGCGGCAGGTCATGGCGCCGTGCGCGGGCGCGCCAGCCGCGCCACATGCCGACGTAGGCCAGCCCGAGCAGCGCGAACATGACCAGCACCGGGGCCAGCCACTCCGGTGCACCGGCCGCGAGCGGGGTCATGCGAGCTTCCCGTCGAGCACGGTCGGCCGACCACGCAGGAAGGTCGCCACCACGCGACCCGGCAGCTCCCGTCCGGCGTACGGGGTGTTGCGCGAGAGCGACGCCAGCTCCGCCGGGTCGACCACGCGCGTGAACGCGGGGTCGTAGAGCACGACGTTGGCCGGCTCCCCCTCGGCCAGCGGCCGACCGTGCTCCTCGAGCCGGCCGATGCGCGCCGGGGCGTAGGACATCCGCTCGGCGACGCCCGCCCAGTCCAGCAGCCCGGCGTCGACCATGGTCTGCTGCACGATCGACAGCGCGGTCTCCAGGCCGAGCATCCCGAAGGCCGCGGCCTGCCACTCGCAGTCCTTGTCCTCCAGCGGGTGCGGCGCGTGGTCGGTGGCGACGATGTCGATCGTGCCGTCGGCCAGGCCGGCCCGGAGCGCCTCCACGTCGGCGGCCGAGCGCAGCGGCGGGTTGACCTTGTAGATCGGGTCGTAGGTCGCGGCGAGCTCGTCGGTGAGCAGCAGGTGGTGCGGGCACGCCTCGGCGGTGACGTCCCACCCCTTGCTCTTGGCCCAGCGCACGATCTCCACCGAGCCGGCCGTCGAGACGTGGCACACGTGCAGCCGGGAGCCGACGTGGGCGGCGAGCAGGCAGTCGCGGGCGATGATCGCCTCCTCGGCGACCGCGGGCCAGCCGCGCAGCCCGAGCCGGCCGGAGAGCTCGCCCTCGTTCATCTGGGCGTCCTCGGTCAGCCGCGGCTCCTGGGCGTGCTGGGCGACGACGCCGTCGAAGGCCTTGACGTACTCCAGCGCGCGGCGCATCAGCACCGCGTCGGAGACGCACTTGCCGTCGTCGGAGAAGACCCGCACCCGGGCGGCGGAGTCGGCCATCGCGCCGAGCTCGGCCAGCCGCTCCCCCTGGAGCCCGACCGTGACGGCGCCGACCGGGAACACGTCGCAGTGCCCCGCCTCGCGCCCGAGGCGCCAGACCTGCTCGACGACGCCCGCGGTGTCCGCAACCGGGTCGGTGTTGGCCATCGCGTGCACGGCGGTGAACCCGCCGAGGGCCGCGGCGCGGGTGCCGGTCTCGACGGTCTCGGCGTCCTCCCTGCCGGGCTCGCGCAGGTGCGTGTGCAGGTCGACCAGCCCGGGCAGGGCGACCAGCCCGTCGGCGTCGACCACCTCGGCACCGTCGGCCTCCAGGCCATCGCCGATCGCGGCGATCATCCCGTCGCGCAGCAGCAGGTCGGTGGGCTCGCCGCCGAGAATCCGGGCTCGTCTGATCAGGTGGCTGCTCACGCCTGCGCTCCGTCTGTGTCGGTGGTGGCCGGCGCGCGGCCGGCGTCGGACTCGTTGCCGCTGAGCAGCAGGTAGAGCACCGCCATCCGGACCGCGACCCCGTTGGTGACCTGCTCGACGATCACGGAGCGGTCGGAGTCGGCGACGTCGGCGGTGATCTCCATGCCGCGGATCATCGGGCCGGGGTGCATCACGATCGTGTGGTCCTGCAGCATCCCCATCCGCCGGGCGTCGAGGCCGTAGCGGCGGCTGTACTCGCGCTGGGTCGGGAAGAAGGCGGCGTTCATCCGCTCCCGCTGGACCCGCAGCATCATCACCGCGTCGGCCTTGGGCAGCACCGCGTCGAGGTCGTACGACGTCTCGGCGTCCCAGCTCTCCACCCCGACGGGCAGCAAGGTCGGCGGCGCGACGAGGGTGACCTCCGCGCCGAGGGTGCGCAGCAGCAGCGCGTTGGAGCGCGCCACCCGGCTGTGCAGGATGTCGCCGACGACGGCCACCCGGCGGCCGTCGAGGCTGCCGAGGTGGCGCCACATCGTGAACGCGTCCAGCAGTGCCTGCGTCGGGTGCTCGTGGGTGCCGTCACCGGCGTTGACCACGCTCGAGCGGACCCAGCCGGAGTTCGCGAGCAGGTGTGGCGCACCGGAGGCCCAGTGGCGTACGACGACCGCGTCGGCGCCCATCGCCTCCAGGGTCAGCGCGGTGTCCTTCAGGCTCTCGCCCTTGCTCAGGCTCGACCCCTTGGCGGAGAAGTTGATCACGTCGGCCGAGAGCCGCTTGGCCGCGGCCTCGAAGGAGATCCGGGTGCGGGTGGAGTCCTCGAAGAACAGGTTCACCACGGTGCGCCCGCGCAGGGCGGGCAGCTTCTTGATCGGCCGGTCGGCCAGCGAGCGCAGCTCCTCGGCGGTGCTGAGGATCAGCTCGGCTTCGTCACGGGTCAGGTCGCCGGTGCTGAGCAGGTGGCGGTTCACGCGCTCGCCTCCTCGCCGGCGGCGCCGCCGGAGATCACGACCGAGTCGCCGCCGTCGAACTCCTCGAGCCGGACCGCGACCTTCTCCACCAGCGAGGTCGGGAGGTTCTTGCCGACGAAGTCCGCGCGGATCGGGAGCTCGCGGTGGCCGCGGTCGACCAGCACCGCCAGCCGCACCGACCGCGGCCGGCCGACGTCGTTCATCGCGTCGAGCGCGGCCCGGATCGTGCGACCGGAGAACAGCACGTCGTCGACGAGGACGACCACCTTGCCGTCGATGCCGCCGGTGGGGATCTCGGTGGGGAGCAGGGTGCGTGCCGGGCGCATCCGCAGGTCGTCGCGGTACATCGTCACGTCGAGCGAGCCGACCGGGACGTCGATGCCCTCGACGGCGGCGATCTTCGCCGCGATCCGCTGCGCGAGCGGGACCCCGCGGCTGGGGATGCCGAGGAGGACGAGGTCGTGAGCACCCTTGTTGCGCTCGAGGATCTCGTGGGCGATGCGGGTCAGGGCGCGGGAGATGTCACGCGCGTCGAGGACGGTGCGTCCGTCCCCGCCCGGTGGTGCCGTCGTCTCGGCAGGCATGAGCGAGCCAGACCTCCTTCTCCGCCTCACGGGACGGCTCGTTAAAGGATGTCGAACGCTCCGGAGCCTACCAGCCGGAGCCGACCGTTCCGTACGCGACGGTCGTCACACGGACAGCGCGGGCTTGTTGCGCACGATGCTGCCCAGCACCCCGTTGACAAAGGTGGGTGACTCGTCGGTGGAGAGGTCGCGGACCAGGTTGAGCGCCTCGCTCACCGCGACCGCGTCGGGGACGTCGTCGACGTACAGGATCTCGAAGATCCCCAGCCGCAGCACGTTGCGGTCCACCGCCGGCATCCGGTCCAGCGTCCAACCCTCGGCGTACGTCGCCAGCAGCTCGTCGATGCGCGCGGAGTGCTCGACGACCCCGTTGACGAGGACGACGGTGTACTCGTTCACGGGTGGGTCGCCGGCGGTGAGGCGCTCACGGAGCACCTCCTCGGCGGCGACACCCCGTGCTTCGCTCTCGAACAGGATGTCGAGCGCGCGCTTGCGTGCCTTGGAGCGAGCGCTCATCAGGAGCTGACTCGGCCCTGGTAGCTGCTGTCGCGGGTGTCGACCTTGATCTTCTCGCCGGTCGAGATGAACAGCGGCACCTGGATCTCGTGGCCGGTCTCCAGGCGGGCCGGCTTGGTGCCGCCGGTGGAGCGGTCGCCCTGCAGGCCGGGCTCGGTGTACTCGACGGTCAGCTCGACCGAGGCCGGGAGCTCGACGTAGAGCACGCGGCCCTCGTTGGTGGCGACGATCGCCTCCTGGTTCTCGAGCAGGAAGTTCTTGGCGTCGCCGACCAGGTCGGGGGCGACCTCGATCTGCTCGTAGGTGCCGGTGTCCATGAAGACGTACGACGTGCCGTCGTTGTACAGGTACTGCATCGTCCGCTTGTCGACGTTCGCGACCTCGACCTTGACGTCGGCGTTGAAGGTCTTGTCGACGGTCTTGCCCGACTCGATGTTCTTCAGCTTGGTGCGGACCACCGCGCCGCCCTTGCCGGGCTTGTGGTGCTGGAACCACACGACGGACCAGAGCTGTCCGTCGAGGTTGAGAACCATGCCGTTCTTGAGGTCGTTGGTCGTCGCCATGCGCGTGGGGATCCTGTTCTCTTCTTCAAGGAGCGATGCAGCGTCCGAGTCTAACGACCGGCCCGCCTCGCGACGAATCCCGCCGACTACCCTGGCGCGATGAGCACCTGGTTCGCCTCCCCCGCCGACGCGGAGACGCGGCTGCACGGGGCGGGCTACCTGCCCGACGCGGCCACCGCGACCACGACCTACCTCGCCGGCGAGCTCGGCAAGCCGCTGCTGATCGAGGGCCCGGCCGGGGTCGGCAAGACCGAGCTGGCCAAGGCGGTCAGCCGGGCGACCGGGGCGGGGCTGGTGCGGCTGCAGTGCTACGAGGGGCTCGACGAGGCCCGAGCGCTCTACGAGTGGAACTACAAGAAGCAGCTGCTGCGGATCCAGGCCGCCGGCAACGACGCCGCCTGGGAGCAGACCCACGACAACATCTTCACCGACGAGTTCCTGCTCACCCGGCCGCTGCTCACCGCGATCCGGCGCGAGGAGCCGACCGTGCTGCTCGTCGACGAGGTGGACAAGACCGACGTCGAGGTCGAGGGGCTCCTGCTGGAGGTGCTGTCCGACTTCCAGGTCACGATCCCGGAGCTCGGCACCGTGACCGCCGTACGTCGACCGTTCGTCGTGCTGACCTCCAACGCCACCCGCGAGCTGTCCGAGGCGGTCAAGCGGCGCTGTCTCTACCTGCACCTGGACTATCCCGACGCCGACCGCGAGCGCGAGATCGTGGAGTCCCAGGTGCCCGGCATCGCCGCCGGCCTGGCCGCGCAGGTCACCGAGACCGTGGCCCGGCTGCGCGACCTCGACCTGAAGAAGGCACCGTCGATCTCGGAGTCGATCGACTGGGCCCGGACGCTGATCGCGCTGGAGATCGGCTACCTCGACGACGCGGCGGTCACGGCGACGCTCGGTGTCGTGCTCAAGCACGCGTCCGACCACGAGAAGGCGACCCGAGCCCTGCGACAGCGCGACGCACGGCCATGGCGCTCCTAGACCGGCACATCGAGTTCGTCGAGGCGCTGCGGACCGCGGGCCTCCCGGTGTCGGTGGCCGAGGGTCTCGACGCGGTGCGGGCGGTCACCGCGCTGGGGCTCCACGACCGGGAGCTGCTGCGGGCAGGTTACGCCGCGACCTTGGTCAAGCAGCAGGTGCACCGGCCGAGCTTCGAGGCGGTCTTCGACCTGTTCTTCCCGGCGCTGGTCGGCTCCGGAGCGCGCGGCGACGCCGCGGCCGACGACGAGCCGACGACCGCTGCGGTCCCCGGAGACGCGCTGGACGACCTCCGCTCCCGGGTCGCCGACGCGCTCGCGAACGGGGACGAGCAGGCGCTGGCCGCCCTCGCCGTGGAGGCCGTCGAGCGGCTGGGATCACTGCCGCAGCGCGGGCAGGGGATGTCGGCCTGGTCCGCGCACCAGACCCTCTCCCGGCTCTCCGTCGACGACCTGGTCGGCCGGGTCGCCGGCGCGCTCGCGGGATCGGTGCCCGGTGACGAGCCGCGACGTGCGGCGGAGCGCCGGGCCGCGGCGTTCGGTCGCCGGGTCGAGGCCGAGGTACGACGCCGGATCTCCCAGGACAAGACGCCGCAGGCCGTTCTGGAAGCCACCCTGCGCCCGCCGGTGGACCAGATCCCCTTCACCTCCGCCCACCGGGCGGAGCTGGAGCAGATGCGCCGCGAGATCTATCCGCTGGCCCGCCGCCTCGCGACGCGGCTGACCAAGGAGCAGCACGCCCGGCGGCGTGGTCCGCTCGACTTCCGGCGCACCGTCCGCGCCTCGATGTCCACCGGCGGCGTCCCGATTACCACGCACCAGCGCCCGAAGCGGCCGCACCGCAGCGAGCTCGTGGTGCTGTGCGACGTCAGCGGTTCGGTGGCGCAGTTCGCCCAGTTCACGCTGTTCCTCGTGTTCGCGCTGCGCGAGCAGTTCACCAAGGTCCGTGCGTTCACCTTCGTGGACCAGGTCCACGAGGTCACCGAGCACTTCCGGCCCGGGGCGGACGTCGCGGACACCATGACCGAGCTGGCGGCCTCCGTCGCGCACGCCTCACTGTGGGGACGCACCGACTACGGGCGGGCGCTCACCCAGTTCCGCGACCGGCACGCCGACGCCCTCGGGCCGAAGACGTCACTCCTGGTGCTCGGCGACGCCCGGTCCAACTACGGCGACCTCGCGCTGCCGGCCTTCGCCGACATCGTCCGGCAGACCCGTCACGCGTGGTGGCTCAACCCCGAGCACGCCCGGCACTGGGACACCGGCGACTCGGCTGCACGGGAGTACGCCGAGCTGATCTCGATGGTCGAGTGCCGCAACCTGGCCCAGCTCAGCGACTTCGTGCACGACCTGGTCTGAACGGCTCAGGCCTCAGCGGGAGATCTCGGCGTAGGCAGCGGTCAGCAGGGCGGGATCGGGTGCAGCCAGGATCGACGGCCGGGCGAGACCCTCGAGGACCACGAACCGGAGCTGGTCTCCCCGGGACTTCTTGTCGACCTTCATCGCCTCGTGCAGCTGGCCCCAGACGTCCCCGCGGTACGACGTCGGCAGCCCGACGAGCTCCAGCACAGCGCGGTGTCGTTCGGCGGTCGGCTCGTCGAGCTTCCCGGCCAGCCGGGCGAGCTCGGCGACGAACATCATCCCGATCGAGACCGCGGCACCGTGCCGGAACTTGTAGCGCTCGACCCGCTCCACGGCGTGACCCAGGGTGTGCCCGTAGTTGAGCACCTCCCGGCCCGGGTGGCCGGCGGTCCCGCCGGTCTCCTTCAGGTCCGTGGTGACCACGTCGATCTTCACCCGGATGGCCCGCTCGATCAGCTCCCGCAGGACGGCGGTGCCGGCGGTGGTCGCCCCGGTCGGGTCCCCCTCGACCAGGTCGAGGATGGCGGGGTCGGCGATGAACCCGCACTTGATCACCTCGGCCAGGCCGCTGACCAGCTCGTTGCGCGGCAGCGACTCCAGGGTGGCCAGGTCGCAGAGCACCCCGGCGGGCTCGTGGAACGCCCCGACGAGGTTCTTGCCCTCAGAGGTGTTCATCCCGGTCTTGCCGCCGACCGCGGCGTCGACCATGGCCAGCAGCGTGGTCGGCATGTGCACGACCTTGACCCCGCGCAGCCACGTCGCGGCGACGAAACCGCCCATGTCGGTCGTGGATCCTCCGCCCACGGTCACGATCGCGTCGGAGCGGGTGAAGCCGGTCTGCCCGAGCACCTGCCAGCAGAACGACGCGACAGGGGCGAGCTTGGCCTCCTCGCCGTCGGGGATCTCGATCACGTGCGCGTCGTACCCCTGGGCGGCGAGGTCCTCGCGGATCACCTCGCCGGTCGCGGCGAGCGCGCGGGGGTGGATCACCGCGACCCGCTGGACTCCCTCGCCCAGCATCGCCGGCAGCTCGCCGAGGAGTCCGGTGCCGACGACGACGTCGTACGGCGCCGCCCCCGCCACGTGCAGGGTGGACAGGTCGCTCATCGGTCTCCTTCGTCGTCGTCCGCCTCGGCGGTCTCCACCCGGGCACGCACCTCGTCGACGACCTCCTCGACGCTGCGGCCGTCGGTCTCGACGGTGATGGTGGCGACCTCCTGGTACAACGGCAGCCGCTCGTCGAGCAGCGCCTTCACCCGCGCCCGGACGTTGCCCAGCAGCAGCGGCCGCGCCGAGCCGAGGCCGACCCGCTTGACCGCGTCGACCAACCCGACGTGGAGGAAGACCACGGTGTGGCCGGCCAGCGCGGTCCGGGTCTCGGCGTCGAGCACCGCGCCGCCGCCGAGGGCCAGCACGCCGTCGTGCTCGGCGAGCGCCTTGGCCACGGCCTCGCGCTCGAGGTCGCGGAAGTAGCGTTCGCCCCGGTCGACGAAGATCTCGGAGATCGGGCGGCCCTCGGTGGCCTCCACGTCCCGGTCGGTGTCCCGCAGGGCGATCCCCCACGACTCGGCGAGCCGTTCGCCGACCGTGGTCTTGCCGGCACCCATGGCGCCCACCAGGACGACGCGGGGACGCAGCGGGCTCACGAGTACCTCAGCGAGGAGAGGTACCCCTCGTAGTTGCGCCGGGTCTCCCCGACCGAGTCGCCACCGAACTTCTCCAGCACCGCCTCGGCGAGCACCAGCGCGACCATCGCCTCGGCGACGATGCCCGCCGCGGGGACGGCGCAGACGTCGGAGCGTTGGTGGTGGGCGACCGCCTCCTCACCGGTGGACACGTCGACGGTGCGCAGCGCCCGCGGCACGGTGGCGATCGGCTTCATCGCGGCTCGCACCCGCAGCTGCTCGCCGGTGGACATGCCGCCCTCGGTGCCCCCCGAACGCCCGGAGGTGCGCCGGATGCCTTGGTCGGTGCCGACGATCTCGTCGTGTGCCCGCGAGCCCGGCGTCGCGGCCAGCTCGAAGCCGTCCCCGACCTCGACCCCCTTGATCGCCTGGATCCCCATCAGGGCGGCGGCCAGCCGAGCGTCGAGGCGCCGGTCCCAGTGCACGTGGGAGCCCAGGCCCGGCGGCAGCCCGTGCACGACGACCTCGACGACGCCGCCGAGGGTGTCGCCGTCCTTGTGGGCCTGGTCGATCTCGGCGACCATCGCCTTGCTCGCGTCGGCGTCGAGGCAGCGCACCGGGTCCGCGTCGAGGCGTTCGACGTCCTCGGGCGCCGGGACCACGCCGGCCGGTGCCTTCGCCGTACCGATGGAGACGACGTGGGAGACCACCCGCGCCCCGACCGACTGCTCGAGGAACTTCATCGCGACCGCACCGAGCGCGACCCGGGCCGCGGTCTCCCGCGCCGAGGCCCGCTCGAGCACCGGCCGGGCCTCCTCGAAGTCGTACTTCTGCATGCCCACCAGGTCGGCGTGGCCGGGGCGGGGACGGGTCAGCGCGGCGTTGCGGGCCAGTGCCTCCAGCTCGGCGGGGTCGACCGGGTCGGCCGACATCACCTTCTCCCACTTGGGCCACTCGCTGTTGCCGATCCGGATCGCCACCGGGCTGCCGAGAGTGCGCCCGTGCCGCAGACCGCCGATGATCTCGACCTCGTCGGCCTCGAACTTCATCCGCGCGCCGCGGCCGTAGCCGAGCCGGCGCCGGGCGAGTGCGTCGGAGATGTCGCCGGAGGTCACCTCCACATGGGCAGGGAGGCCTTCGAGCACAGCGACAAGGGCGGGTCCGTGAGACTCGCCCGCAGTGAGCCAACGCAGCATGCGCCCAGTCTTTCACGCCGCCCGGTGGCGTCGGTCAGGCGTACCACGCAGCGACACCGGGGCCGACGACCACGCCGACCAGGGCGCCGAGGATCATGAACGGGCCGAACGGGTAGGCCTTCCGGTCGACGATCCGCAGCGCCGAGAGCAGCAGCCCGCCGACCCCGCCGAGCAGGAAGCCGGCGTAGACCCCGGCGAGCAGCTCGCCCCAGCCGAGCAGTCCCAGCGCGATGCCGAGGACTCCGGACAGCCGCACGTCGCCGTACCCCATCCCCCGCGGGTAGATGAACCACAGCACGAAGAAGGTGCCCCCGGCCACCAGCCAGCCCAGGCCGGCCCGGACCAGGTCGCCCCCGTCCCCGGTGAGTACGGCGGCCACCACGGCCAGGCCGCCGACCACGAGGTAGGACGGCGCGATCACCTTCGTCGGGAGCAGCCGGGTGCGCCAGTCGACCACCGCCAGCGCGACACCGACCGGGACCAGGTAGGCCCAGACCAGGAGCGCCGGGTCCCACCCCACCCGCAACCCGACCACGCCCGCCGCGAGGCCGGAGGCCAGGGCCGACTTCCAGGCCAGCCCGGGGAGGGCCGCGATCGAGGCGTAGAGCTCCTTGGGCTCCTCGGTCTCCGGGACTGGGCCCGCCGGCGGTTCCCCTGCTGCGCCCTCCTCGTCGGGGAGCTCCGGCTCGGGCTCGGGGATCCGCGCGATGAGTGCGGGCACGAACCAGCCCAGCAGCGCACCCACCAGGGCCATCACCAGACCGGCGGACCAGCTCGCGTCACTCATGGGTCAGGAGCCTAGCCCCGCGTGGCCCCCGGATCAGGCAGCGTTGTGCGGGGTGTGGGCAGCGTGCAGGCGGGCGTGGGCGATCGCCTCGGGCGTCGTGGCGAACAGGTGCCGCTCGTGGGCGAGGCTCTCGTAGACACCGAGGGTCTCGAGCACCCGGCTGTGCCTCTCGCGGACACCGGAGAGCAGCACCGTGATGCCGCGGTGCTCGAGCTGGCGGATCGTGTCCCGGAGGACGGCGGCACCCGTGGCGTCGAGGGCGGCGACGCGGGACATCCGCAAGATGACCACGCGGATGTCGCTGAGCTCGGAGAGCTCGAGCAGCGACTGGTGGGCACCGACGAAGAACAGGGGGCCGTCGAGGCGGTAGGCCACGATGTGCTCGTCGAGCAGTGCCTGCTCCTCGGCGACCTCCCCGTCGCTGCCGGCGTACACCGGCCCGATCGGCACCTCCTCGAGGCGGGCCTCCTGCGCCATCTGCCGCAGGGCGAGGGCCCCGGCGACGAGCACGCCGAGCACCACCGCGGTGACCAGGTCCAGCGCCACGGTGGCCAGCGCGGTCAGCACCAGCACGGCGGCGTCACTGCGGCTCGAGCGCAGCAGCGCCCGGACGCTGGAGACCTCGACCATCCGGGCCGCGGTGCCCACCAGGACGCCGGCCAGCGCGGCGAGCGGGATCACCCCGACCAGCGGGCCCAGCGAGACCATCGCGAGCAGCAGGACCAGCGCGTGCACCACGGCCGCCAGCCGCGACCCGGCTCCGCTACGGACGTTCACCGCGGTCCGGGCGATCGCCGCGGTGGCCGGGATGCCGCCGAACAGCGGGACCGCGAGGTTCGCCACGCCCTGGCCGAACAGCTCCCGGTCGGGGTCGTGCCGCTCGGAGACGCTCATCGCGTCGGCCACCGTCGCCGAGAGCAGGCTCTCCAGCGCCGCGAGCAGGGCGACGGCGACGGCCGGGAGCACCAGGGTGGGGATCTCGGCCCACGGCACGTCGGGCACCGCAGGCGCCGGCAGGCCGCTGGGCAGCGACCCGATCCGGACGACGTCGAGGCCGAGCAGCTCGGCCAGGCCGGTGGCCGCCGCCACCGCGATCAGCGAGGCGGGCAGCGACGGCCGGAGCCGGGCGCCGAGCAGCATCAGCAGCGCGACGCCGACCGCGATCGCCACGGGCCACCAGTCCGGGTCTCCCAGCCAGTCCAGCACCGCTCGGGCGGCGACCGCCACCACCTGTTCCCCCTCGGCGGGCACGCCGAGGGCGGCAGGGACCTGCTGCACGGCGATGATCACCGCGATGCCGAGCGTGAAGCCCTCGATCACCGGCAGCGGGATCAGCTTGACGTAGCGGCCCGCGCCGGCGATCGCCATCGCGACGAGGAGCAGTCCGGCCATGAGGCCGACGACGAGGACCCCCTGGCCGCCGTACTCGGCGATGATGGGCACGAGGACGACGGTCATCGCCCCGGTCGGACCGCTGACCTGGAGGTTGCTGCCGCCGAACACGGCCGCGAGGACCCCGGCGACCACGGCGGTGACCATGCCGGCGGCGGCGCCCATGCCGGAGCTGATCCCGAAGGCCAGGGCGAGCGGCAGCGCCACGATCCCGACGGTGAGACCCGCGACGAGGTCGCGGCGGGGCGACCGGGTCATCGAGACCAGGTCCCGGCGGTGCGGCAGCAGGGCACGCGCGCGCGACAGCAGCGCGCCCCGAGGGGCGGTGTGCTGGACCGACGTGGTCATCGGGCGCCGCCCCGCTCGCGGGTGAGCTCGTCGACGAGCTCACCGCGGGCCGCGGACTGGGACTGCAGGATGTGACGTGCGGCAGCGAGCAGGTCGCGGACCTCCGGCACGGCCAAGGAGTAGATCACCTCTCCCCCCTCACGGCGCTGGATCACCAACCCGCCGCGCCGGAGCACCGAGAGCTGCTGGGACAGGTTGCTCGCCTCGATGTCGATCTGCGCCAGGAGCCCGTGGACCGGCGTCGGCGCCTCGCTCAGGATCTCCAGGACCCGGATCCGCGCCGGGTGACCGAGGGTGCGGAAGAACTCCGCCTTGGCCTGGTAGAGCGGCACGGGCACGACGACTCCTGTCAGTGGCGGGTTCGACACTTGAAGAATACTTCATGTCGTCAAGAGTGCAGACCACAGGCTCGGCGTGACGGCGGCCGGGCAGGCGGGGAGACTGCGAGGTCGCAGCGGGCGGTCAGCCGTCGGCGGACTCCAGCGCCGCGGTGCCGGCCGACCGCATCGCGGCGACCGGCACCTCGCCGGCGCCGGTCATCAGACGCACCTGCAGAGCCGCCTGGTGCACGAGGAGATCCAGGCCGGACACCAGCGGCTTCGCCTCGGCCGTGGCCAACCTCGCCAGCGGGGTCGGCCACGGGTGGT
>JBMOMG010000129.1:0-19045 GCA_049323155.1 Actinomycetota bacterium | reverse complement strand
CGGCCGCTGGGAGGACCTCGGCCGCCCTGTGGCATCGGTGCTGCCGGCGGCGGCCGACCCGTTCTTCCGGGCGGAGGTCCTCGACGGGAAGCTCGACGACGCGCGCAGCGACGCAGGCTTCTCGGTCCTCGTGGTGGTGGCCGGCACCGGCCGGCTGCTGACGGAGAACGGGCACGACATCCACCTCGAGGCAGGGCAGACCCTGCTCACGCCGTACTCCTGCGGCGAGCTCACCCTGACCGGTCAGGTGACCGCGATCCGCTGCCGCCCGGGTCAGGACAACCCACACACGTCCGGGGCAGCGGCTCCGGCGAGCACCATCCAACAACTGGAGGAACGACCATGAGGAAGATTTCGTTGGTCGCCGGTGCCGTGGTCGCGGGCCTGGTGCTCGCCTCGTGCGGCGGCGGAGACGACGGCGGGGGCAACGGCAACGGCGAGGGCGCAGAGGCCGGCGGCAAGGTCGAGGTCTTCACCTGGTGGACCGAGGGCGGCGAGAAGGCCGGCCTCGACGGCCTGGTGGCGACGTTCAACGACCAGTTCCCCGACTACGAGTTCGTCAACGGCGCGGTCGCCGGCGGCGCCGGGAGCAACGCCAAGGCCGTGCTCGCGTCCCGGCTGCAGTCCCAGGACCCGCCCGACACGTTCCAGGCACACGCCGGCGAGGAGCTGGCCGACTACATCGAGGCCGGGCAGATCCAGGACATCAGCTCGCTGTACGACGAGGAGGGCTGGCGTGACGTCTTCCCCGAGGGCGTGCTCGAGGCGCTGACCGTCGACGGCAAGATCTACTCGGTGCCGGCGAACATCCACCGGGCCAACGTCGTGTGGGCCAACCCGACCGTGCTCGAGGAGGCCGGCATCACCGAGGTGCCCGCTGACCTCGATGCCTGGATCGCCGACATGGAGAAGCTGCGCAAGAGCGGGGTCAAGGCGCCCCTCGGCGTGGCCACCGACTGGACCCAGGTGCACCTGTTCGAGACGATCCTGATCTCCTCGCTCGGACCCGACGGCTACATCGGCCTGTGGAACGGCGACACCGACTGGGACTCCAAGGAGGTCACGGCCGCGCTCGAGGCCTACGACGAGGTGCTGTCCTACGCCAACACCGACCGGTCCGGGCTGGACTGGCCGGACGCGCTGAAGTACGTCCTCGACGGCAAGGCCGCCTACACCGTGATGGGCGACTGGGCAGCCGGCTCGCTGATCGACCAGGGCCTGACCGAGGGTGAGGACTACAGCTGGTTCCCCGTGCCCGGCCAGGCCGACGTCTTCGACTTCCTCGCCGACTCGTTCACGCTCCCGGTGGGCGCACCGAACGAGGACGGCGCGAAGGCATGGCTGAGCGTGGTCGGCAGCGCCGAGGGCCAGGAGGCCTTCAACACCAAGAAGGGCTCGATCCCGGTCCGCACCGACGCCGACCCGGCCGCCTACAACGAGTACCAGCAGGCCGCGATGGAGGCGTTCGGCCAGGACACGATCGTCCCGTCCCTCGCGCACGGCGCGGCCGCCCCGGTGGCGTGGCTGACCGAGATCACCTCGGCAGTCGGCCAGTTCGGCGGCTCCGGTGACGTGGGCGAGTTCCAGGACGGTCTCGTCCGGGCCGCCGAGAACCACCTCGGCTGACGACCGACACGCTCGGTGGGGTGCGTCGCTCACGGCGCACCCCACCGCGCTGATCCGGGGCTCGGGCCCCGGTCGACCACCGCACACGAGCCGGAAGGAGAGGGTCCGTGAAGGGGATCCGCAACTGGGGACCCGGTCTGCTCCTGCTGTCGCCGACGATCGTGCTCATCGCGGTCTTCGTCTACGGCCTGATCGGGCAGAACATCAACATCTCGCTCTCCAACCGGCACAGCATCGGCCCGGCCACCGAGTACGTCGGTCTGGAGAACTTCACGAACCTGTTCACCGAGGACCGGTTCCAGCACGCGATGACCAACCTGCTCACCTACACCGTGGTGTTCATGGGCGGCACGATGTTCTTCGGGCTGCTGTGGGCGCTGCTGCTCGAGCGAGGTGTCCGCGGCGAGGGGTTCTTCCGCTCGACGTACCTGTTCCCGATGGCGGTCTCCTTCGTCGCCTCCGGTGTCGTGTGGCGGTGGCTGCTCAACAGCTCCCAGGGCGAGGGCGCCAGCGGCCTGAACCGGCTGCTCCAGACGATCGGCCTCGGCGCGCTGGAGAACGCCTGGTGGTCCGACCCGGACTGGGGCATGGCGGCCATGGCGCTGCCCGCGGTCTGGCAGCTCTCGGGCTACGTGATGGCGCTGTTCCTGGCCGGGCTCCGCGGGATCCCCGACGACCTGCGTGAGGCGGCCAAGATGGACGGCGCCTCGGAGTTCCAGCTCTACCGGCACGTGATCTTCCCGCAGCTCTCGCCGGTGGCGCTCTCGGCGCTGATCATCATCGGCCACATGTCGCTGAAGGTGTTCGACCTGATCATGTCGGTCTCCGGTGCGATCTACCAGACAGAGGTGCCCGCGACGTACATGTGGACCACGCTGCTGTCCTACGACTACGCCAAGGCCGCGGCGATCGCGACGATCCTGCTGTCGGTCGTGGCGCTCGTGGTCATCCCCTACCTCGTCTACACCGTGCGGACGGAGAGGCGGTCATGACCACCACGAGCACCCCGGCCCCGCTCCCGGTCGCCCGGAGCAGTGCCTCCCCGCGCCCCGGCCGTCGCCGGCGCACCCTCGCGCAGGTGGTCCGTTACCTGCTGCTGGTGCTGTTCCTCGCCGTGATCCTGCTGCCGGCCTACGTCCTGCTGGTGACCAGCTTCAAGCCGCCGGCGGAGACCTCGTCGTCGCAGGCGTGGCTGCCGCCGGAGGCGTGGACCCTCGACGGCTGGCGCACCGCCTGGGAGGCGCTGCGCGAGCCGCTGATCCGCACGTTCTACCTGGCCATCCCGGTGTCGATCATGTCCTCGATGCTCGGTTCGATGAACGGCTTCGTGCTCTCCCGGTGGCGGTTCCCCTACGCCAACGTGGTGTTCGCGCTGCTGCTGTTCGGCATGTTCATCCCCTACCAGGCGGTGATGATCCCGCTGGTGCAGCTGATGCGCGACATCGGTGTCGCCAACGGAATCCCGGCGCTGATCATCGTGCACACGATCTTCGGCCTACCGATCTGCACGCTGATCTTCCGCAACTACTACGAGTCGATCCCGATGGACCTGATCGAGGCCGCCCGGATGGACGGGGCGGGGATGCTCGGCACCTACGCCCGGGTGATCCTGCCGCTGTCGGCCCCCGGCTTCGTGGTGACCGTGATCTGGCAGTTCACCTCGGTGTGGAACGACTTCCTGTTCGCGATCTTCCTGTCCAACATCCGCAACGGACCGGTCACGATCGCCCTCAACGCGCTCGCCGGCGGCCAGCTGAGCAACTACGCCGCCAGCATGGCCGGTGCGATGATCGCCTCGGTGCCGACGCTGGTGGTCTACGTCGTGCTCGGCCGGTACTTCGTCGGCGGCCTGATGGCCGGCTCGGTCAAGGGCTGACCCGAGCGACGGCGGTTCAGAACAGCGCGGAGGCCAGCGCCTGCCGGGCCTTGAGCACGCGCGGGTCGTCGTTGCCGACGGCGGCGAACAGCCCGACGAGGTGGGTGCGGGCCCTCTCGCGCTCGTCACCGGAGGTACGACGCACCAGGTCGACCAACCGGGCGAAGGCGTCGTCGACGTGACCGCCGAGCAGGTCGAGGTCGGCCACCAGGGTCTGGGCATCGACGTCGTCGGGGCGCTCGGCACCGGCCGCGCGAGCCGCCTGTGCCTGGGTGGCGTCGAGGTGCGCCGTACGCTGCAGCACCTTCGCCATCGCCAGGCCGCCGGCCGCCTCGGCGTCGGCCGGGTTGGCGTCGAGCAGCTTCTGGTACTCCGCGACGGCACGGTCCACGTCACCGGCCTCCAACGCCTCCTGGGCGGGCGCGTAGCGCGGGTCGACCTGCGGCCCGCCCTCCTCGACGGGCGCACCGCCGCGCGGGGCGACCCGGCCGGTCATCCCCTGGGCGGCGGCGGCCTGGAGCACCTGGGTCATCAGGGTGCGCAGCTCGGCCAGCGGCGGGGCGTCCTGGAGCAGCGGCGCGAGCTGACCGCCCATCGCCAGCGCCACCAGCGGCACCGACGGGATCTGCAGCGCCTGGGCGATCCCGGGCGCCGCGTCGACGTTGACCCGCCCGAGCAGGAACCGGCCCTCGAACTCCGAGGCGAGGGTGTCGAGGTCGTCGGCGAGGGTCTGGCTGGCCGGCATCTGCGCGGAGTAGAACACCAGCACCACCGGGGCGTTGGCCACGCCCTGCAGCTCGGCCTGGAAGTTCTGCTCGTCGAGCTCGACGGAGTAGCTGCCGCCGGCCGTCGTGCCGGGAGCGGCCGCCCCACCGGCCGCCCCACCGGCCGCCCCACCGGGGGCCGCCTGGGCGGATCGCTTCAGGGCGGACAGGTCGACGGCGCCGGGGCGCGAGAACGATGGCGTGCTCATGCGGCCTATCTTTCCCGATCCCCGGCGCCGTTCACCAACACGGGGTCAGCCGGCGGCCGCCACGGCGTCGGACAGCAGCGCGACGTACTCGTCGAGGCCCCAGGTCAGCGAGAGCGCGGTCGGCGGCGAGACGGAGGCGACGAAGTCCGCACCGACCACCTGCGCGACGGCACCGGACCGGACCTGCTCCATCGCCTGCGCCGGCTTGGAGGCCAGGAACCGGTCGGCCTCCTCCTGGCTGGGCGCGTAGACGACCAGCACGTCGCTGGTCAGCTTGTCGAGCTGCTCGTAGGACAGCGTGTAGAAGAAGCTGGAGTCACCGTTGGCCAGCTCGTCGACGCTCGGTGCGCTCTCCAGGCCGAGGTCGAGGGTGAACTCCACCCGCGGGTCGCTGGCGCGGTAGACGTAGAAGGTGCCGGCGGAGTCGGCGACCGCGGCGACGGTCTTCCCGGACAGCTCAGGGTGCTCCTCGGCTGCGGCGGCGACCTCGGCGTCGATGTCGTCGAGCAGCTGCGCGGCCTCGTCGCTGCGGCCGAGCGCCTCGCCGGTGGTGGTGATCACCTCGCGCCACGGGGTGGACCACGGCTGGTCGGGGTAGGCCACGACCGGGGCGATCTCGGTGAGCAGGCCGTACTGCTCCTGGGTGATTCCGGAGTAGGTCGCGAGGATCAGGTCCGGCTCGGCGGCAGCGATCTCCTCGTACGGCGGCTCCTCGGTCTCCGACAGGATCGTCGGGATCTCCTCGCCCTCCGACTCGAGCTCCTCCCGGATCCACGGCAGCACGCCGTCGGCGTCGCCGCCGTAGCTCTGCTTGGGGATCGCCACCGGCGTCACGCCGAGCGCGATCGCGGCGTCGGCGCTGGCCCAGCCCCACGCGACGACCCGCTCGGGCGCCTCGTCGATCTCGGTCGTGCCGAGCGCGTGCTCGATGGTGACCGGCTCGAACTCGCCGGTGCCGGAAGCGGGCCCGGACTCGCCGGCCTCCGAGGAGCCGCACGCGGACAGGGTGAGGGCGAAGGCAGCGGCGAGCGCGAGGAGTCGGCTCGACCGCGAGGGGAACAGGGACACGACAAGGCTCTTTCTGGTCATGCGCGACGCCAGTCGTCGCAGATACTGAGGTTAGCCTAACCTAACTCGGAATCGATGTGTGCGCCGCCCCGACCGGCACGACCAGCGGCGACCCCGTGACCGGGTCGTCGACGACCACGGACTCCAGACCGAACGCCTCCCGGACCGTGTCGGCGGTCAGGCACTCCCCCGGCGCTCCCTGGTGCAGCACGCGCCCGCCGGCCATGACGACCAGGTGGTCGGCGTAGCGGGCCGCCAGGTTGAGGTCGTGCAGCACCATCACCACCGTCGTCCCCCGGGCTCGGTTGAGCCGGCGCAGCAGGTCGAGCACCTCGATCTGGTGGGCGATGTCGAGGTAGGTGGTCGGCTCGTCGAGCAGCAGGATGTCGGGCCGCTGCGCGAGCGCCATCGCGATCCACACCCGCTGCCGCTGGCCACCGGAGAGCTCGTCGACCCGCCGGTCGGCGAGCTCCAGCGTCGAGGTCTCCAGCATCGCCCCGGCCACGATCGTGTCGTCCTCGGCGCTCCACCGTCCGAACCAGCCGTGGTGCGGGTGCCGCCCCCGGGCGACCAGGTCCCGCACGGTCAGGCCCTCGGGTGCCGTGGACTGTTGGGGCAGCAGCCCGAGCACCCGCGCCACCGACCGGGTCGGCAGCCGGTGGATGTCGGACCCGTCGAGGACGACGCTGCCCTCGCTGGGCCGCATCAGCCGGCCGAGCCCGCGCAGCAGGGTGGACTTGCCACAACCGTTCGGGCCGACGATCACGGTCACCGCCGAGTCGTCGACCGCGCGGTCGACGCGGTCGAGCACCAGCCCTCGGTCGTAGCCGAGGCTGACGGCTTCGGCCCGGAGCCGGGACGTGGGAGACACGGACATCAGCGACCTCCTGAGCGGCCGAGTGCACGGCCGGACGTGGCGAGCAGCCAGAGCAGGAACGGTCCGCCGACCGCTCCGGTGACGATGCCGACCGGCACCTCGCGCTGCGGGAGCAGGTGCTGCGCAGCCAGGTCGGCACTCAGCACGATCACCACCGCGGTGAGTGCCGACATCAGCAGCGCCGGTCCGCCGTCGCCGACCAGCCTGCGTGCGACCGGCGGGGCGGTGAACGCGACGAAGGCGACGGGACCCACGGCAGCGGTCGCGACGGCAGCCAGCGCGACCGCGAGCACGAGCACGCCGGCGCGGGCCGGCTCGCTGCGCACTCCGAGGGCCGTGGCGGTCTCGTCACCGAGCTGGAGCAGCCGCAGCCGGCTCACCGCGGCGGCCGTCAGCGGCACGAGTGCGACGAGGGCGATGGCGACGAGCGCGATCGCGTCCCAGTCAGGACTGCCCAGGCTGCCCACCATCCAGACCATCGCGGTCTGGGCGTCATGCACGTCACTGCGCGTCAGCAGGTAGCCGAGCACCGAGCCGGCCACGAACGCCAGCCCGACGCCGGTGAGCACGAACCGCTGGCCGGCCACGCCGCCGTTCCACGACAGCAGGTAGGTCGCCGCCGCCACCGCGAGCGCGGCACCGAACGCGGTCAGCGACACCCAGGGGCCGCTGAGTCCCAGCACGACCAGGGCGAGTACGGCGCCCACGCTGGCGCCGCCCGAGACGCCGATGATGTCGGGGCTGGCCAGCGGGTTGCGCAGCACCGCCTGGAACACCGCGCCGGACAGCCCGAAGGCCACCGCCACCAGGACCCCCATCGTCAGCCGCGGCAGGCGCAGGTCGAGCACCACGAAGTCGGCCAGGCCGCTGCCCTGCCCGGCGAGCACCTGAGCCAGCTCGCCGGGTGGCACGTCGTAGTCGCCGAGCATCAGCGCCGCCCCGGCGAGGGCCAGGGCGACCGCGGTGAGCGTCGTACCCACAGCGCGGGAGCGTCGACGCCCCCGCCGGGCTGAGGCGCGCACCGCGTCCACGGCGTGCTGGGGTACGGCGGTCACGGCACTCACAGCGCCACCGGACGGGTCCGGCGCACGAGCGCGATCATCACCGGGGCGCCGAGCACCGCGGCGACCAGGCCGGCCTCGAGCTCAGCGGGCTGCACCAGCAGCCGGCCGGCCACGTCGGCGGCGAGCAGCAAGGCGGCGCCGAGCAGCGCGGAGTACGGCAGCAGCCAGCGGTAGTCGGGCCCGATCACCGCCCGGGCCAGGTGCGGGACGACCAGGCCGACGAACGCGATCGGCCCGACCAGCGCGGTGGCGCTGCCGCAGAGGAGCACGACGGCCAGCATCGCGACCACCCGCCCGCGGCCGACGTGGATGCCGAGGCCGCGCGCGACGTCGTCGCCGCTGGCCAGTGCGTTGAGCAGCCGTCCCGATCCGAGTGCCAGGACCGCGCCGACAGCGAGGAACGGCGCGAGCAGCGTCGCCGTGCCGAGCGGGCGGCCGACCAGCGAGCCGACGGACCAGAACCGGTACTGGTCGAGCGTGGAGAGGTTGCCGAGCACGACCAGGGTGATCAGCGACGTCGCCACCGCGGTGAAGGCGGCGCCGACCAGGGCGAGCCGGACCGGCGTGGGGCCTTCCCACCCCGCCGACGCGATCCCGTAGACCACGACCGCGGCAACGGCGGCTCCGGCGAAGGCGAACCAGACGTAGCCGACCGGGTGGGAGACGCCGAGCCAGGTGATCGCGACCACCACGGCGAGCGAGGCGCCGGAGTTGACGCCAAGCAGACCGGGATCGGCGATCGGGTTGCGGGTCAGCCCCTGCATGACCGCCCCGGCGAGCCCGAGCGCGGCCCCGGCCACGACCCCGAGGACCGTCCGCGGCACCCGCAGGTCGCGGACCACCAGGTGGTCGTTGTCGCCGGCGACCGGCGAGACCAGCGCGTGCCAGACCGTCGGCGCCGACAGGTCGCGCACCCCCCAGGCCAGGCTGGCGAGCGCCACCAGGGCGACGGCTGCACCGAGGAGCAGCAGCCCACCGGCGTGACGCGCGGTGCGGGCGCGCGTCGGCACGTGGACGGCGTACGACATCGGAACGGACCTTCACTTAGGCAAGGGTTACCTAAGTATCCTAGCGTCACGCGAGGCTGAGCGCGTGCGCCTCCTCCCACAGCTCCTCGCGCACGTCCGGGTGCGCGGCCTCCTCGATCAGGTTCCGCGCCTGAGCCTTCTGGTCGTGGCCGAACACCCCGGCCGCGCCCTGCTCGGTGACCACTGCGGTCATCTGGAACGACGTCACCGGCTCGTCGACCAGCGGGACGATCGTGGACCGGTCCGCCTTGGGGTGCCAGGAGCGCAGCGCGATCAGCGCCTGGCCGCCCTTGCTGTGCAGGGCACCGACGATGAAGTCGGTCTGACCGCCGAAGCCGGAGTAGATCTTCGCCCCGATCCGCGACGCGTTCGCCTGGCCGAACAGGTCGACCTGGAGCGCGGTGTTGACACTGGTCATCGCGGTGTTGGCGGCGATCCCGGCCGGGTCGTTGGTGGTCTCGGTGCGCGCCATCTGCACCCGCGGGTTCCCGTCCACCCAGGCGTAGAGCTCCGGCGAGCCGAACAGGAACGACGTGGTGATCGGCCTGGTCTGGTCGAGCGCGCCGACCCGCTCGAGCTCGAGGACGCTGTCGGAGAACATCTCGGTCCAGACCCGCAGGCCCCGCCGGTCCCGCAGCCCCGCCAGCGTGGCGTCGGGCACCGCCCCGATCCCGGCCTGCAGCGTCGCCCCGTCGTGCACGCGGGCGGCCACGAGCTCCCCGATCCGCGCGGAGGCCTCGTCGACCCGCATCGGTGGCGGCGAGGCCAGCGCCACGTCGGCCTCGAACAGCACGTCGACGTCCTCGAGGCTGACCTCGGCGTCGCCGAAGGTGTAGGGCATGAACCGGTTCGTCTGCGCGACCACGACGCCACCCCGGCGACGCACCGCCTCGATCGCTGCCGGCAGCACGTTGACCTCGGTGCCGAGCGACACCTTGCCGTCGCGGGGCAGCGACGTGTGCAGCAGCACGACGTCCGGCGGGTTCGCCACCTCGAACAGGGTGGGCACCAGCGAGAGACGAGAGGGGATGTAGTGCAGCCGCGGGCTGGACCGCATCCCGACGCCGACGAACGACGTCTCCAGCTCGACGCCCTCGCGGTCGGGCATGCCGGGCTGGGCGTTGAGGACCCAGAGCCGGTACGACGGCAGCAGGGCGTCGACCTCCGCGAGCAGCTGCCACGGCGTGGCGAAGTTGCCGGAGGCCACCACCCGCGGGCTCTCGGGGAGGCCGGACAGGGCGCGACGGAGATTCTCCATGACCGGATGCTCTCAGACCCGGCTCGGACACGTCGGGCGGCACACCCCGGACGGGCTGTCGTGCTCGCCACTCAGGACGAGGTCGGCTCCAGCCGGTAGTGCAGCCGCACCGCCCGAGCGCCGAACAGCCGCAGCTCGTGGTCGGTGCGCAGGACGCCGCGCTGGTCGACGTACACCCGGAAGGTCTCGTGGATCGGGACTCGCGCCGCGTGCGCACGGGTGTGGTCGCGTCGGTCGCGGACGACGACGTAGGCGCCGTCGGTGCCGAACCGGCCGGGCGGAGAGCTCAGCTCCAGCGCGCCGTCGGGCAGCACACGCGGCCGGAGGAAGACCTGCACGTTGCCGTGCTCGAGGGGGAAGGCGACGTGGACGCTCGGCGTCGCGGACCCCGGGAGCCGGCCGACGTCGTAGCAGCCGGAGTAGACGTACTCACCGGTCGAGCACAGCGTCCGGATCCACGCGGCGGCCCGCTGCCGGCCCTCGTGGTCGAGGATGAGCGTCACGCTGCTGTCCATGCCGTGCGCGACGTCGAGGGGGCGGGTCGGCAGCGCGAGCTGCTGGACCCGCCGGCCGAAGAGCCGGGAGACCAGCTCACCGCCGGGCTGGAAGAGCGTGGCCCACTGGGTCCACACCTCCATCCGCCAGTCGGAGGTGTGCTCGTAGAACGCGCGGACCCGCGGGTCGAGGTCGGCCGCGCGGAACCCGGCGCCGTCCAGCACCGTCAGGTCGGCGAGCAGCCCGGCGCCGGGCCGGTCGCGTTCGACCGAGCCGCCCCAGGCGCCGGCGGTGTCGTCGACCCAGCCGTCGCCGACGACGGAGCCGGAGTGGACCGGCGCGTCGAGCCAGGCGTGCTCACCCCGCAGGTCCACCGGGCGCCCGACCGCGCGCCAGTAGGCACGCGTCAGCCGGTCCAGCCCGGACATCACCCGCGGCTCAGAACCGCGCGGGCTCGCGGTACTCGCCCCACTCCTCGCGCAGTGCGTCGCAGATCTCGCCCAGCGTCGCCTCGACCCGGCAGGCGTCGAGCATCGCCGGGATCATGTTCTCGTCGCTGCGGGCGGCCTCGACCAGGCGGGCCAGCGCGGCTTCGACGGCAGCCCGGTCGCGGGCGTCGCGGCGCGCCGAGAGCTCGCGGACCTGCTCGACCTCGACCTCGTGGGAGACCCGCAGGATCTCCAGCTCGTGGGTGATCGACTCCTCGTGGCAGTTGACCCCGACGATCTTCTTGTCGCCCTTCTCCAAGGCCGTCTGGTACTGGAAGGCGGCCTCGGCGATCTCGGACATGAACCAGCCGTCCTCGATGCCGCGGAGGATGCCGCGGGTCACCGGCCAGACGCCGCCCTGGGCGTCGCCGGAGCTGCGCCGGACGGTCTCGGCGAGGGCCTCGGTGTCGGCGCTGGTCAGCGTGGAGCCGCCCATCGCGAGGATCTTGTCGAAGATCTCGTTGGCCTCGGCCTCGATCTTGTCGGTGAGCGCCTCGACGTACCACGAGCCACCGAGCGGGTCGGCGACGTTGACCACGCCGGTCTCCTCCATGATCACCTGCTGCGTGCGCAGGGCGATCTCGGCCGCCTGTTCGCTGGGCAGCGCGAGCGTCTCGTCGAGCGCGTTGGTGTGCAGGGAGTTGGTGCCGCCGAGGACCGCGGCGAGCGCCTCGATGCCGGTGCGGACCACGTTGTTGTAGGGCTGCTGCGCGGTGAGGCTCACCCCGGCGGTCTGGGTGTGGAAGCGCAGCCACTGCGCCTTCTCGGTCTTCGCGCCGTAGACGTCACGCAGCCACTTGGCCCAGATCCGGCGGGCGGCGCGGAATTTCGCGATCTCCTCGAAGAAGTCGACGTGACTGTCGAAGAAGAACGACAGACCGGGCGCGAAGACGTCGACGTCCAGCCCGCGCGAGAGGCCGAGCTCGACGTAGGCGAACCCGTCGGCGAGCGTGTAGGCGAGCTCCTGCGCGGCGGTCGAGCCCGCCTCGCGGATGTGGTAGCCGGAGACCGAGAGCGGCTTGTAGGCCGGGATGTTCTCCGCGCAGTACTCCATCAGGTCGCCGATCAGGCGCAGGTGCGGCTCGGGCGCGAACAGCCACTCCTTCTGCGCGATGTACTCCTTGAAGATGTCGGTCTGCAGGGTGCCGTTGAGCACGCCGAGGTCGACACCCTGCCGCTCGGCGGCGACGAGGTACATGCAGAAGATGGGTACGGCGGGGCCGCTGATCGTCATCGAGGTGGTGACGTCACCGAGCGGGATCTGGTCGAACAGGACGTCCATGTCCGCCGCGGTGTCGATCGCGACGCCGCAGTGGCCGACCTCGCCCAGGCTCTTCGGGTCGTCGGAGTCGCGACCCATCAGCGTCGGCATGTCGAAGGCGACGCTCAGTCCCCCGCCGCCACGGCCGAGGATCATCTTGTAGCGCTCGTTGGTCTGCTTGGCGTTGCCGAACCCGGCGAACTGCCGGATCGTCCAGGTGCGGCCGCGGTAGCCGGTCGGGTACAGCCCGCGGGTGTAGGGGAACTCTCCCGGCCAGCCGATGTTCTCGAAGTTGGGATAGCTGCTCTCGTCGGCCGGGCCGTACGCCGGCTCGACCTCCATCCCGGAGAGCGTGGTGAAGTCGGCGTCGCGCACCCGCGACTTGTCGTACCGCTCCTGCCAGCGGCGGCGGGCATCGGTCCTCGGCGTCTCCTGGGTCATGGAAAAATAGTAGGACGTCCAACTAATCCTGTCGACCCGTCGGAGGCCCCGGTCGGAGGGTCAGAAGTCGCCGGCGGCGCGGCGCACGGGGCGCAGCACCTCGGAGACCAGCTTCAGCTCGTCCGTGCCGAGGGCACCGAGCGCGAAGTCGGCGGCGACGAGGTCGGCGGTGGCGGCGTCGACGACCGTCCTGCCGGCGTCGGTGATCTCGGCGAGGACCGCGCGGCCGTCCTCGGGGTGCGGCCGGCGTGCGACGAGCCCGGCGGCCTCGAGCCGGTCGATGATCGAGGTGATCGAGGTGGGGTGGACCTGCAGCCGCTCCCCCATCTTCCCCATCGGCAGCGACCCGGCGCGCGAGAACACCAGCAGCACGAGCGCCTCGTAGCGGGCGAAGGTCAGCCCGTGCGGCTTGAGGATCTCGTCGAGCTGGCCGAGCACCAGCTGCTGCACCCGCATCAGGGAGGTGACGGCATGCATCTGCTCGACGCCGTCCCATCGACGCGCCCACTGCCGGGCGGCCTCGTCGATCGGGTCGAAGTCGAGCTTCTTGTGCCCCCTGCCGTGCTTCGCCATCGCCCCGACCCTAGTGGAGCCGGGGGTCCTGGGTGACCGAGCGGCCGCGGAGGCCGGCACGGGCCACCACGCGCTGGATGGCCAGGTCGCGCTCGTCGGGGCGCCCGACGTACCGGATGTCGCGGAGTCCCTGCTCCTGCGCCGCGGACTCGAACACGAAGTGGCCGTAGCCGAGCAGGCGGCCGGTCAACGGCTTGTCGACGGTGATGTCGAGGATCCGGCCCAGCGGCATGGTCGCCATCCGCTGCGCGAGCACCCCGCGCACGCGGAACACCCGCATGTTGGTGATCACGAACCGGTCCATGTAGGCGCCCAGCGCCTTCCAGGTCGCGTGCAGGCCGAGACCGATCGCCGCGAACCACGGCAGCCAGGCGATGTCGACCCGCGAGTAGAGCCCGACCACGACCAGACCGAGTGCCACGGCGCCCTCGACCGCGGGCCGGATGTAGACCACCCAGTGCTTGTAGACCTCGTCGACGATGACCTCCCCCTCGTCACGGAGGAGGTGCCTGCCGATGTTCGGGTCGGCGAAGGTACGACGCAGCCAGCCGGCCACGTCAGCCCGCGGAGGCGGCCGCGTCGTCACCGAGCAGCGCGTTGAGGAACTCGATGATCGCCTCGAACAGCGTGCTGATCATGTTCCACCCTGCGACGCCGGCGTTCTGCGCGAAGTCGGCGAGCTCGGCCGGGTCCCGGAGCAGGTAGAAGCCCAGGAAGAGCACGAGGATGATGATCGCCGGCTTCTTCATCGTCCCTCTTTCGTCCCGAGTCGTAGGCAGGCACAGCCCACCAGTCCATCCGGCATTGAAGCAGCCGCGCGCCACCAGGTGTGGGAGGCGCGCGCGCTCACTCGCTCGATGGCTGCGTCGACGACTCCAGCTCGGTGAACGCCTCGAGCAGGACGTCTGCTGCCGTGTAGGGGTCGTTCTTGCCCTCCGCGACCTGGCGGGCGAGGTCGTCGAGCTCGGTGCGGCCGTGCACGTCGCCCCACCGGGCACGCAGCGCGGTGACCGCGATCGACTCGATCTCGTCGCGGGCACGCCGGACCCGCCGCCGCTCGAGCTCGCCGGAGGACTCCATCCACGCGCGGTGCTCGTCGATCGCCTCGACCAGCTCGTCCACACCCTGGCCGGCCTGCGCCACGGTGAGCACGATCGGCGGCTTCCAGCTGCCCTCGGGTCGGTCGGCCAGCGAGATCATCGTGCGCAGCTCGCGGCGCACCTGCTCGGCCCCGTCGCGGTCGGCCTTGTTGACGACGTACACGTCGCCGATCTCGAGGATGCCTGCCTTGGCAGCCTGCACCCCGTCGCCCATCCCGGGCGCGAGCAGCACCAGCGTCGTGTCGGCCATCCCGGCGATCTCGACCTCGCTCTGGCCGACGCCGACGGTCTCCACGAGGACCACGTCGCAGCCGGCTGCGTCGAGCACCCGCAGCGCCTGCGGGGTCGACCAGGACAGGCCGCCGAGGTGGCCGCGCGAGGCCATCGACCGGATGTAGACGTCCCTGTCGAGGGCGTGGTCCTGCATCCGGATCCGGTCGCCGAGCAGCGCGCCGCCGGAGAACGGCGAGGACGGGTCGACCGCCAGCACGCCGACCCGCTTCCCGCTCTTGCGCAGCGCGGTCACCAGGGCCGACGTCGACGTCGACTTCCCGACGCCGGGTGAGCCGGTGAGCCCGACGATCTGGGCGTTGCCGGTGTACGGCGCCAGCCCGGCCATCACCTCGCGCAGCAGCGGCGAGGCGTCCTCGACCAGCGAGATCAGGCGGGCCACGGCCCGGGCGTCACCGGACCGTGCCCGCTCGACGAGCTCGGGGACCGACGCGGTCGACCGCCTCATGCAGAGGGGACTCGGACGATCAGCGCGTCGCCCTGGCCGCCACCACCGCAGAGCGCGGCAGCACCGACGCCGCCACCGCGACGCTTGAGCTCGAGGGCCAGGTGCAGCGCGATCCGGGCACCGGACATGCCGACCGGGTGGCCCAGCGCGATCGCGCCGCCGTTGACGTTGACCTTGTCCTCGGACAGGCCGAGCTCACGGGCGGAGACGATCCCGACGGCCGCGAAGGCCTCGTTGATCTCGACCAGGTCGAGGTCGGAGGGCTTGATCCCCTCCTTCTCGCAGGCCTTGGCGATCGCGTTCGCCGGCTGCATCTGCAGCGTGGAGTCGGGGCCGGCGACCTGGCCGGAGGCACCGATCTCGGCGAGCCACTCGATGCCGAGCTCCTCGGCCTTCGCCTTGCTCATCACGACCACGGCGCAGGCGCCGTCGGAGATCTGGGAGGAGGAGCCGGCGGTGATCGTGCCGTCCTTGGAGAACGCCGGGCGCAGCTTGCCCAGTGACTCCGCGGTGGTGTCGCCGCGGATCCCCTCGTCCTGGGAGACCACGACGGGCTCGCCGCGACGCTGCGGGATCTCGACCGGGACGACCTCGTCGTCGAAGACGCCGTTCTTCCACGCGGCGGCGGCGCGCTGGTGGGAGCGGGCGGAGAACTCGTCCTGCTCCTCGCGGGTCAGCTGGGCCGCCGCGGCGTTGCAGCTCTCGGTGAGGCCACCCATCGGCTGGTCGGTGAACTGGTCGTAGAGCGCGTCGTAGGCCATCGAGTCGACCAGCTTCACGTCGCCGTACTTGAAGCCCTCGCGGGACTTCGGCAGCAGGTGCGGGGCCTGGGTCATCGACTCCATGCCGCCGGCGACGATCACGTCGTGCTCGCCGGCGCGGATCAGCTGGTCGGCCAGCGCGATCGCGTTGATGCCCGACAGGCAGACCTTGTTGATGGTGATCGAGGGGACGCCGAGCGGGATGCCGCCCTTGTGCGCGGCCTGGCGGGCGGTGATCTGGCCGGCGCCGGCCTGGATGACCTGGCCCATGATCACGTACTCGACCTGGTCGCCGGAGATCCCGGCCTTCTCCAGGGCACCCTTGATGGCGACGCCGCCGAGGTCGGCTGCGGACTGGTCCTTCAGGCCCCCCAAAAGGCGACCGATCGGGGTGCGGGCACCTGCGACGATGACGGATCCGGACATGGGGGCCTCCTGGAAAGAACAAGTCCTGTTTCGAGGGACCATACATACGACCTCCGGTCCGGCGGGAGGGGTGATCTGCCGGTGGACGTGTCGGTCTGGTCACAGTCCCTCGCCGGTCCGCGGCCCGTCGTACGACCATGTCGGGCATGACGAACAACCTGGACCTCCCCGAGCACCTGTTCATCTGCATCGACCACGTCGGCGTGGCGGTGCCCGATCTCGACGAGGCGATCGCGTTCTACCGCGACGCGTTCGGCATGCAGGTCACCCATGAGGAGACCAACGAGGAGCAGGGCGTGCGTGAGGCGATGGTCGCGGTCGGCGACTCGGGTTCCTCGATCCAGCTGCTCGCCCCGCTCAACGAGCAGTCCACGATCGCGAAGTTCCTCGACCGGTCCGGACCGGGTCTTCAGCAGCTGGCCTACCGCGTCAGCGACGTGGAGCAGGTCTCGGCGATCCTGCGCGAGCGCGGCCTGCGGCTGCTGTACGACGCCCCGCGGCGCGGCACGTCGAACTCCCGGATCAACTTCATCCACCCCAAGGACGCCGGCGGTGTCCTCGTCGAGCTCGTCGAGCCCGCGGACACCGCGCACTGAGCAGACCACCGCGCCCGGCCCGTCGCCCGACGGGCCGGGCGCGTGCCATCGTGGTCTAGAGAAGTAGGTCACAGGGTGCTGACACCCTTGGTTACCCGTCGGTAGATTCCCCTCCAAATTTCCCATGCTCGCCCGGAACCCCCAGGAGCTCCCGTGAAGCAGATCCTCGACGCCATCCTCGCCGGTGACACCTCTTCGGAGGACTTCGCCGCGATGGAGGTCCCCGACCACTTCAAGGCCGCGACCGTCCACAAGGACGAGGTCGACATGTTCGAGGGGCTCGAGACCCGCGACAAGGACCCCCGCAAGTCGCTGCACGTCGAGGACGTCGCCCTCCCCGAGCTCGGCCCGGGTGAGGCCCTCGTCGCCGTGATGGCGAGCGCGATCAACTACAACACCGTGTGGACCTCGATCTTCGAGCCGGTCTCGACGTTCGGCTTCCTGGAGCGCTACGGCCGCGTCTCGCCGCTGGCCAAGCGGCACGACCTGCCCTACCACATCGTCGGCTCCGACCTCGCCGGCGTCGTCCTCAAGACCGGCCTCGGCGTGCACAACTGGAAGCCGGGTGACCGGGTCGTCGCGCACTGCCTCTCGGTGGAGCTCGAGGGTCCCGACGGCCACAACGACACGATGCTCGACCCCGAGCAGCGGATCTGGGGCTTCGAGACGAACTTCGGCGGCCTCGCCGAGATCGCCCTGGTCAAGGCCAACCAGCTCATGCCGAAGCCCGAGCACCTCACCTGGGAGGAGGCCGCCTCCCCCGGCCTGGTGAACTCCACTGCCTACCGCCAGCTCGTCAGCGCCAACGGCGGCAACATGAAGCAGGGCGACAACGTCCTGATCTGGGGCGCCTCCGGCGGCCTCGGTGGCTTCGCGACGCAGTACGCCCTCAACGGCGGCGCCACCCCGATCTGCGTCGTCTCCTCCGACGAGAAGGCCGAGATCGCCCGCAGCATGGGTGCGGAGCTGATCATCAACCGGGCCGAGGAGGACTACAAGTTCTGGAAGGACGAGCGCACCCAGGACCCCAAGGAGTGGAAGCGCTTCGGCAAGCGCATCCGTGAGCTCACCGGCGGCGAGGACATCGACATCGTCTTCGAGCACCCCGGCCGCGAGACCTTCGGCGCCTCGGTCTACGTGACCCGCAAGGGCGGCACGATCACCACCTGTGCGTCGACGACCGGCTACATGCACGAGTACGACAACCGCTACCTGTGGATGAACCTCAAGCGGATCATCAGCTCGCACTTCGCGAACTACCGCGAGTCCTGGGAGGCCAACCGGCTCATCGCCAAGGGCATGATCCACCCGACGCTGTCGCAGAGCTACCCGCTCGCGGAGGTCGGTCAGGCCACGCTCGACGTGCACAAGAACCAGCACCAGGGCAAGGTCGGCGTGCTGTGCCTCGCACCCGAGGAGGGGCTCGGCGTCATCGACGAGGAGATGCGCGCCAAGCACATCGACGAGATCAACCGGTTCCGCGGCGTCTGACCTGCTGCGCCCGCAACGCCGCGCTGACCGCCGTACCCAGGTCTGCTGGGTGCGGCGGTCAGCCGCTTCCGGGCCGAGTGTCCCGGGGGTATCGGCGGACTAACCTGGGCACTCGGACAGACTTAGGCACCTGAACACGCAAACGAGGTAGGGGAAACGCCATGAATGACCGACCCGGGCTGTCAATCTTCGACGACGATCCCTCCAACAGCGGTGCTGACGACGCGACACAGGTCATCGAGACCGTCGGCGGCGCCGGCGCTGCGGGGCCGGTCACCCCCCAGCAGAGCTTCCCCGTGGTCCGCCGCGGGTACGACCAGGCAGCCGTCGACCGCGCGCTGCACACCCTCGCCGGCGAGAAGGCCGGCCTCGCGACCAGCCTCACCGAGGCCCGGTCGCGCCTCAAGCAGCTCGAGAAGCAGGTCGCCGAGCTGCAGCAGAAGCTGGCCGAGAACGAGCAGCCGACGTACGCCGGGCTGGGCGGCCGCGCCAGCGAGATGCTGCGGCTGGCCGAGGAGCAGGCCGACGAGGTGCTCGCGCAGGCCCGCGCGCAGGCCGAGGAGATCAAGAAGCAGGCGCACAAGGACGCCGAGGCGGTCCGCGCGGAGGCGAGCCGCGACGCCGAGGACATGCGGATCGTCCAACTCAAGGAGCTCGACGAGACCCGGGCCCGGATGACCGCCGACGTCGAGCAGCAGCGCTCGATGGCCCGCGCCGAGGCCGAGGACCTGCTCGCCAGCGCCCGGCGCGAGGCCGAGCAGCTGCGCCTGGCCGCCGAGCAGGAGAGCAACACGCTGCGCACCAGCGCCCGCCGCGAGGCCGAGCAGGCCCGTGCCGCCGCCGACCGGGAGGTGCAGGAGGCCCGGCGCACGCTCGCGGTCGAGAAGGAGCGGCTCACCCGCGA
>JBMOMG010000128.1:0-19144 GCA_049323155.1 Actinomycetota bacterium | reverse complement strand
CGCAGCCGGCGTGCCTGGAACGGCACCATCTCCAGGCCGAGCAGGGCACCGGAGTCGTGGTCGATCCGGGCCAGGTGGAGCAGCCGGAGATCGTCGCGGAAGCCCTCGTAGCCGGTGATCCCCTCGTAGTCGTCGACCAGGTCACCACAGCCGTAGAGGATCAGCCGGCCGCGGTAGACCTCGACCGGCCTCGGATGGTGCGAGGAGTGCCCGTGTACGACGTGCACGCCGGCGTCGACCAGCAGGTGCGCGAACCGGCGGTGTGCCTCCGGGACGCGGAACCCCCAGTTGCTCCCCCAGTGCACCGACACGACGCGCAGATCCCCCGCTCGAGCCACCCGGTCGAACGCCTCGGTGACCCGAGCCGCGGTGGCCTCGGAGAGGTCAGGCAGGAGGGCCACGCCGGGCTGCGCCCCGCCGGCCGCCCAGTCCTCGGGGACGCCGCTCGATGCGTGGCCGACCGACAGCACGAGCACCCGACCGGGACCGTGCTCGACGACCGCCGGGGCCCATGCCTGCGTCAAGTCGCGGCCGGCGCCGGCGCTCCGGAGCCCCGCGCCGGCCAGCGTCTCCAAGGTCTCGAGGAGCCCCGCCGTCCCGTGGTCCAGCACGTGGTTGTTGGCCAACGTCCACACGTCGACGCCGGCGACCTGCAGGCACTCGACGTTCGCCGGGTTCATCCGGTAGCGCACCGCCTTGTCGGGGGCGAGGTCGTCGCTGCGGGTCACGCTGGTCTCGAGGTTCATCACCCGGACCGACGAGTCCGCGGCGGCCATCGTCTCGAGGGCGTCGCCCCACGGCCAGGTGGGGTCGGCCTCGCGCGGCACCGGTCCGTTGACCCGCTCCGCCAGCTCGACGTAGGACCGGGCGTCCCGGACGTACTCCTCGTGCAGTCGCGGAGACCCCGGGTTCCGGAGGATCTGGTCGACCCCACGACCGGTCATGACGTCCCCGGCGAGGACGAGCAGCTGGCTGCCCATACCTCCAGGCTAGGTCCGCCGGAGCTTCTTCGCGGGGCGGTAGGCAGACACCGTCTGCTCCCCGGTCAGCCAGAACCTCCAGGGATGGTCCGCGGCGTGGCGCAGACCCACGCGAGGGCCGGTGCTGATGCTGCCGGACGGTGCCGGCTCCGGAGGGAGCCGCAGCCGCAGAGCCGAGTCGGCGAGCAGGTGCGCGCCGTTGTGGCTCAGGTCGATCCCCAGTGCCTGGCACAGCCGGGCCGGCCCCCGGGCCAGGTCCCGGTCCGGTCCGTTGCGGCGGCGGCTCCGTGCCAGCTCGATCCCCTCGACCACCTCACCGGCGCGCAGCAGCACCGCCGAGGCGTGCCCGGCCTCACCGACCACCACGTTGCAGCAGTAGTGCATGCCGTAGGTGAAGTAGACGTAGAGGTGGCCGGGCGGGCCGAACATCACCGCGTTGCGGCGGGTCAGGCCCCGGTAGGCGTGCGAGCCCGGGTCCTGCTCCCCGGCGTACGCCTCGACCTCGGTGAGCCGGACCGCGACGGCACCCTCGTCGGTCTCGTGGCGCAGCACCGCTCCCAGCAGCGACGGGGCGACCTCGAGGACCGGCCCGGCGAGCGCCTCAGCCGAGCCAGGCACGGTGTCCGGCGACTGTCGCCCTCAGCTCGGCGAGCTGCTCGGTGACGCGCTCGGTGGCCGTGCCACCGCGCGACGCGCGCGAGGCGATGGATCCCTCGACGGTGAGCACCTCGCGCACGCCCGGAGTCAGGTGCGGGGAGATCTCTGCGAACTGCGCGTCGGTGAGCTCGTCGAGCTCGCAGCCGAGCTCTTCGCAGCGGCGTACGCACGCACCGGCGACCTCGTGGGCGACCCGGAACGGCACGCCCTCGCGCACCAGCCACTCGGCCACGTCGGTGGCCAGCGAGAAGCCCTGGGGAGCCAGCTCGGCCATCCGGTCGGTCCGGAACCGCAGGGTGGCCACCATCCCGGTGAACGCGGGGAGAAGCACCTCGAGGGTGTCGACGGAGTCGAAGACCGGCTCCTTGTCCTCCTGGAGGTCGCGGTTGTACGCCAGCGGAAGCGCCTTGAGCGTGGCCAGCAGCCCGGACAAGTTGCCGATCAGGCGGCCGGCCTTGCCCCGGGCGAGCTCGGCGATGTCGGGGTTCTTCTTCTGCGGCATGATGCTCGACCCGGTGGAGTACGCGTCGTCGAGCTCGACGAAGCCGAACTCCTTGGTCGCCCAGATGATCACCTCCTCGGCCTGCCGGGAGACGTCGACGCCGATCATGGCGAGCACGAACGCCAGCTCGGCCACGAAGTCACGCGAGGCGGTCCCGTCGATGGAGTTGGCACTGGAGTCGGTGAAGCCCAGCTCACGAGCCACCTGCTGCGGGTCGAGGCCGAGCGAGGAGCCGGCCAGCGCGCCGGAGCCGTACGGCGAGTCCGCGGCCACCCGCCCGTCCCAGTCGCGGATCCGGGACACGTCGCGCAGCAACGGCCAGGCGTGCGCGAGCAGGTGGTGCGAGAGCAGCACCGGCTGGGCGTGCTGGAGGTGCGTGCGCCCGGGCATCGGCGCACCGAGGTGCCGCTCGGCCTGCTCGGCGATCGCCTCGACCAGGTCGAGCACCAGCGTCGTCACGACGCGGGCGTGGTCGCGCAGGAACACCTTGAACAGCGTGGCCACCTGGTCGTTGCGGGACCGGCCGGCGCGGAGCCGTCCACCCAGGCCGGCGCCGACCTCCTCGATCAGCAGCCGCTCGAGGGCGCCGTGCACGTCCTCGTCGGAGGCCGCGGGCGCGACCTCGCCCGACTCGACCTTGGCGGCCAGTGAGTCGAGCCCGGTCAGCAGCCCGTCCAGGTCGGCGTCGGAGAGCAGTCCGGCCCGGTGCAGCACCCGGGCGTGCGCCTTCGACCCGGCGAGGTCGTAGGGCGCCAGGCGCCAGTCGAAGTGCGTCGACTTCGACAGTGCCGCCAGGGCGTCCGACGGGCCGTCGGCGAACCGTCCGCCCCACAGGGCGCCGGTGTTGGTCTTCGGGTTCTCGCTCACGTCTTCCTCGGGTCAGTCGGTGCCGGACTCCATGGCGGCGTGGTCGAGGGCCTCCTCGTCGAGCTCGCCGGGTGCCACGGGGTTCTCGGTGATCTTGTCGTACCCGCCGGCCGGGAGCTCGCCGAACAGGGTGCCGTTCTCGACGAGCACCTGGCCCTGGTCGAGCGGCTGCGCGGCGTACAGCTCGAGCTTGGAGCGGGAGTCGGCGATGTCGAGGTTGCGCATGGTCAGCTGCCCGATCCGGTCCAGCGGGCCGAACGCGGCGTTCTCGGTGCGCTCCATGGACAGCTTGTCGGGGTGGTAGGAGAACGCCGGGCCGTCGGTGTCGAGCACGGTGTAGTCCTCACCCCGACGCAGCCGCAGGGTGACCTCCCCCGTCACGACCGAGGCGACCCAGCGCTGGATCGACTCGCGCAGCATCAGCGCCTGCGGGTCCAGCCAGCGACCCTCGTAGAGCAGCCGGCCCAGGCGGCGGCCGTTGAGCGCGTAGCTGGCGAGGGTGTCCTCGTTGTGGATGGCGTTGAGCAGGCGCTCGTAGACGATCCACAGCAGCGCCATGCCGGGCGCCTCGTAGATGCCGCGGGACTTCGCCTCGATGATCCGGTTCTCGATCTGGTCGGACATGCCCAGCCCGTGGCGGCCGCCGATGGCGTTGGCCTCGCGGACGAGCGCGACGGGGTCGTCGTACTTCACCCCGTTGATCGCGACCGGGCGGCCCTCCTCGAAGGCGACGGTGACGTCCTCGGTCTCGATCTCGACCGACGGGTCCCAGAACTTCACGCCCATGATCGGCTCGACCACCTCGAGCGAGGTGTCGAGGTGCTCCAGCGTCTTCGCCTCGTGGGTGGCGCCCCAGATGTTGGCGTCGGTGGAGTAGGCCTTCTCCTGGCTGTCGCGGTACGGCAGGCCGCGCTCGGTGAGCCACTGGCTCATCTCGGTGCGCCCGCCGAGCTCGTGCACGAAGTCCGCGTCGAGCCAGGGCTTGTAGATGCGCAGCTGCGGGTTGGCCAGCAGGCCGTAGCGGTAGAACCGCTCGATGTCGTTGCCCTTGAACGTCGAGCCGTCGCCCCAGATGTCGACGCCGTCCTCGTGCATCGCCCGGACCAGCATCGTGCCGGTGACCGCGCGTCCCAGCGGCGTGGTGTTGAAGTAGGCCCGACCGCCGGAGCGGATGTGGAAGGCGCCGCAGGCGATCGCGGCGAACCCCTCCTCGACCAGCGGCAGCCGGCAGTCGACCGCGCGGGCGATCTCGGCGCCGTACTCGGTGGCCCGGTCGGGCACCCCGGAGATGTCCGGCTCGTCGTACTGCCCGATGTCGGCGGTGTACGTGCAGGGCACCGCACCCTTCTCCCGCATCCAGGCCACGGCGACCGAGGTGTCGAGGCCCCCGGAGAAGGCGATGCCGACGCGTTCGCCGACGGGCAGGGAGGTCAGGACCTTGCTCACGTGTGGTCTTCCTTCTGGGTTGGGGTGGAGCTGGCATGGGGCTGGTTGGCGAGGGCGATCAGCCTCTCGGCGAGCACCGCACCGCCGTCGGGGTCGCGGCTGATCACCAGGACGGTGTCGTCGCCGGCGACGGTGCCGAGGATCCCGGGCAGGTCGGCCTTGTCGAAGGCCGAGGCGAGGAACTGCGCCGCTCCCGGCGGCGTGCGCAGCAGGGCCATGTTGGCCGAGGCGTCCGCGGAGACCATCAGCTCGGCGAGCAGCCGCGCCAGCCTGGCCTCGGCCGCCGCGGGGTCGCCGCCGGGACGGGGGGTGCGGTCACCGCCCTCGGCGGGTACGGCGTACACGAGGGCCCCGCCGGGCACACGCACCTTGACCGCGTCGAGCTCGACGAGGTCACGGGACAACGTGGCCTGGGTGACGCTGACCCCGGACTGCGCGAGCAGCTCGGCGAGCTCGGTCTGCGAGCGCACCTGGTGCCTGCTCAGCAGCTCGACGATCCGCTGCTGGCGGGCACCCTTGGTCATCGGCATCGCGCCGGGGCCGGTCACGCCGGCACCTCGCCCTCGTCGAGCAGCCAGGTCAGCACCGCCTTCTGCGCGTGGAGACGGTTCTCGGCCTCGTCCCAGACGACGCTCTGCGGGCCGTCGATCACCTCGGCGCTGATCTCCTTGCCCCGGTAGGCGGGCAGGCAGTGCAGCACGATCGCGTGCCCGGCCGCCTTGCCGAGCAGGTCCGCGGTGAGCGAGTAGGGACGGAACGGCTCCATCCGCTGCTCGGCCTCGGCCTCCTTGCCCATCGACACCCAGGTGTCGGTGGCGACGACGTCGGCGCCGGCCACCGCACCGGTCGGGTCCGGGTCGTACGTCGCCGAGCCGCCCGTGCCGGCGGCGATCTCCTGGGCCCGTGCCAGCACGGCCGCATCGGGTTCGAACCCGGCGGGACCGCTGACCACCACGTGCATGCCGGCCGTCGCGCCGCCCAGGAGGTAGGAGTGCGCCATGTTGGAGGCGGCGTCGCCGAGGAACACCAGCCGGCGCCCGGCGAGGTCGCCGAGGTGCTCGGTGACGGTGAGCAGGTCCGCGAGGACCTGGCAGGGGTGGAAGGCGTCGGTGAGGGCGTTGACCACCGGCACGCCGGCGTACTCCGCCATCTCCTCCAGGTCCCGCTGGTGGAAGGTGCGCCACACGATCGCCGTGGCCTGCCGGCCGAGCACCCGGGCGGTGTCGGCGACCGACTCGCGGGTGCCGACCTGGGCGAGCCGCGCGTCGATGATCATCGGGAAGCCGCCAAGCTCGGCGATGCCCGAGGTGAACGACGCCTGCGTGCGCAGCGTGGGCTTGTCGAAGAGCACGGCGACCGTGCGGGGCCCCTCCAGCGGACGGGCTGCGAACCGGTCGGCCTTCAGCCGTGCCGCGAGTGCCAGCACCTCGGCCTGGGCCGCGGGGGTCAGGTCGTCGTCGCGCAGGAAGTGCCGGGTCATGAGGCCTCCCCCGCGAACGCCTCGTCGAGGATCGCCGGCCACGCCGCTGCGAACGCATCGGCCTGCGCCTCGGTCAGCACCAGAGGCGGTGCGAGCCGCACCCGGTCGGGCGCGCAGTCGTTGATGATGAACCCGTGGCGCAGCGCGACCGCGGTCGCCTTCGCCGCCACGGGGGCGGTGAGGTCGAGCCCGATCAGCAGCCCGACCTGACGGATCTCGCTCACCCGCGGGTCCCGCAGCTTCTCGGCGAGGTGTCCCCCGACCCGCTGCGCGTTGCCGAGGAGGTCGTCCTTCTCGATGGTGTCGATCACCGCGAGCGCGGCCGCCGCCGCGACCGGGTTGCCGCCGAAGGTGGTGCCGTGGTTGCCGGGCTGCAGGAGCGAGCCGTGCTCGCCGACGGCGATGCAGGCGCCGATCGGGATGCCGCCGGCGAGGCCCTTGGCCAGGGTGACCACGTCGGGGACCACTCCGCCGGCGGTGTGGGCGAACCAGGCCCCGGTGCGGCCCATGCCGGTCTGCACCTCGTCGAACCAGAGCAGGGCGCCGTGGGCGCTGGTGATCTCGCGCGCCGCCCGGAGGTAGCCCTCCGGGGGCACGACCACGCCCGCCTCGCCCTGGATCGGCTCGAGCACCACCGCGGCGGTCTCGTCGGTGACTGCCGCGGCGAGCGCGTCCGCGTCGCCGTAGGGCACGAAGGTCACCTCTCCGGGGAGCGGCTCGAAGGGCTCCCGATAGGCCGCCTTGGCGGTCAGCGCCAGAGCGCCCATCGTGCGGCCGTGGAAGGCTCCCTCGGCGGCGACGATCCTGGTCCGGCCGGTGCGGCGGGTCAGCTTGAACGCCGCCTCGTTGGCCTCGGTGCCGGAGTTGGCGAAGAAGACCTTGCCCTCCACGCCCAGGAGGTCGAGCAGCCGCTCGGCGAGGGTGACCTGCGGCTCGGTGGCGAAGAAGTTCGAGACGTGCCCGAGGGTGGCCAGCTGCTCGCTGACGGCGGTGACCAGGGCGGGGTGTGCGTGTCCGAGGGCGTTGACGGCGATGCCGCCGAGCAGGTCGAGGTGCTCCTTGCCGTCGGCGTCCCAGACCCGGGCGCCCTCGCCGCGGGTGAGCACCAGCTTCGGCGGACCGAAGGTGTTCATCAGGGCGTGGCTGTAGCGCTCCTTGACCGTCTCGGTCGTGGTCTCGTCGGTCATCTCACTCACCCTCCTTCCGCAGCGCGGAGCGGACCTTGGTCTCCACCCCGGGAAGCACCTGCGTGCCGACGCCCTCGTCGGTGAAGATCTCCAGGAGCACGGCGTGCGGCTCGCGACCGTCGACGACCGTGGTGCGCGGCACGCCGCCGCGGATCGCGGTCAGGCAGGCCCGCATCTTCGGGACCATGCCGCTGGCCAGCGACGGCAGCAGCTCCTCGAGCGCCTCGGGACTGATCTGACCGATCACGTCGTCGCTGTCGGGCCAGTCGCGGTAGAGACCCTCGACGTCGGTGAGCACGAGCAGCTTCTCGGCGCCGAGCGCGGCGGCCAGGGCACCGGCTGCGGTGTCGGCGTTGACGTTGTGCACGACGCCGTCCTCGTCCGGCGCGACCGACGAGATCACCGGGATCCGCCCGGCCTCGATCAGGTCCCGCACCGCCTCGGGGCGGACCTTCTCCACCTCGCCGACCAGGCCGAGGTCGACCTCCTCCCCGTCGACGACCGCGTTGGTGCGGCGCGCGGTGAACAACCCGGCGTCCTCACCGGACAGGCCGACCGCCAGCGGTCCGTGCTGGTTGAGCAGCCCCACAAGCTCGCGGCCCACCTGACCGACGAGGACCATCCGCACGACGTCCATCGCCTCGGGCGTGGTGACCCGCAGCCCGCCGCGGAACTCCGAGTCGATCTCCAGCCGGTCCAGCATCCGGTTGATCTGCGGGCCGCCGCCGTGCACCACCACGGGGTGGAAGCCGGCGTAGCGCAGGAAGACGATGTCCTCGGCGAACGCCCGCTTCAGGTCGTCGTCGGTCATCGCGTTGCCGCCGTACTTCACCACGATGGTCTTGGCGTGGTACTGCTTGAGCCAGGGCAGCGCCTCGGCGAGCGTGGCTGCCTTCTGGGTCATCTTCTTCCACTCCGCCGGGCTCTTGGCGGCGGCGAGCTCGGAGCTCGAGGGGTCGGTCGTCATCGTCGGCGTATCCTCAGCTGGAGTAGGCGGAGTTCTCGTGCACGTAGGCGTGCGTCAGGTCATTGGTCCACACCGTCGCGCGGGCGTCCCCGGCCTTGAGGTCGATCGTGACCGTGACCTCCCGACCCGACAGGTCGACCAGGTCCGGGGACTCGGCGGGCTCCGAGGCGCGGCAGACCCAGACGCCGTTCATCGCCACGTCGAGGTCGGCGGGGTCGAACGCGGCCTGCGTGGTGCCGATCGAGGCGAGCACGCGGCCCCAGTTGGGATCCTTGCCGAAGACGGCTGCCTTGAAGAGGTTGCTGCGGGCGACCGAGCGTCCGACCTCCACGGCGTCGTCCTCGCTCGCGGCGTTCAGGACCGTGATCGCGATCTCGTGGTCGGCGCCCTCGGCGTCGGCCAGCAGCTGCATCGCGAGGTCCGTGCAGGCCCGGGTCAGCGCCTCGGTGAAGTCCTCGAGCGTCGGCGTGATCCCCGAGGCGCCGCTGGCCAGCAGGGTCACGGTGTCGTTGGTGGACATGCAGCCGTCGGAGTCGAGCCGGTCGAAGCTGACCCGGGTCGCTGCGCGGAGCGCCTGGTCCGCCTCCTGTGCGGTGATCTTGGCGTCGGTGGTGAGTACGACGAGCATCGTGGCCAGCTGGGGGGCCAGCATCCCGGCGCCCTTGGCCATCCCGCCGATCGTCCAGCCGCTGCCCTCGACGACGACCCCCTTGCTCACCGAGTCGGTGGTCATGATCGCCTCGGCGGCGTCACGGCCGCCGTCGACCGAGAGGGCCGCCGCACACGCGTCCACGCCGGCGAGGAGGTCCTCGCGGTCGTTCCTGAGGCCGATCAGGCCGGTGCTGCAGACCACCACGTCGATCGGCCCGATCCCGAGCGCGCCGGCGGTCTGCTCGGCGACGGCATGCGTGGTCTGGAAGCCCTCGGCGCCGGTGTAGCAGTTGGCACCGCCGGAGTTCAGGATCACCGCGCGGACGACACCGTCCTTGACGACCTCCTGGCTCCACAGCACGGGGTTGGCCTTGCAGCGGTTGCTGGTGAACACCGTCGCGGAGGCGTGCTGGGGCCCGTCGTTGACGACCAGCGCCATGTCCTTGGCGCCGGTGGACTTCAGGCCGGCGGCCACGCCGGACGCACGGAAGCCCTTGGGGGCGGTGACACTCATGATGTTCCTTCGGGTGCGGTCCGGCCGGTGGTCCGGGCGGAGGCGGGGTTCACGGCGCGAGACCGACCGTGGTGAGACCGGTGGTCTCGGGCAGACCGAGCGCGAGGTTCATGCACTGGACCGCGGCGCCGCCGGTGCCCTTGGCGAGGTTGTCGACGGCGCCGACGGCGACGAGCCGTCCGGCGTCGGCGTCCACGGTGACCTGCACGTGCACGCTGTTGGACCCGACGACGGACTTGGTCTGCGGCCACTGCCCCTCGGGCAGCACCTGGACGAACGGCTCGTCGGCGTACGCCTTCGCGTAGATCGCGCGGGCGTCCTCGGCGGAGAGCTGCCCGGTCAGGGGAGCCGAGCAGGTGGCCAGAATGCCGCGAGGCATCGGGACGAGCATCGGGGTGAACGAGACGCGCACCTGCTCGTCGGTGAGCCCGGAGAGGTTCTGGATGATCTCGGGGGTGTGCCGGTGGGTCCCGCCGACGCCGTAGGCGCTCGCCGAGCCCATCACCTCCGACCCGAGCAGGTGCGGCTTGGCGGCCTTGCCGGCGCCCGAGGTGCCGGAGGCGGCCACGACCACCACGTCGGAGGGATCGACCACCCCGGCCGCAACCGCCGGGGCGATGGTGAGAGTCGAGACCGTGGGGTAGCAGCCGGGCACCGCGATCCGGGTCGCGCCGGCGAGCCGGTCGCGCTGGCCACGCAGCTCGGGCATGCCGTAGGGCCACGAGCCGGCGTGCTGCCCGCCGTAGAACTTCTCCCACAACCCAGCGTCGGCGAGCCGGAAGTCCGCACCACAGTCGATCACGACGCAGTCGTCGGACAGTGCCTTGGCGATCTCGCCGGACTGTCCGTGCGGAAGCGCCAGGAAGACCACGTCGTGGCCCGACAGCACCTCCACGGTGGTGTCCTCGAGGACCCGGTCGGCCAACGGGACCAGGTGCGGCTGCAGCCGGCCGAGCCGCTCACCGGCATTGGAGCCGGCGGTCAGCGCACCGATCTCGACGGCCGGGTGGTCCAGGAGCAGGCGTAGCACCTCGCCCCCGGCGTACCCGCTGGCGCCGGCGACGGCGATCTTGACGTTCCTCGCCTCAGACATGCGCATGACCATACGGGAAAGTGCATGGGCATGCAAGTTGCGCTCAGGACCGGAGCGTCGCCCCATGTCGCTGCGCGGCCAGCCGGACCGCGGTCTCCCGAGCCTCGGCGACCTCGGCATCGGTGAGCGTGCGGTCGGGTGCCCGGAACCGCAGGGCGAAGGCCAACGACTTCTTGCCGGCACCGACCTGCTCGCCGGTGTAGACGTCGAAGAGCCGCAGCGACTCCAGCAGCGGACCGGCACCTTCTCGCAGCGTTCCCGCGACCGCGGCCGCCGAAACCGTGTCGTCGACCACGAGCGCGACGTCCTCCTTCGCCACGGGGTACGTCGAGAACGCCGGGGCCGGGACGACGTCGGCCGCGGCCAGCATCAGCGCGTCGAGGTCCACCTCGGCCACCGCCGTGCGCGGCGGGACACCGAACGCCTTGCAGACGTTGGGGTGCAGCTCACCGGCGTGACCGACGACGGCGCCGTCGAGCAGCACCTCGGCGCAGCGGCCCGGGTGCCAGGGAGCGCGACTCGCGGAGCGCACGTCCACCTCGGCGCCGAGCGTGCGCGCCAGGCGGCGCACCGCCTCCACCGCGTCGGCCCACTCGGCCTGGCGGCCCTTGCCCCACCATCCCGAGCGCTCCCGCTCACCGGCCAGCGCGACCGCTACGTGCATCGGCTGGTCGGGGACGGCGGCCTGGAGCTCGGCCCACTCCTCGGGGGTGGGCCGGCGGTCGACGCCCAGGATCGGCGCCGTCCGCTCCCCCGGCCCCGGCAGGTACACCGGCGCCTGCTCGAAGAGGGCGACGTCGCTGATCCCGCGGCCGACGTTGCGGGCCAGCGTCTTGAGCAGGCCGGGCAGCAGCGTGGTGCGCAGCTCCGGCTCCTCCTCCGACAGCGGGTTGGCCACCCGCACGGTGCGCCGGCGGTCGTCGTCGGCGTCGAGCGCGAGCGCGTCCCAGTCGGCCTCGCCCACGAACGGGTAGGTCAGCACCTCGACGTAGCCGGAGCCCGCCAGGGCCCGCCCGGCACGCCGACGCAGCCGCTGCGTGCGGGTCAGCCCGCGACCGGTCGGGGCGCTCGGCAGCACCGAGGGCACCCGGTCGTAGCCGACCACGCGGACGACCTCCTCGACGAGGTCGTAGGGGTCGGTGATGTCGGGCCGCCACGACGGCGGCGCGACCGTGAGCCGGTCCCCGTCCACGGCGACCGCGCAGCCGACCGCGCGCAGGTGCTCCGCTGCGGTGTCGGCCGGGATGTCGATCCCGCTGATCCGGGCAGGCAGTCCGGCGTCGATGACGAGGTCGGCGGCCTCCGGCGGGCTGCCGACGTAGGTCACCCCGTCGGTGACCGTGCCGCCACCGAATGCGACCAGCAGCTCGGCCACCCGGTCCGCGGCGTAGGCGGGCAGCAGCGGGTCGACGCCACGCTCGAAGCGCTTGGAGGCCTCCGAGGGCAGCTTGTGCCGGCGGGCGGTGCGGAAGATCGAGGTGGGCTCGAAGTGCGCCGCCTCGATGACCACGTGGGTCGTGGTCGCGCTGAGCTCGGTCTCCTGGCCGCCCATCACCCCGGCGAGGCCGATCGGTCCCCGGTCGTCGGTGATCAGCAGGTCCTCGGGATCGAGGTCGCGGGTGACGTCGTCGAGCGTGGTGAGCTTCTCCCCCGGCCGGGCCCGGCGTACGACGATCGGGCCCTGCAGCTTGTCGCCGTCGTAGCCGTGGATTGGCTGGCCGAGCTCGAGCATCACGTAGTTGGTGATGTCGACGGCGAGCGAGATCGGGCGCATCCCGGCCAGCTGGATCCGGCGGGCGAGCCAGCGCGGGGTCGGCGCGCTCGGGTCGAAGCCGGTGACCGTCCGGGTCGCGAACACCGGACAGCCGTCCGGCGCCTCGACGCTCACCGGGTAGCCGGCGTCGTTGGGTGCGGGCACCTCACGGACCGCCGGGTCGTGGAAGCCGACACCGAAGCCCAGGGCGGCGTCGCGGGCCAGCCCGCGCAGCGACAGCCCGTAGGCGCGGTCGGGGTTGATCTCGAACTCGATCACGTGGTCGCGCAGGTGCAGCAGCTCGATCGCGTCGTCGCCGGGCTTCACGTCCGGCTCCAGCCGCGGGTCGAGGACCAGGATCCCGCCGTGGTCGTCGCCGGTGCCGAGCTCCCGGGTGGAGCAGATCATCCCGTCGGAGACGTGGCCGTAGGTCTTGCGCGCGGAGATCGGGAACGGTCCGGGCAGCACCGAGCCGGGCAGGGAGACCACGACCAGGTCGCCCTCGGCGAAGTTGTGCGCACCGCAGACGATGCCGCGCCCGCCGTCGGCGTCGTTGTGCTCGGGTCCGACGTCGACCCGGCACCACCGGATCACCTTGCCGTTCTTCTGCGGCTCGTCGTCGAAGCCGAGCACCCGGCCCACCACGAGCGGGCCCTCGATCTCGGCGCCAGGGGCCTCCAGGGACTCGAGCTTCAGCCCGAGCATGGTCATCCGGTGCGCGAGGTCCTCCGGGGTGAGGTCGGCGGGCAGGTCGACGTACTCACGCAGCCAGGAAAGCGGGGCCCGCATCAGATCTCCATTCCGAAGGGCAGGGTGAACCGGACGTCGCCCTCGACGATGTCGCGCATGTCCCCGATGCCGTGGCGGAACATCAGGGTCCGCTCCAGGCCCATGCCGAACGCGAAGCCGGAGTAGGTCTCGGGGTCGATGCCGCAGGCGGTCAGCACCCGGGGGTTGACCACGCCGCAGCCGCCCCACTCGATCCAGCCCTCGCCCTTGCAGGTGCGACAGTCCTGCTCGCCGCTGCTGTCGCGGCCGGTGCCGCGGCACACGAAGCAGACCAGGTCGACCTCGGCGCTGGGCTCGGTGAACGGGAAGTACGACGGGCGGAACCGGGTCGTGATGCCCTCGCCGAACATCGCCTCGGCGAAGTGGTCGAGGGTGCCCTTCAGGTGCGCCATCGAGATGCCCTTGTCGACGACGAGCCCCTCGACCTGGTGGAAGACCGGGGTGTGCGTCGCGTCGAGCTCGTCGGTGCGGTAGACCCGGCCCGGCACGACGACGTAGATCGGCGGCTGCTCGGTGATCATGGTCCGCGCCTGCACCGGCGAGGTGTGGGTGCGCAGCACCAGCCCGCCCTCGGAGGGCTCGAGCCAGAAGGTGTCCTGCATGGTCCGCGCCGGGTGGTCGGGGCCGAGGTTCAGAGCGTCGAAGTTGAGCCACTCGGCCTCCACCTCGGGACCCTCGGCGACCTCCCAGCCCATCGCGACGAACACGTCAGCGATCGTCTCCTGGATGGTGGTCAGCGGGTGCCGGGCGCCCTGCGGCTCGCGGTCCCACGGGACGGTGACGTCGACGGTCTCCTCGACCAGCATCCGGGCCTCGCGCTCGGCCTGCAGCACCTCCTGCCGCTCGGCCAGCGCCTTGCTGACCGCGCCGCGGGCCTGGCCCACGCGCATCCCGGCCTCCTTGCGCGCCTGCGGCGGGAGGGCACCGATCTCCCGGTTCGCCAGGGCGAGCGGCGAGCGCTCCCCCGCGTGGGCGAGTCGGACCGCCTTGAGCTCCTCCAGGTCACCGGCCTCGGCGATCGCCGCGAGCGCTGCGTCACGCATGGCGTCGACCTCGTCGGCGCGCAACGGGGTGACCTCGACGGGGTCGTAATCGGTGTTCGGGCCCGACATGGTTGCCTTTCACGGGGCGGCGGGGGTGGGTGCACGCACCAGTCTAGGAACTGCCCGCGCCGCAGCGCGAACCGGATTCGCCCGCTGGACTCACTCCTCGCGGAGGTCCTCGGCGGGCCAGGTCACGGTGATCCGGGCGCCGCCTCCGGGCGCGTCGCCGATCTCCACCGCGCCGCCGTGGGCGGTGACCAGGCCGTGCACGATGTACATCCCCAGCCCGGACCCGCCGCGCACCCCGTGCTTCCAGAACTTGGTGAAGACCCGGTTGCGGATCTCCGGGCTGATCCCCTCACCCTGGTCGTCGACGTGCATCCGGACCCCGCGGAACGCATCGCCGTCGCCGGTCGGGCCGAGCGTGAGCCGGACCACGCCCTCGCCGTGCCGCACGGCGTTCTCCACGAGGTTGGTGACCACCTGCACGAACTTGTCGGGGTCTGCGTGCACCCGCGGCAGGTCGGGCGCGGCGTCGAGCACGATCTCGCGTCCCGTGCCCGCCCGCACCGAGTCCAGCACCCGCTCCACGGCCGGGGTGAAGTCCAGCGGCCGGGGGTACAGCGACAGCCGGCCGGTGTCGATCCGGGCCACGTCGAGCAGCTCCGCGATCAGCCGCGTGAGCCGGTCGGCATCGGAGTTGACCGTGGTGAGCATCAGCTTCTTCTGGTCGTCGTTGAGCCGGTCCCACTTGGTGAGCAGCGTGGCGACGAAGCCCTTCACGCCGGTCAGCGGCGAGCGCAGCTCGTGCGCGACGGTGGCGACGAGGTCGGAGCGCTCGCGGTCGAGCCGGGCGCGTGCGCGCGACGTGCGCAGGCACAGGGCCACCCCGCGGGTGGGGCCCTGCTTGCCCTCGCGCAGGATCCGCACGGTGAGCAGCAGCTCGGTGCCGTCGGCGAGGAACCACGACTGCTCGGGGATCCCGGAGCGCAGCCGCGGACCGTCGTACAGGCCGACGGTGGTGTACCAGTCGTTGCCGGCCTGGTCCTGGAGCGCGACCACGTCGGAGAGGTGCTTGCCGCGTCCGTCGCCGGTGCGCAGCATCATCCGGGCGGCGGCGTTCATCCCGACCACCGTGCCGGTCTGGTCGGCGAGGATCACTCCGTCGGGCAGCGCGTCGAAGCTCAGCGGGTCGACGGGCTTGGGGAGGAACGGCACGCAGCCCAGGCTAGTGGTTGAAACCGGGCGTTGCGACTCGTCGCGCTCAGCGTGCCGCGCGTCGCTGCGCGCCCGCCGAGGCGTAGAGACAGACCGCTGCTGCCGTGGCCAGGTTGAGGCTCTCGGCGCGGCCATGGATCGGGATCCGCACCCGGTGGTCGGCCAGTGCGGCGACCTCGTCGGGCAGGCCCCAGGCCTCGTTGCCGAACAGCCACGCGGTGGGGAGGTCGAGCAGGCCGTCGTCGAGTGCGCGGTCGAGGTCGGTCTCACCGGCGCCGTCGGCGGCGAGCACCAGGAAGCCCCGGCGGCGGAGCTCGGCCACCACCTCCGCGGTGTCGGGCTCGATCGCCAGTCCGAGGTGGAACAGGCTGCCGGCGCTGGCGCGCACCGCCTTGCCGTTGTAGGGATCGACCGAGCTCCCGGTGAGGACCACCGCGGAAGCACCGGCAGCGTCCGCGGACCGGATGACCGTCCCGGCGTTGCCCGGGTCGCGCACGTCCGCGCACACCGCCACGAGCGCCGGGGTGGCCACGGGCGGCTCGGGGAGTACGGCGGTCAGCGGCCGGTCCAGGAACCGGCACACCGCGACCACGCCCTGCGGGTGCACGGTCTCGGCGAGCGACCGCAGCGCGTCGTCGTCGACGAGGTGCCAGGCGATGCCCTGGTCCGCCGCACGGGCGCTGAGCTCGGGGTGCGACTCGGCCGCGCGCGGCAGCGCGAACACCTCGGCCACACAGCCGGCCAGCTCGAGTGCCTCGCGGACCGCCTGCGGCCCCTCGGCGAGGAAGAGCCGGGTCTCGGCCCTGGAAACGCGTCTGGCGAGCCTCCGTGCCGCCTTGACCCGGCCACTCCTCGCGGAGAGCACGGTCGGGTCGGCAGGGAGACTCGCCATCGACGTGGGTTGCCCGGTGGTCGCCGCAGCGATCAGGCGGACGCCTTCTCGGCGTTGACGTCCTCGGGGAGGTTCGCCTTAGCCAGCTCCACCATGGCGGTGAACGTGGCGGCGTCGTTGACGGCCATGTCCGCGAGGATCTTGCGGTCGACCTCGACACCGGCGGCCTTGAGGCCCTGCATGAACCGGTTGTAGGTCATGCCGTTGGCGCGGGCCGCGGCGTTGATGCGCTGGATCCACAGCTTGCGGAACTCGCCCTTCTTGGCGCGACGGTCGCGGTAGCTGTACACCAGCGAGTGGGTGACCTGCTCCTTGGCCTTGCGGTAGAGGCGCGAGCGCTGACCGCGGTAGCCGGACGCGCGCTCGAGGGTTACCCGGCGCTTCTTCTGGGCATTGACTGCCCGCTTGACGCGTGCCACTTCTTACTCCTTGATGCTTCTACGTGTTCGGGGACCGGCGAGGTGACCGCGAGGTCACTTGCCGAGCAGCTTCTTGACCTTCTTGACGTCTGCCTTGGCGACGTCCTCGGTGCCGGCGAGGCGGCGGGTGAGGGTCGACGGCTTGTGCTCGAGCAGGTGGCGGCGGCCGGCCTTCTGGCGGCGCAGCTTGCCCGACCCGGTCACCTTGAAGCGCTTGCTCGCACCGGAGTGCGCCTTCATCTTCGGCATTGGTTGTCCTTTTCGGTTCTCTCGCGCCCGTCCGTGCCCGGACGGGCTGGTGTCACATGTCTGGGTCGAGGTTCTCCGAGCGACGCTTCGGCTTCTTCGGCTCGACCGGCGCCGCGGTCGCCCCGGCGGAACGCTCGGCGTGCTCCGCCTCGCGCTCGGCGACCCGTTCGGCGGCCTTCTCGGCCTTCTCCGCCTTGACCTCCGCCTTGGCCTCGGCCTTCTTCTTGTGCGGGCCGAGGACCATGATCATGTTGCGGCCGTCCTGCTTGGGGGCTGACTCCACGAAACCGAGGTCGGTCACGTCCTCGGCCAGGCGCTGGAGCAGCCGGAACCCGAGCTCGGGACGGTGCTGCTCACGACCGCGGAACATGATCGTGATCTTGACCTTGTCGCCCTGCCGGAGGAACCGCACGACGTGACCCTTCTTGGTCTCGTAGTCGTGCGCGTCGATCTTCGGCCGGAGCTTCATCTCCTTGATGACCACGTTGGTCTGGTTCCGACGAGCCTCGCGCGCCTTCTGCGCGTTCTCGTACTTGAACTTGCCGTAGTCCATGAGCTTGCAGACGGGCGGACGCGCAGTCGGTGCGACCTCGACGAGGTCGAGGTCGGCCTCCTGCGCCAGGCGCAGTGCGTCCTCGATGCGAACGATGCCGACGGTCTCGCCGTTCGGGCCGACGAGCCGGACCTCGGGCACCCGGATCCGGTCGTTGATGCGCAGCTCTGTGCTGATGGGTCCTCCTGGGGTGGGTCTTGTGGGCTGACCTGGTCGCCCGGCGGCCCCGTGCCCGTTGGGCAAGAAAAAAGGCCTCCGCTCGACACACAAGCGGAAGCCAGCCTCGACGACGTCCGGGTCCGGCGGTGTCGCCACCGCGGACCAGGCTCGACGCCTGGCGAGACGCGCCCCGCCCGGCGTGCGCCGTGCGAGATGCTCCTCGCGACCGGACCCGACGACCCGGGGGTCGATGCGGGTGGGAGAACTGGTCTCCGCTTGTCAGATCTCGTGATGGTCAACCATCTGCAGGCTCCGGGTGTTCCCAAGGGGGGTGGCCGGGGCACACAGACGGCCGATCATCGAGATCGGTCCCGGCAAGCATACCCGCAGACCACCGCCGAACGCACATCGCGGCGGCCGTGACACCCTGGGGACATGACCGACATGCCCTCCGAGGTCGCCATGGGCGCGGCCGAGGCCACCTCCCGCGACATCGCCGACGTCCCTGCCATCGAGATCGTCTCCACCGCCGCGCTGCACCTGATGAGCTCGGCCGCGGTCAACCTGGGCCTGGCCGAGGACCTCCCCGACCACGTCGACCTCGACGAGGCACGCACCCTGATCGAGGCGCTCGCGGGCCTGGTCACCGCGGCGGCGCCCCGGCTCGGGCACCACCACGCCGCGCCGCTGCGCGACGGGCTGCGCACCCTCCAGCTGGCGTTCCGGGAGGCCTCGGACATCGAGGACGCCCCCGGCGAGGGCCCCGGCGAGAAGCTCACCGGTCCGGTGCGCCCCCAGCGGGCTCGCTGAGCCGGGCCCAGGCCCAACCGCCGGCGGACTCGACCAGGCGGAACCCGTCGGCGAGCGACCGCAGGTCGTCGGCCTCCACGACCAGCATCACCGGTCCGGCGACGTCGACGACGAGTGCGGCGGCGTCGTCGTGCACCGCGGCCTGCGCCGCCTGACGTACGGTCACCGGCACGGGGCGCGCCTCGGGGTTCCAGCGGTGCAGCGGGTCGGTGCCGGTGAAGGCCAGGAGGGCGAGCCGGCCGTCCTTGCCCCGCATCAGCACGGTCGCCATGTCGGAGGTCTTGTCATGGGCGAGCCCGTGCTCGTCGTACTCCACCTCGCCGAGAACCGCGACCACCGGGACCAGCAGCCGGCTGTCCTGCAGGGTCGCGAGCGTGCGGTGGTGCAGCCCGGACGGGTCACCGGCGTAGGCGGCCAGGGCGGCGGCCACCTCCGCGGCCACGGAGCCGTCGTCACCGGCGAACCCGGGATCTGCGATGGTGCGCATCCGGCCAGTCTGCCAACACAGGCCGCACCCGGCCCCGCCGGGTGTGACAGGCTGGTGCCGTGGGTTCGTTCGACACCATCACCTGGCAGGCACTGACCGCGGTCCTGACCCTGCTCGGGCTCGTCGGCACGGTCGCGTTCTGGCGTCGCCGAGGGCCGGTCGCCGGGCTCCGGATGCTGGCAGTGGCGCTGCTGCCGGCCGCGGCCTACCTCACCGGGACCCTGCGGCTGCTGTGGCGGATCGGCGACGCGGTGGTCGACTGGGCCACCCGCCTCGTGCTCAGCCCGTCGGTCTGGTTCGGGATCGCGGTGGCCGGCGTCTCGGTGCCGCACTACTGGCTGGGCATGGTGCTGGTGGTGATCTTCTCGGTGCAGCTCAACTGGCTGCCGGCGATGGGCGCGGGGCCGGGCGGCTCCGCCGACTGGGCC
>JBMOMG010000127.1:0-19270 GCA_049323155.1 Actinomycetota bacterium | reverse complement strand
GGCGGGGCTCAGCGCGCTTCGGTCGACGCTGGTGAGGGCGAGCGCGCGATCCAGGCCCAGCCACGACTGGTTCGGGTCGAGGCCGAACCGGGCGTGCTCGAGCATCACGGAGAAGTCGGTGGGCTCCTGCAGCTCGACGGCGAAGACGCCGGCGCCGATCGCGTGCGGCTGGCCGGCGGGCACGAGCACGGTGTCGCCGCGCCGCACCGGGAACTCGTTGAGCGCCTCGAGCAGCTGCTCGTCCTGGGCGTCGACCATGGCGGTCAGCCGCTCCTCGGCGAGGTCCTCGCGGAAGCCGAGCCAGACGCTCGACCCCGGGTCGGCGTCCAGGACGAGCCAGGCCTCGGTCTTGCCGTTGGGGCAGTGCAGGTGTCTGGTGGCGAAGGCCCGGTCGGGGTGGACGTGGACCGGGAGCCGCTCGGCCGCGTCGAGCAGCTTGACCAGAAGGCCGGGCTCGGAACCGTGCCGGGCCACGTGCTGCGCACCCAGCCAGGCGTCGGGGTGCTGGTCGAGCTCGGCGGCCAGCGTCACGCCCTCGGGCAGGAACGTCAGCCCGTCGCCGCCCTCGGCGAACAGGTGCGTCGTGGAAGCGAGCCAGTCCTCGGGCCGCCGGCCGTCGAAGTCGGCCCCCTCGGGCAGACCTCGGAAGTGCAGGATCTTGCGGCCGCCCCGGTAGAACCGTTGGGGTGTGTTCACGTCCAACAGGACGGGCGACAGACTCATTGCGGAGGCTTTCTGCCGACGGCAAAATCTTCGATACCGAACTATTAAGTGACCCTAGGGCCGTCCCAACCGGGTCGTCAAGGGGTACAGTGGCCCGGGGTCATGGTCATTCCCACTCATTTTCTTCGGTCCGAGTGGTCAGGTCGGCTTCCTCGAAGGAGTCGAGATGTCGCTTCTCCCGCCGTCCCCGGCCGCGCCACGGCGTCGTGACGGCCGCACCAGGCTGCTCGACGAGCTCGCCCTGCGCGGGTCGGCGAGCCGGGCCGAGCTGGCGCGGGCGACCGGCCTGGCGCCGTCGACGGTCACCAGCCTGGTCGCGGCGCTGCTCCGCGAGGGCGTGGTCCGCGAGATCGAGTCCACCGGCCCCGCGGGGGTGGGACGGCCCGGCCAGCGGCTGACCCTGGGCCGGGGCGCCGGTGTCGTGGTCGGCGTGGACCTCGGCCGCCGGCACCTGAAGGTGGCCGTCGCCGACCTGTCGCACTCGATCCTCGCGCGCACCGAGGTCGCCAAGTCCGTCGACCAGAACGCCGCCGCGGACATCGAGGTGATCCGCGAGCAGTTCCGGGCCGCGCTCGTCGCCGCCGGCGTCACCGCCGACGAGGTCCTGGCGCTGGGGATGGGCCTGCCCGGACCGGTGCACACCTCCGGGGAGCTCGGCGACTCGACGATCCTGCCCGGCTGGGTGGGCGTGCGCGCAGCCGAGGCGCTCGAGGAGGCGCTCGGGATGCCGGTGAGCGTCGACAACGACGCGAACCTCGGCGCGCTCAGCGAGTCCAAGTGGGGAGCAGGTGCTGCGGTCCGGGACCTGGTCTACCTGAAGGTGTCCACGGGCATCGGCGCCGGGCTGGTCATCGACGGCCGGCTGTTCCGCGGCGCCGGCCACACCGCCGGGGAGATCGGGCACACGGTGATCGACCCGGGCGGCCCGGTCTGCCGGTGCGGCAACCGGGGGTGCCTGGAGATGTACGCCGGGTCCGCGGCGATCCTGGCCGCCCTCCAGCCGACCCACCCCGACGTGACGGACCTGGCCGGAGCGGTCCGCTGTGCCACGGAGGGGGACGCCGGCTGCCGCCGGGTGATCGCCGACGCGGGCCGGTCGATCGGCAGCGCCCTCGCCACACTGTGCAACCTGGTCAACCCGGCCCGGATCATCGTCGGCGGCACCCTCGGGGAGGCCGGCGAGATCCTGCTCGAGCCGATGCGCGGCTCGCTCCGCCGGGGCGCGGTCCGCTCGGCCGCCCACGACGTCGAGATCGTCGGTGCCTCGCTGGGCCACGACGCCGAGCTGATGGGCGCGATCGCGCTGGCGCTCGAGCGGGCGGAGGTCCGCCTCTGATCGCTGCCGCACGGACCGCGTCTTACACCGTGCTGTGGACGCTTCCCACGGGGTCTGCCGCGTGTGGAGCGTCCGTAACCCCGCGTTACACGGGGGTGGGCTCAGCCGCGGCCGGACTCGGTGTACGACGGTCCGCCGCCTCGGGTGCTGGCCAGGGCGGACTCGATCCGCCGGGCCGTGAAGTCGGCGCACCGCTCGTAGACCTGCTCCAGCGTGCAGAACTCCGCCGTCCGGATCTCGCGCGGCTGCGGCACGACCTGGCTGACGATCGAGGGATCGTGGACGCCGCCGTCGAAGACCAGGCAGATCGCGTCGTCCCAGCCGCTCCACGACGGCAGCCAGTCGGTGAGCAGCAGCGGGCCCGCGGTGACCTCGAGGGCGAGCTCCTCGCAGACCTCGCGGCTGACCGCTACCTGCGGCGACTCGTGGACCTCCACGACGCCGCCGGGCAGGTCCCAGTCCTCCTTGTAGGTCAGCCGGCACAGCAGCACCCGGTCCTCGGGGTCACGCACCAGCATCTGTGCGATCGCCCGCTTGCGCGGCAGGAACGAGTTGAGCAGCTCGCGGAACCCGGCCGGCTCGGTGATCGGGGGATCGGTGGCGAGCCGGGCGAACAGCACCCGGTCGGTGCGCCCGTCGCCGACCACGCCGTGCCCGCGGATCACGCCCTCGCGGCGCAGGCCCGACCGGGTCGCGACGCGCATCGCCCGGTCGTTCGCCTCGTCGACGTAGGCCTCGACGCGGGCCAGCCGGAGCGCCCGGAACGAGTAGTCGATCAGCAGGTTCACCCCGCGGGTGGCCAGCCCCCGTCCGGTGTGGGCGGGGGAGAGCTCCCAGGTCAGCCGGCCGATCTGGTCGGGGCCGACGGTGACGCAGACCGCGCCGACCTCGTCCTCGCCGTGGACGACGTCGAACAGGTGCACGCCCTGCTCGGGTCCGTGGTGGCCGCCCCGTGGCCTGAGCACGACAGTGCCGTCGGTCAGCTCTCCCTGGTCAGCCACGCTCTCACCTTAGCCAGCGCAGCCCGCAGGTCCGTCGTACCGCCCGGGGCCGGAGACGCCGACCGCGGCGCGCTGCCGGCGAGCTGCTCCCGACCCCGCGTCAGGCCGGCGGGGTCGACGGGGCGAAAGGGTCGGCGGCCCCGGTGTCCTCCGCAGCTGTCTGCGCCACCGGGTCCTGCCCGACTGGGTCGGGCTCGGCCGGGGTCAGCCACAGGGCGCCGAGCGGAGGCAGGCTGATCGTCGCCGACGCCGGCTGGCCGTGCCACGGAGTCTCCTCGGCGAGCACCGAGCCCATGTTGCCCACGCCGGAGCCGGAGTAGACGTCGGCGTCGGTGTTGAGCAGCTCGGTCCACCGACCTGCCTGAGGCAGTCCCACCCGGTAGCCGTGGTGCGGGACGGCCGAGAAGTTCACGATGCACGCCAGCTGCGGACCACCCTCGGCCGACCCGGTCGACGGGTCGGCGCCGCGGCGCAGGAAGCTGAAGACGTTGTTGCTCGCGTCGTTGGCGTCGATCCACGCGAAGCCGGCCTCGTCCTGGTCCAGCGACCACAGGGCCGGGTGCTCGGCGTAGATCCGGTTCATGTCACGGATCAGGCCCTGCACGCCGCGGTGGTCGGCGTTCTCGAGCAGCCACCAGTCGAGCTCGCGGCTCTCGGCCCACTCGGACTCCTGGCCGAACTCCGAGCCCATGAACAGCAGCTGCTTGCCCGGGTGGGCCCACATGAACGCGAGGTAGGCACGCAGGTTGGCCAGCTGGCGCCAGCGGTCGCCGGGCATCTTGCGCAGCAGCGAGCCCTTGCCGTGCACGACCTCGTCGTGGCTGATCGGCAGGATGTAGTTCTCGGAGTAGGCGTAGACCATCGAGAAGGTCATCTGGTGGTGGTGGTACTGCCGGTGGACCGGGTCGTTCTGGATGTAGCCGAGGCTGTCGTGCATCCAGCCCATGTTCCACTTGAAGCCGAAGCCGAGCCCGCCGAGATGTGTCGCCCGGGTGACTCCGGGCCACGACGTGGACTCCTCGGCGATCGTGATCGCGCCGGGCACCCGCCGGTAGCAGGTGGCGTTCATCTCCTGGAGGAACTGCACCGCCTCGAGGTTCTCCCGGCCGCCGTACACGTTCGGCGTCCACTGCCCGTCCTCACGGGAGTAGTCCAGGTAGAGCATCGAGGCGACCGCGTCGACGCGCAGGCCGTCGATGTGGAACTCCTCCAGCCAGTACAGCGCGTTGGCCACCAGGAAGTTGCGGACCTCCTTGCGGCCGAAGTTGAACACGTAGGTGCCCCAGTCGGGGTGCTCGCCGCGGGACGGGTTGGGGTCCTCGTACAGCGGGGTGCCGTCGAACCGGGCGAGGGCGAACTCGTCCTTGGGGAAGTGCGCGGGGACCCAGTCGACGATCACGCCGATCCCGCCCTGGTGCAGCCGGTCGACGAGGTAGCGGAAGCCGTCGGGGTCGCCGAAACGCGACGTGGGTGCGTAGTACGACGTGACCTGGTAGCCCCACGAGCCGCCGAACGGGTGCTCCATCACCGGCAGGAACTCCACGTGCGTGAAGCCGAGCTCCTGCAGGTAGGGCACGAGCTCGTCGGCGATCTCGGCGTAGGTGTAGGGGCGGCCGTCGTAGTGCTTCTTCCAGGAGCCGAGGTGCATCTCGTAGACCGACATCGGCTGCTGGTGCTGGTCGGTGCGACGGGCGCGCTCGGTCATCCAGGTGTCGTCGCCCCAGCTGTAGCCGGACTCGAAGACGACCGAGGACGTGTGCGGCGGGACCTCGGTGTGGAACGCCATCGGGTCGGCCTTCTCGCGCCACTGCCCGTCGGCGCCGAGGATCGCGAACTTGTAGCGGGTGCCCCCGCCGACGTCGGGGACGAACAGCTCCCAGATGCCGGAGGTGCCCATCTGCCGCATCGGGTGCTCGCGGCCGTCCCAGTCGTTGAAGTCGCCCTTGAGCCGCACCCCGCGGGCGTGCGGCGCCCAGACCGCGAACGACGTCCCCTTGATCGGCCCGGTCGGGCTGTCGTAGGTGCGGACGTGGGAGCCGAGCACCTTCCACAGCTCCTCGTGGCGGCCCTCGTTGATCAGGTGCAGGTCCATCTCGCCGAGGGTCGGCAGGTAGCGGTAGGCGTCGTCGACGCGGCGCGGCTCGCTGCCGGCGTAGGCGACCTCGAGCCGGTAGTCGGGCACCTCGGGTACGTCGAGCACGCCGACCCAGATCCCGCCGTGCTCGTGCTGCAGCGGCACCGACCCGCCGTCGTGCACGACCTTGACCGAGTCGGCGAGCGGGCGGAGCACGCGCACGGTGACCGCCCCGTCGTGCGGGTGGGCACCGAGCACGGCGTGCGGGTCGCCGTGCTCCCCGGCCACGATCTGGTCGAGGATGTGGCGGTCGAGGGGCAGGGCGGTGGCAGTGCTCATCGGTCGCTGTCCTCCTGGGAGTGGTCGTCGGACTCGGAGCCGCTCGTCAGCCGGGCGATCCCGGCGAGCGGGATGCCGAGCCAGGTCGGGCGGTTGCGGGCCTCGTACACGGCCTCGTAGACGGCCTTGTCGGCCTCGTAGGCCCGCAGCAGCGTCCGCTCGACCGGCTCGAGCCGTGCGGCCGCCTCGTCGTTCGTACCCTCTCCGTCGCCGAGGTAACCGGCGAGAAAGGCGTTGCGGTTGCGCTCGGACCACTCGTGGGCGCGGTAGGCGATCTGCGGGCTGGGCTCCTCGATGTCGGCCTCGACGACCCGCGCGGCGTAGTCGAAGGAGCGGAGCATCCCCGCCACGTCGCGCCACCGCGAGTCCGGCCGGACCCGCTCGTGCAGCGGCTTGGCCGGCTCGCCCTCGAAGTCGACGATCTTCCAGCCCCGGCTCGTGCGCAGCGTCTGGCCGAGGTGGTAGTCGGCGTGGATCCGCTGGACCTGCACGGGCTCGTCGATCTCGGCGACCGCCCGGAAGATCTCCGCGAGCGGCTCACGGCAGGACTCCAGCGCCTCGACCGTGGCGACGGCGTCGTCGAGCCGGCGCAGCATGTCCGCCGACAGTGCGCGCAGCTGCTCGGCGTCCCACGTCTCGGTGGGGAACTCGTGGGCGAGGGCCTCGTGCACCTCGGCGGTGGCCATCCCCAGGCGGGCCGCCTCGCCGGCGAAGTCCCCGCCGACCTCGTCGGCGTGCAGGTCGGCCTCGGCGAACAGGTCGCGGACGCTGGCCAGGGCCAGGTCCCAGCCGTCGCTGGCGGTGCGCAGCAGCTGCTGCAGCATGGCCAGCTGCAGCGGCTCGGAGCCGGGTCCCTCGCCGGGGACCTCGAGCCAGCCGTAGAGGGCCGCGACGTGGTCGCTCTCGGCGCGGGTGAGGGCCTCATGGATCTCGATGTCGGGGTTGCGGCCCGGGGTGACCTTGCGGAACACCTTCATCAGGGCGTCCTCGCCGAAGCGGACCGAGGAGTTGCTCTGCTCGCCGGAGAACAGCGAGGAGTGCGCCTCCAGGTCGAGCTCCCGGCCCTCGAGCAGGTGGAACTCGAGGTCGTCGGTGCGTTGCCGGCGGGCGAACGCGGAGAGCCACTGCTGCAGGGCGTAGCGGTCGTGCACGGCGTCGTAGACGTGGACCTCGCCGAGCTCCGCGTCCTCCCAGGTGCCGATCAGCGCATGGGCGATCCGTTCCTGCGCGGTGGGGTAGTAGGCCAGCGGCAGCTGGTAGAGCTCGGTCTCCGCCTGCTCCGCCGACCCCGTGGCCGAGGGGTAGGACACCGTGACCAGCTCGACGCGGGCGTGCGGGGCGTCGGGGCCCGGCTGCGGGTCGATCCAGCCCAGCCGCCGTACGCCGGTCACCTCCATGTCGCGGCCCTTCCCGCCGAACCAGCGGGCCTCGCCGATGTAGGCCGCGAGGTCGGTCAGGACGCGCTCGTCGACGTCGCTCACGGCGTCACCTCCAGCTGCTTGGCCGGCTGCGGGAGCCGGAACCAGTAGAAGCCGTAGGCGCCGAGGGTGAGCAGGTAGGGCAGCTCGCCGATCTGCGGGAACCGCACACCGCCGAGCAGCTCGATCGGCTCCACGCCCTCCCAGCGCCGCAGGTCCAGCTCGACCGGCTGGGGGAACCGGGAGAGGTTGTTCACGCACAGCACCGAGTCGACGCTGCCGTCGGGGGCGACGTACTCGCGGACGTAGCTGAGCACGCTGGGGTTCGAGCCGCCGAGGTCGATGAACTCGCCCAGCCCGAACGCCTCGTGTTTCTTGCGGGCGTGGATCATCCGCCGCGTCCAGTGCAGCAGCGAGGAGGCGTTCTCCAGCTCGGTCTCGACGTTGACCCGCTGGTAGCCGAAGACCGGGTCCTGGATCACCGGCAGGTGCAGCTTGCCGGGGGTGGCCACCGAGAAGCCGGCGTTGCGGTCGGGGGTCCACTGCATTGGGGTGCGCACGCCGTCGCGGTCACCGAGCCAGATGTTGTCGCCCATCCCGATCTCGTCGCCGTAGTACAGCATCGGCGCTCCCGGCAGGGACAGCAGGAGCGCGGTGAACAGCTCCATCTGGTTGACGTCGTTGTCCAGCAGCGGGGCGAGCCGGCGGCGGATCCCGATGTTCGCCTTCATCCGGGGGTCCTTGGCGTACTCCCCCCACATGTAGTCGCGGTCCTCGTCGGTGACCATCTCGAGGGTCAGCTCGTCGTGGTTGCGCAGGAAGATGCCCCACTGGGCGTTGGCCGGGATCGGCGGGGTCTGCTCGAGGATCTCCGAGATCGGAAACCGCGACTCCCGGCGAACCGCCATGAAGATGCGCGGCATGACCGGGAAGTGGAAGCACATGTGGCACTCGTCGCCGCCCTTGTCGAAGTCGCCGAAGTAGTCGACGACGTCGGCCGGCCACTGGTTCGCCTCGGCGAGGAGCACCTTGTCGGGGTAGTGCTCGTCGACGTACGCCCGGACCTTCTTCAGGAACTCGTGGGTCTCCTTGAGGTTCTCGCCGTTGGTGCCGGGCCGTTCGTAGAGGTAGGGGACGGCGTCGAGCCGGAAGCCGTCGATGCCCATGTCGAGCCAGAACGACAACGCGTCCAGCATCGCCTCGTGGACCTTGGGGTTGTCGAAGTTCAGGTCCGGCTGGTGGGAGAAGAACCGGTGCCAGAAGTACTGCTGCCGCACCGGGTCCCAGGTCCAGTTCGACGGCTCGGTGTCGACGAAGATGATCCGGGCCTCTTCGTAGAGCTCGTCGGTGTCGGACCATACGTAGAAGTCGCCGTACGGCCCGTCGGGGTCGTTGCGGCTGGCCTGGAACCACGGGTGCTGGTCGGAGGTGTGGTTCATGACGAAGTCGATGATCACGCGCATCCCGCGGGCGTGGGCGGCGTCGAGGAACTCGTGGAAGTCGTCGATCGTGCCGACCTCGGGCTGGATGCCGGTGTAGTCGGCCACGTCGTAGCCGCCGTCGCGCAGCGGCGAGGTGTAGAACGGCGGCACCCACAGGCAGTCCACGCCGAGCCACTCGAGGTAGTCGAGCTTCTCGGTCAGGCCCTTGAAGTCACCGACCCCGTCGCCGTTGGAGTCCTTGAAGGAGCGGACCAGGACCTCGTAGAACACCGCCTTCTTGAACCAGTCGGGCTCGTGGGCGGGCAGCCCCTCCGCGGTCTCGGGCATCTGCCCGGAGTGCGTCGCCGACTCTGTCTGAGCCTGGGTCTGGGGCTGGGTCACAGGTAGGGCCTCCGAACCGTGAAGATGTGGGCGGGCTGATGGTGGGGGTCGAGCCGCACGTAGTTGTGCTCCCCCCACGTCCACGAGTCGCCGGTCAGCTCGTCGTGGACGACGAAGCGGTCGTGCCAGTCCATACCCAGCGCCGCCATGTTCAGGTGCACGGTGGTCTCGCGGGTGGCGTGCGGATCGACGTTGACCACCACCAGCATGAGGTCGTCCTCGTGACGGCCGTCGGCGGGGCCCTTGGCGAACTTGCTGAACACCAGGATCGACTCGTCGTCGGCGTGGTGGATGGTCAGGTTGCGCAGCAGCTGGAGCGCGGGGTGCTGGCGCCGGATCTCGTTGAGCCGGGTGATGTAGGGCGCCAGCGTCCGGCCGGAGGCCTCGGCGCCCTTCCAGTCGCGGATCCGGATCTGGTACTTCTCCGAGTCGAGGTACTCCTCGCTGCCCGGCTTCACCGCGACGTGCTCGAACAGCTCGAAGCCGGCGTACACGCCCCAGGTCGGCGAGGCGGTCGCCGCGATGGTCGCCCGGATCTTGAACGCCGCCGGGCCGCCGTACTGCAGGTAGGCGTGCAGGATGTCGGGGGTGTTCACGAACAGGTTCGGCCGCATCACGTGGCTGGTCTCGTGGGACAGCTCGGTGAGGTACTGCTCGAGCTCCCACTTGGCGTTGCGCCAGGTGAAGTACGTGTAGGACTGGTGGAAGCCGACCGTCGCCAGGGTCCGCATCATCGCCGGCTTGGTGAACGCCTCGGACAGGAACAGCACGTCCGGGTCGGTCTTCTGCACCTCGGTGAGCAGCCAGTCCCAGAACTCCACCGGCTTGGTGTGCGGGTTGTCGACCCGGAAGATCCGCACCCCGTGCGACATCCAGAGGCGTACGACGCGCAGCACCTCGTGGTAGATCCCCTCGGGGTCGTTGTCGAAGTTGATCGGGTAGATGTCCTGGTACTTCTTCGGCGGGTTCTCGGCGTAGGCGATCGAGCCGTCGGCGCGGGTGGTGAACCACTCCGGGTGGCTCTTGACCCACGGGTGGTCGGGCGCCGCCTGCAGGGCGAGGTCGAGCGCCACCTCGAGGTCGAGCTCGCGGGCCCGGGCGACGAAGTCGTCGAAGTCCTCGAACGTGCCCAGGTCCGGGTGGATCGCGTCGTGGCCGCCCTGGTCGGAGCCGATCGCCCACGGCGAGCCCGGGTCGCCCTCCTCGGTGACCAGCGTGTTGTTGGGGCCCTTGCGGTTGACCTTGCCGATCGGGTGGATCGGCGGCAGGTAGACCACGTCGAAGCCCATCTCCGCGACCGCGTCGAGCCGCTTCGCCGCGGTGCGGAAGTTGCCCGAGACGACCTTGCCGGTCTTCTCGTCGACGTAGGCGCCCTCGCTGCGCGGGAAGAACTCGTACCAGCTGCCGTAGAGCGCGCGGGGGCGGTCGACGTACAGCTTGTAGGGGCCCTCGCTGGTGACCAGGTCGCGCAGCGGGTGCCGGTCGAGGATGTCGTCTATCGCGTGCGAGACCGCGGCCGCGTAGCGCACGTCGTTGGGCCGGCTGGTGTCCTGCATCGCGGTGATCGCGTCGTCGATCACCCGCTGGTCGGCGGCGGTCTGCGCCTTCGGGTCCGCGGGGAGGTTCTGGCGCACCCGCTTCAGCAGCAGCACGCCCTCGGCGAACATCAGCTCGACGTCGATCTCGGCGGGGATCTTGATCTCGGCGTTGTGCCGCCAGGTGGCGATCGGGTCCGACCAGCCCTCGACCGCGAACGTCCAGGCGCCCTGGCGGTCGGCAGAGACCTCCGCGCGCCACAGGTCGGGCTCCTCGGGGTCCTTGGTCATCCGGACCCAGGGACGGCGCTTGCCGTCGGGGTCGGTGAGCACCACGTCGGCGTTGAGGGCGTCGTGACCCTCGCGGAAGACGAGTGCGGTGACCTCGAAGGGCTCGCCCACGACGGCCTTGGCCGGGTAGCGGCCGAGGTCCACGACAGGGGCGACGTCCATGATGGGAATGCGTCCGACCATGTGCCCAATCTGTCCGATCGGGAGCACCTCTGCAAGTAAGGGTTGGATCGTTCCAGAGTGGGTACGGGACCCGGTTCGCCGGGCCTCCCAATTCTCAAGTTAACGTGAGAAACCGGCGCTCTGCATGGGTTGTAACCCGTGCAAAGCGCCGGTTCCTCTAGTTAACGTGGGAATTGTCCAGCGGGGTCAGTTGCGGTTGAACACCTGGAGCTCGGCGGCGCGGACCGAGAGGTCGCGGTCGGAGGCCGCCTTGCAGTCGGTGTCGTTGAGCGGGTCGTTGTCCTGCTCACCGGCGTAGCCCGCGTAGCCCGTGCACTGGTTCTCCAGCGCGACCAGGCGCACGTGCGTGGCCGGGGTGTCGGGTACGTCGAACGAACGCAGGTTCAGGTTCGGGGCGACCGGACGAGGCCGTGCACCGGGGAACGCGTTGGCCTTGCTGGTGAAGATCCGCTTCCACTTCGCCTTCGCCGTGCCGCAGCCGCTGGAGCACACCTCGATCGCGAACGACCGGAGCGCGGTGAACCGGCTGCCGGAGTCCGGGTCGCTGGTGTCGTCGCCGGCCGGGCGCAGCATCGCGCTGACATTCACCCGGCGCACCACCTGCCGACCGCCGGCGAGGTCCACCACGACGTAGGGGCTCGCGCCCTTCGCGTCGACGCTCTCGGTCTCGTTGACGCCGGCCCAGTTGGTGGCCTCGGTGTCGTCGATCAGCGCGTCGGCGTTGATCGAGCCGGCGCTGGAGCCGACCACCTTGGCGCCGGCGTGCTTGGAGGCCAGGTTGCGGGCCGCCCGCACGACCACGGTCTGCCGCTTGCCGGGCTTGACGGTGAACCGGGCCCGGTGCAGACCAGCGCCGTTGCCCTGGAACAGCAGGTCGTAGCGCCCGGGGGCGAACCTCACCGTGTCGCCGAGCTTGGTCTTGCGCAGCGTGTCCGCGACCGGGGTGACCCGGGCCTCGTAGTGGCCGACGAAGAACTTGCCGGCCAGCGAACGGCGGCCGTCCTTGGCGACGAACCGCACGCTGCCCGAGCGCAGGCCGGGAGCCTGGTAGCCGGGCCGCGGCTCGTGGGAGTCGGCGTCGGGGGTGCGGGCGTCGACGCCCATGCCGTTGCTGGCGTACGCCGCCCACAGCGTCCGCTGGTTGGCACCGCCGAAGCGCATCCGGTCAGCGGCGAGCATCGCGTCGCGGGCGTCGAGCATGCTGGTCGCGCCCTGCTGGAGCAGGAACGAGTCGAACATCAGCTGCACCCAGCGCCGGTTGCCGGGGCACCGGTCGGCCGGCAGCGGGCCGGTGTTCGCGGTGCCGATCGCGCAACGACGCTGCAGCGTCTTGTTGCTCGCCGGGAAGCGCTTGTTGTACTTGCGTACCAGAGTCTGGCGCACGTCGTACTGCACGGCGTTCCAGATCTCACCGTCGGCGTGCACCTCCGGACCGGTGCTGTCGAAGCCGTAGTCGCCGTACTGCAGCGGGTTCCGGTTGATCGGGTAGTCGCGGATGCCGGCCTGCTTGTTGCCGGTGGCGTACGGGCCGACCGCCCACGGGTTGGAGCCGGTGGGGTAGCTGTGCGAGATCAGGTACTCCGCGGCGACCAGGTCGCCCCAGGACTCGCCCATCGCGCCACCCTGCTCGGAGGTGATGCCCTCGTCAGGCCCGCCGATCATCCGGTTGGTGGTCGCGTGGGTGTACTCGTGGCCGATGATGCTCATGTCGAGGCCCCCGTCGGTGCAGGGGGAGTAGAACGCCGCGGCGATCGGCTGGAACAGGTACTGGTTGGTGATCCCGGGGATCCCGTCCTGCAACGTGATCTGGTTGGCGTTGTCGCGGCCGAGGCCGGTCAGCGCCATGTGCCCGCTGATCGCCCCTGCCTGGGCGTCACCGACCTCCGGGTCGTTCTCGGCGAGCGGGTTCGGGTTGCCGCCGAGGTTGCGCACCTGCATGTTGTAGTTCTCCTCGGTGAAGCCGAGGAAGTACGAGTAGTCGTGCATGCGGTTGTGCGCGACGAACAGGTTGGTCACCGAGGCGTCGATGTCGTTGCCGCCGGGCACCAGGTTCGCCGGGTCGCACTTGCTGTTCTGCCAGGCGTCGGTGAACTCCGGCGTGTAGCTGCGCTCCGGGGAGACCGGGCCCTGCGCGCCACCGGGCGTCAGCGGCGACAGCCAGGCCTCACGGGTGACCGCGTTGTTGCCGAGGGTCGTCATGGTCGGCAGGCCGGTGACGAAGTCGAAGTCCCAGGGCGCCCGGGAGGCGAGGTTCTTCAGCTCGCCGGGGCTGCAGCCCTCAGCCTGGTCCCAGCACTCGGTGACCCGGTTGCCCGGCACGTGCTCGGTGGAGAAGTTCAGCTCCGGGTTGGCGGTGAAGTAGCTCCACCGCGGGGGGTACGGCGCCCCCACGGCCGGCGCCTCGCTGTCGGACGTGGCGATCGTGCCGACGTACTCACCAGGCGCGGTGAACGGGACCGTCGGTGCGTCGAACGGGCACACCTCGGCGCTGTAGGTGCCGGCCGGGATCCGCTCGGCGGTGTACGTCGCGGTCTCGGGGCTGGTGAGCAGGTCACCGCTGGTCAGCAGCTCGCCGTCCGGGGCGTAGATCTTGATCACGATGTCGTTGGCGGGGTTGACCGCGGTCGCGGCGACGACGATCTGCTTGGTCTTGTCGTCGGTGATCTCGAACTCGTGGCGCGGGCCGCAGGCCTCGGCGGTGATCGCGCCCTGGATCGGAGTGGCGCCCTCGCTCGCGGTCGCGGTGAGGTGCTCGACCTTGTTCTCGCGGTGCAGGATCTTGCCGCTGGCGGCGTCGACCATGAGCGTGTAGGCGAGAGCGGCGCCGCCCTGGGAGTCGACGACGTTGGTCTCGAACACCGGCCGCACGGTGCCGTCGGCGAGCGCCAGCGCCCGCAGCCGCACCTGCTGCTCCTGGGCGAAGCCGGCCACCTTCAGCCGGGTCCAGCCGGCCCGGAGGGTGTCGGTGATCTTGGTCAGCGGGGTCTCCCGGCCGACGCTGGTGGCCGCGATCTGCCAGGCCTGGACCGGCGTGAGCCGCGCCGCCTCCGGGGTCGCCTTGGCGCGCACCAGGGAGGAGGAGACGTAGACGATCCGGCCGTCCGCGACACCGACGGTCACCATGCTGCCGATCGCGGCAGGCAGCTTGCCGAACCGCTGCCGGAACAGCACTGCACGGGCGTCGCTGTCGGCCAGCTTCTGGCTCGAGACCAGCTCCAGCGCGGCGACCTGACCGCTGTCGAGGCCGAAGGTCGCCCGGTGGCGCTGCAGCCAGGCGCGGGCCGCGGCGACCTCGTCGGTGCCCGTCGCCGCCCCGAGGTCGCCCTTGACGGGCAGGATCGAGGACGGGGTGCCGAAGCGGTTCCACCGGACGGTCGCGCCGAGCGTGCCCGCCGCCTTGCGCTGGGCCGCGGTCGGCAGGACCGAGCCGCGCAGGTCGAGGTCGGGCAGGCCGAGCGGGGAGTCGCCCCACGTGGTGAGCAGGCCGTCGGTGACCTTCTTCACCCCGCCGGCGGCCGCCTCGGCCAGGGCGGCGGGCAGCGACGGGTCGGCGGTGGTGGGGGAGCCGGTGGTCGGCGAGCCGGTGGCCGGCAGCTGGGTGAGGCCGAGGATGACGGCTGCAGCTGCCAGCGCCGAACCGGCTCGGGCGCTTCGGGGGCTCAAGGGCATGGGTGTGCCTCTCGCGGTGGGACGGTGGTCGTGGCGACCCGGGATGCCCCTTCCAACGCGGGCCGGACGGCAGGGTTACGTATGACCTTGGTCCGGACCGGTGCCCCGAAGGTGTTTGGAACGATCCATTCTCGGTATGGTCCTTCGTTGTGAAAGCCATTCGTCGATTCACCGTCCGCCCCGTCCTGCCCGAGCGCCTCGCCCCGCTCGGCGACCTGGTCCAGAACCTCCGCTGGTCCTGGCATCCGGAGACGCAGGACATCTTCGCCGCGATCGACCCCGACGCCTGGGCCTCGTGCGGGCACGACCCGGTGCGCCTGCTGGGCGGCGTCTCGGTGGAGCGGCTCGAGGAGCTGGTCCACGACCAGGAGTTCCTCGGCCGGCTCGACGCGGCGCACGCCGACCTCCAGCAGTACCTGACCGGCGAGCGCTGGTACCAGTCCCTCGGGGCGGAGGCGCCGGCCTCGATCGCCTACTTCTCACCGGAGTTCGGCATCACCGCGGTGCTGCCGCAGTACTCCGGCGGCCTGGGCATCCTGGCCGGCGACCACCTCAAGACCGCCAGCGACCTCGGCATCCCGATCGTCGGCGTCGGCCTGCTCTACCGGCACGGCTACTTCCAGCAGTCGCTGTCGCCGGAGGCCTGGCAGGAGGAGACCTACCCGGTCGTCGACCCCGACGGGCTGCCGCTGTCGGTGCTCCGCGAGGAGGACGGTACGCCGGCGCAGGTGACCGTCGGACTCCCCGGCGGCGACCAGCTCACCGCCCGGATCTGGGTCGCCCAGGTCGGCCGGGTGCCGCTGCTGATGCTCGACTCCGACGTCGAGGAGAACACCGAGATCCTCCGCGACGTGACCGACCGGCTCTACGGCGGCAACACCGAGCACCGGCTGCGCCAGGAGATGCTGCTCGGGATCGGTGGCGTCCGGGCGCTGCGGGTCTACTCCCGGATCACCGGTGCGCCCGCGCCCGAGGTGTTCCACACCAACGAGGGTCACGCCGGCTTCCTCGGTCTCGAGCGGATCCGCGAGCTCACCGAGGGCCCCGCGGCGCTCGACTTCGACACCGCGCTCGAGGTGTCCCGCGCCGGCACGGTGTTCACCACGCACACCCCGGTGCCCGCGGGCATCGACCGGTTCCCCCGGGAGCTGGTCGAGCAGTACTTCGGTGGCGACAACGCCTGCCACGGCGTGCCGATCGAGAACATCCTGGCGCTGGGCACCGAGGACTACGAGGGCGGCGACCCGGCGGTGTTCAACATGGCCGTGATGGGACTGCGCCTGGCCCAGCGGGCCAACGGCGTCTCCCAGCTGCACGGCAAGGTCAGCCGGCGGATGTTCGGTGGCCTGTGGCCCGACTTCGACGCCGACGAGCGCCCGATCGCCTCGATCACCAACGGCGTGCACGCCCCGACCTGGGTGGCGCGCGAGGTGTTCGGCCTGGCCCGCGAAGCCGGCGTCGACGTCGCCACGGCACAGCCCGACGAGATCTTCATGGCCGCCGACAAGATCGCCCCGGAGCGGATCTGGGAGACCAAGCGCCAGCTGCGACAGCGGCTCGTCGACGACGCACGGCGCCGGCTGTCGGAGTCGTGGCAGCACCGCGGCGCGGCCCCGGCCGAGCTGAAGTGGATCGACTCCGCGCTCGACCCCGACGTGCTCACGATCGGGTTCGCGCGCCGCGTCCCGTCGTACAAGCGGCTCACGCTGATGCTGCGCGACCCCGATCGGCTCAAGCGGATCCTGCTGCACCCCGAGCGGCCGGTGCAGCTGGTGATCGCGGGCAAGGCGCACCCCGCCGACGAGGGCGGCAAGCGGCTGATCCAGGAGATCGTGCGGTTCTCCGACGACCCGGAGGTGCGCCACCGGATCGTGTTCCTGCCCAACTACGACATCTCGATGGCGCAGCCGCTCTACCCCGGCTGCGACGTGTGGCTGAACAACCCGCTGCGTCCCTACGAGGCGTGCGGCACCTCGGGGATGAAGGCCGCGCTGAACGGCGGGCTGAACCTGTCGATCCTCGACGGCTGGTGGGACGAGTGGTACGACGGCCACAACGGCTGGGCGATCCCCTCGGCCGACGGGGTCGAGGACGAGCACCGTCGTGACGACCTCGAGGCGACCGCGCTGTACGACCTGATCGAGAACGAGGTCGCCCCGCGGTTCTACGACCACGACGAGCAGGGCGTGCCGATCCGGTGGATCGAGATGGTCCGGCACACGCTGAAGTCGCTCGGGCCCAAGGTGATCTCGACGCGGATGCTGCGCGACTACGTCGAGCAGCTCTACACCCCGTCGGCGAACACCTCGCGGGCGCTCAACCACGACTACGCCGGTGCTCGTGGCCTGGCCGAGTGGAAGCACCGGGTCGCCGGCGCGTGGCAGGGCGTCGCGATCGACCACGTCGACTCCAGCGGCGTCGGGGACACCCCGGAGATCGGGCAGACGCTGACCCTGTCGGTCTACGTCTCGCTCGGGGAGCTCTCGCCCGACGACGTCGAGGTGCAGGTGGTGCACGGCCGGATCCGGTTCGACGACGAGCTGGTCGACACCCACGCCGAGCCGCTGCAGCTGGCCGAGACCTACGAGGGCGGGCGGCACCGCTACGAGGGGTCGGTGGCGCTGAAGCAGACCGGTCCGTTCGGCTACACCACCCGGATCCTGCCGCGGCACGAGGCGCTGGCCTCTCCGGCCGAGCTCGGGTTCGTGGTCGACCCCTGATCGACGTACGGCGCGGCCGGGGGCACGTCCAGCGGGACGAGCCCCCGGCCGTCGTACTTCTGCGGTGCTGTGGACGCTTCGCACGCCGCACACCGCGTGTGAAGCGTCGGTAACCCCGCGTTACAGCGGGGAGGCGGGGGGCCGGGCCGGGGCGGGGTGCCCGGTCAGATCTGGCGGATGACCAGCATCGACCGGGCGGCGATGTCGATCACGTCACCGGCCGCGACCTGCTCGCCGACGTGGTGGCCCTCGTCGGTGCTGAGCACGACCTCGCCGGCCTTGACCCAGTCCTGGTCGGGCAGCGCGACGACGCCCGGCTCGGGGTGGGCGTTGAACCAGATCAGGAACGACGCGTCGTGCAGCTGCTCGCCGTACGGCCCCGGGGCCCGCAGCGGGTCGCCGGAGAGGAACATCCCGAACTGGTGCAGCCGGGGGTCGGACCAGTCGGCGTCGGTCATCTCCCGGCCGGCCGGGTGGATCCAGGCCAGGTCCTTGGGGCCGCCGGGGACCGTCGGCCGGCCCTCGAGGTAGTGCCGTTGCCGCAGCGCGGGGTGCTCGCGCCGCAGCCGGAGCACGGTCTTGGTCACCTCGTAGATGTCGAGCCAGGCGTCGTCGGGACGCCAGTCCATCCAGGAGATCTCGTTGTCCTGGGTGTAGGCGTTGTTGTTGCCGCGCTGGGTGCGGCCGCGCTCGTCGCCGGCGGTGATCATCGGCACGCCGTTGCTCAGGCACAGCGTCGCGATCAGGTTCGCCGCCTGCCGCCGCCGCAACGCGATGATCTCCGGGTCGTCGGTCTCGCCCTCGACCCCGCAGTTCCAGGACCGGTTGTTGTCGGTGCCGTCGCGGTTGTCCTCGCCGTTGGCCTCGTTGTGCTTGTGGTTGTAGGAGACCAGGTCGCGCAGGGTGAACCCGTCGTGCGCGGTGATGAAGTTGACCGAGGCGTAGGGCAGCCGGCCGTCGTCGGCGTACAGGTCGCTGGAGCCGGCGATCCGCGAGGCCACCTCGGCGATGCCGCCGGACTGCAGCCGCCAGAAGTCGCGGATCGTGTCGCGGTACTTGTCGTTCCACTCGCACCACGGTGGCGGGAAGTTGCCGACCTGGTAGCCGTCCATGCTGGCGTCCCACGGCTCGGCGATCAGCTTCACGTTGCGCAGCACGGGGTCCTGGCCGACGGCGGTCAGGAAGTTCGCGCCCATGTCGACGGTGAGCCGGGTGCGGGTCAGCGCCGGGGTGAGGTCGAAGCGGAACCCGTCGACGTGCATCTCGGTGACCCAGTAGCGCAGCGAGTCGAGGATCATCCGCAGTGGCTGCGGGCGTGAGGCGTTGACGGTGTTGCCGCAGCCGGTGACGTCCCAGTACGTCGCCGGGTCGTGCACCGGGTCGACGCGCTTGTAGTAGCCGCGGTCGTCGAGCCCACGGAAGCTCAGCGTCGGGCCGAGCGGGCCGCCCTCGGCGGTGTGGTTGTAGACCACGTCGAGGATCACCTCGAGGCCGGCGGCGTGGAAGGCCTTGACCATCGCCTTGAACTCCGAGACCTGCTGGCCGAGGTTGCCGCTGGAGCTGTAGGCGTTGTGCGGGGCGAAGAAGCCGATCGAGTTGTAGCCCCAGTAGTTCACCAGACCGCGCTCGGCGAGCGCCGGCTCGGAGACGAACTGGTGGATCGGGAGCAGCTCGACGGTGGTGATCCCGAGGTCCTTGAGGTAGTCGACCACCGCCGGGGTCGCGAGGCCGGCGTAGGTGCCGCGCAGGTGCTCGGGCACCCGGTCGTGCAGCTGGGTGAACCCCTTGACGTGCAGCTCGTAGATGACGGTGTCGGTCAGCTTGTAGTGCGGCCGCACCCACTGGTCGTCGCCCCAGTCGAACTCGTCGTGCACGACGACGCTCTTGGCCATGTACGGCGCCGAGTCGTGGTCGTTGAGCGTGTGCTCCTTCGCGGCGCGGACAGCCTTGTCGTCCTCGGGGTCGGGGAGGACGTAGCTGAAGATCTCCGGCCCGGGTACGACGGTCCCGCTGATCGCGCGAGCGTAGGGGTCGAGCAGCAGCTTGTGGGGGTTGAACCGCAGTCCGTTCGCGGGGTCCCACGGGCCCTCGGCGCGGAACCCGTAACGCTGGCCGACCGGGACACCGGGGACCGCGCCGTGCCAGATGCCGAGGGTGC
>JBMOMG010000126.1:0-19521 GCA_049323155.1 Actinomycetota bacterium | reverse complement strand
CAGCAACGCCGACCGCGCCGCCGCGCTTGCACCCTGGCTCGAGCACTACAACACTGTCCGCCGCCACAGCTCACTCGGAGGCAAGCCCCCGATCAGCCGACTGTGACCAACGTGGTGGCCGGGTACACCTAGGACCCCGTCGCGACGACACGGCCGCTGGTCGGGGGCCGGGATCCGCACCCAGACCCGTGGATCGAGCCTGTCGGGACCCGGGTTCTGCGTGGTTGCATGGCCTCATGTCGTACGACGCCCTCACCGAGCTGGTCGACGCGCTGCCCGACGGGGTGGTGCTCACCGACCCGGACACGATGGAGCCCTACCGCTACGACTGGTCCCAGGACCGCTCGGCGGGCAAGCCGGTCGCCGTGGTCCGCGCCGAGAACGCCGGCCAGGTGCAGGAGGCGGTCCGCTGGGCGGCCCGGCACGGTGTCCCCGTCGTACCCCGCGGCGCCGGCAGCGGCCTCTCCGGCGGCTCGTCGGCCGTCGACGGCGGGATCGTGCTGGCCCTGGAGCGCATGCGGGCGATCGAGATCGACACCGACTGCCAGGTCGCGGTGGTCGAGCCGGGCGCGCTGAACGCCGAGGTGAAGGCGGCCGCCGCCGAGCACGGGCTCTGGTACCCGCCCGACCCGTCGTCGTACGAGATCTGCTCCATCGGCGGCAACGTCGCCACCAACGCCGGCGGTCTGTGCTGCGTGAAGTACGGCGTCACCACCGACTACGTGCTCGGCCTCGACGTGGTCCTCGCCGACGGCCGGCTGATCACGCTCGGCGGCAAGCGGATCAAGGACGTCGCCGGGCTGTCCCTGCTCAAGCTGTTCGTCGGCAGCGAGGGCACCCTCGGCGTGGTCACCCGCGCGATCCTGCGACTGGTGCCCGCCCAGGACGCGCGCGCCACGCTGGTGGCGACCTTCCCCACGGTCGCCGACGCCGCCGATGCGGTGGTGACCGTACGGCGGTCACTGCGGCCGTCGATGATGGAGCTGATGGACGCGGCCTCCATCAACGCCGTCGAGGACCACCGGCCGATGGGACTGGACCGTTCCTGCGGCGCCCTGCTGGTCGCCCAGTCCGACGCGCCCGGGGTCGCACGCACCCACGAGATCGACCTGATCCGCGCCGCCTGCGAGTCGGCGCGTGCCACGGCGGTGTTCGTCACCGACGACCCGGCGGAGGGCGAGATGTTCGTCGAGGCCCGCCGGCAGGCGTTTCCCGCGATCCAGGCGCGTGGCGCGCTGCTGCTCGAGGACGTCGGCGCACCGGTCCCGCTGCTGCCCGACCTGCTCGGCGCGATCGCGGGGGTGGCGACCCGACACGGGGTGGAGATCCCGGTCGTCGCGCACGCCGGGGACGGCAACACCCACCCGATCGTGGTCTACGACCCCGCCGACCCCGACAGCGAGGCCCGCGCCCGGCTGGCCTTCGCCGACGTGATGCGCGAGGCGATCGCGCTCGGCGGCACGATCACCGGCGAGCACGGGGTGGGCCGGGCGAAGAAGGCTGCGCTTCCGGACCAGCTGGGTCCCGACGTGATGGAGCTGAACCGGCGGATCAAGGACGCCCTGGACCCGCAGGGGATCCTCAATCCGGGTGCGGTTCTGTAGGTTCGGTGAGCATGAGCACCCCCGCCACCGGAACCTTCGCCTCCGCCGTCGTCGAGCGCCGCCTGTTCGGACCGGGCCCCTCCAACCCGTATCCCGAGGCGACCGCAGCCCTGGCCCTGCCGCTGCTCGGTCACCTCGACCCCGAGTTCCTCGCGCTGATGGACGACACGTGCGAGGACCTGCGGACGGTCTGGGGCACCCGCAACTCCCGGACCCTGCCGCTGAGCGCGACCGGCTCGGCCGGGATGGAGGCCGCCTTCGTCAACACCGTGCACCCCGGTGACGTGGTGGTCGTCGCGGTCAACGGCCTGTTCGGCCAGCGGATGTGCGACGTCGCCGCGCGGTGCGGCGCGGAGGTGGTCGCGGTCGAGCACGAGTGGGGTACGCCGGTCGACCCGCAGCGTGTCGCGGACGCCCACCCGAACCCGGCGGTCATCGCCGCGGTGCACGCCGAGACCTCCACCGGCGTCCGCTCCGACATCGCGGCACTCGGCGAGATCAAGGGCGACGCGCTGCTGGTCGTCGACGCGGTCACCTCGATCGGCGGGATCGAGCTGCGCGCCGACGACTGGGGCGTCGACGTCGGCTACGCCGGCACCCAGAAGTGCCTCGGCGTGGCACCCGGCCTCGCGCCGTTCACGATCAACGACCGCGCCTTCGAGCGGCGGGTGGAGAAGCCGCAGTCGTGGTACCTCGACCTGGGCCTGCTCGGCGGCTACGTCGGCGCGGGCCAGCAGCACGGGGCCGGCGGCCGCACCTACCACCACACCGCGCCGGTGGCGATGGTGGCCAGCCTGCACGCCGGCCTGCGCCGGATCGTCGGCGAGGGCCTGGAGAACGTGTGGGCGCGGCACGAGGAGGCCGGCCGGCTGCTGCAGACCGGGCTGCAGGAGATGGGCCTGGAGCTGTTCGCCGCCGAGGGTCATCGGCTCCCCGAGCTGACCACCGTGCGCGTGCCGGAGGGCGTCGACTCGGCCGCCGTACGTCGGTATCTCCTCGAGCGGCACAACCTGGAGATCGGCGCCGGGGCCGGTGCGTTCGCCTCGACCGTGTGGCGGATCGGGCTGATGGGGCACAACGCCCGTCCCGACGCCGCGCTGCTGGTGCTCGCCGCGCTCGAGGACGCGCTGAAGAACGCCGGCTGAGCCGGGGGCTCGCGACGCCTCAGGCGGGACGCTCGAGGGCGACCGCGCGCAGCGCCATCTCCTCCAGCATGCCGCGCATCTCCTCCTCCGACAGCAGGGCGCTGTGCGGGGTGGAGTTCAGCAGCCCGAACGCCGCGTGGGCCATCGCCCGGGCCCGGTCGGCGGGCAGTCCGCGGTGTACGGCGCGCAGCTGGTCGACCCACAGCTCGACGTACCTGCGCTGCAGCTCGCGCACCTTCTCGCGGGCGTCCTCGGGCAGCGACGCCCAGTCCCGGTCCTGGACCACGATCAGTGCCTTGTTGGTGAGCGCGAAGTCGATGTGCCAGTTCACCAGCGCGTGCAGCGCCTCGCGCGGCCCCTCGGCCTCACGGACCCGCTCACGGCCGACCTCGAGCAGTTCCTCGCTGATCGAGACGAGCATCTCGGCGAGCATCGCGTCCTTCGACGGGAAGTGCCGGTAGAGGGCCGGGCCGGAGACGCCACAGGCGGAGCCGAGCTCGGCGACCGAGACGCCGTGGAAGCCACGCTCGGCGAAGAGCTCGGCAGCGGTGGCGAGGATCTGGTCGCGGCGAGAAGCTGCCATGCGGCCACGATAGACCAGTCGGTTAGCGCACGTTCACCTCTCGGCCCGCACGGGGCTTGGGCGGGTGAGAATCGGGCACGGTGCGGGTTGGTCCGGATGGCTGACAGACAGACAGGTGGGCAGATGAGCAGGCGGGTGTTCCTCGACGGCAACGTCTTCGACGGGGTGCGCCACCATCGCGGGGTCGCGGTGGCGACGGCCGAGGGCCGCATCCTCGCGATCGGCGACCCCGCGGAGGTGCGCTCGGCGGTCGGTCCGGGAGCCGAGGAGGTCGACCTCGCCGGTGGGCTGCTCGCGCCCGGCTTCCAGGACGCCCACCTCCATCCGATGATCGGCGGGCTGGAGCAGACCCGCTGCGACCTCTCCGGCCTCTCCTCGCGAGAGGAGTACCTCGACGCGATCGCCCGGCACGCCCGGGACAACCCCGACGCGACGTGGATCCGCGGCGGCGGATGGTCGCTGGCGGCGTTCCCCGAGGAGGCGCCGTCGGTGGCGGACCTGGACTCCGTCGTACCCGACCGCCCGGTGTTCCTGCCCAGCAGCGACCACCACGACGCCTGGGTGAACACCCGGGCGCTGGAGATCGCCGGGGTCGGCCCGGACACGCCGGACCTCCCCGACGGGTGGCTGATGCGCGGGGACGACGGCGGCTTGGAGGGGACGCTGCGGGAGGCGGCGATGGCCCTGGTCGGCGACCACGTGGCCACCACGCAGGCGGAGCACACCGACGCGCTCCGCCACGCGCAGCGCTTCCTGCACTCGCTGGGGATCACCGGCTGGCACGACGCCCTGCTCGGCGGGTACGCCGGCATCGACGACCCGACCCTGGCCTACCTCGACCTGCTCGCCTCCGGAGAGCTGGTCAGCCGGGTCCGCGGCGCCCTGTGGTGGGACCGCCACCGGGGGGTCGAGCAGGTCGAGGAGCTGGTCGCCCGACGGGAGGAGCTCGCCCGGCACGGCCTCGACGCGGGCGCGGTCAAGCTGATGGCCGACGGGATCTCCGAGACCGGCACGGCCGCGGTCACCGAGCCCTACACCGACCTCCCGTTCTGCTCCTGCGGCGACCGAGGCCTGGCCTTCTTGTCGGTCGAGCAGTTCGCCGACGCCGTGCAGGCCGCCGACGCGGCCGGGTTCCCGGTGCACGTGCACGCGATCGGCGACCGCGCCGTCCACGACGCGCTCGACGCGATCGAGCACGCCCGGCGCACCAACGGCATGAACCACCTGCGGCACCAGATCGCCCACCTGCAGCTGGTCCGACCCGAGGACAGACCGAGGTTCCGCCGCCTCGGCGTGGTGGCGAACTTCGAGGGGTTGTGGGCGAGCGCCGACACCCCTGCGGTCACCCTGCTGGAGCCGCACCTCGACGACGAGCGGCGCAGCTGGCAGTACCCGTTCGCCGACATCGCCCGCTCCGGCGCCACGCTCGCCGGCGGCAGCGACTGGCCGGTGAACACGCCGGACCCGATCGCGGCGATCCACACCCTGGTGAACCGACGCTCCCCGGAGGCGGACGCCTCGACGCCCGCCCTGGTGCCGGGCCAGGCGCTGACCCTCGCTGAGGCGTTCGCGGCCCACACCAGCGGCTCGGCGTTCGCCAGCCACCGCGACGACACCGGTCACCTCCAGGTGGGTGCCCATGCCGACCTGGTGGTCCTCGACCGGGACCCCTTCCTCGGCGCGCCCGAGGAGATCGGTGAGGCGTCCGTCGTCGCGACGTACGTCGCCGGCGAGGTGGTCTTCGGGGGTTGACCCCCCGTCCCGCGCGGCCCGGTGGACGCCGGGGTTAACGATCGCTAACATCGGGGGCAGTCATACGACGGAGGTGGCCAGCCGATGGCAGCAGGTGCAACCGGGATGCGCGAGCTCGTCGAGGAGCTGCGCGCCCGTCTCGCCACGGTCCGCGAGGGTGGGTCGGAGTCGGCCCGAGCCAAGCATCTCGAGCGGGGCAAGCTGCTCGCGCGCGACCGGGTGGATCGGCTGCTCGACCCGGGCAGCCCGTTCCTCGAGCTGAGCCCGCTCGCGGCGACCGGGATGTACGACGACGCGGTGCCCTCGGCCGGGATCGTCACCGGTATCGGGCGGGTGTCGGGACGCGAGTGCGTGATCGTGGCCAACGACGCCACCGTCAAGGGCGGCACCTACTACCCGATCACGGTCAAGAAGCACCTGCGTGCCCAGGAGGTGGCCCGCGCGAACCGGCTGCCGTGCATCTACCTCGTCGACTCCGGCGGGGCGTTCCTGCCGATGCAGGACGAGGTGTTCCCCGACAAGGAGCACTTCGGCCGGATCTTCTTCAACCAGGCCAACCTCTCGGCCCAGGGCATCCCGCAGGTCGCGGCGGTGATGGGCTCGTGCACGGCCGGCGGCGCCTACGTCCCCGCGATGTCCGACGAGACGGTGATCGTCAAGGAGCAGGGCACGATCTTCCTCGGCGGGCCGCCGCTGGTGAAGGCCGCGACCGGTGAGGTCGTCACCGCCGAGGAGCTCGGCGGCGGCGACGTGCACGCTCGCAAGTCCGGTGTCGTGGACCATCTCGCCGCCGACGACGCCGAGGCGCTCGCGATCGTGCGGTCGATCGTGGCGACGTTCGAGCGGCGCGGTGGTTTCGAGACGTCGCTTCGCTCTTCCTCGACCACCGGGTTCTCCTCAACCACCGGGTCCTCCTCGGCCACCGGGTTCGCCTCGGCCCCCGGGTACCTGACGCAGCAGGCTCCTGAGGAGCCGGTCGACGACCCCGAGGGTCTGTACGACGTCGTGCCCACCGACTCGCGCACCCCCTACGACGTGCGCGAGGTGATCACCCGCATCGTCGACGGCTCGCGGTTCCACGAGTTCAAGGCGCTCTACGGCGAGACGCTGGTGTGCGGCTTCGCCCGGATCTGGGGCTACCCGGTCGGGATCGTGGCCAACAACGGGATCCTGTTCAGCGAGTCCAGCCTCAAGGGCGCGCACTTCATCGAGCTGTGCAACCAGCGCGGCATCCCGCTGGTGTTCCTGCAGAACATCACCGGGTTCATGGTCGGCCGGGAGTACGAGAACGGCGGCATCGCCCGCGACGGCGCCAAGCTGGTCACGGCGGTCGCCTGCTCCGTCGTACCCAAGTTCACCGTGATGATCGGCGGCTCCTTCGGCGCCGGCAACTACGGCATGTGCGGCCGGGCCTACGACCCGCGGTTCCTGTGGATGTGGCCCAACGCCCGGATCTCGGTGATGGGCGGAGAGCAGGCCGCCTCGGTGCTCGCCACCGTCCGCCGCGACGGGATCGAGGCCAAGGGCGGCGAGTGGTCCGCCGAGGAGGAGGAGGCGTTCAAGGCGCCGATCCGCGAGCAGTACGAGGAGCAGGGCTCGCCGTACTACTCCACCGCCCGGCTCTGGGACGACGGCGTGATCGACCCGGTCGACACCCGCCGGGTGCTCGGCATGGGCCTCGCCGCCGCGTCCAACGCCCCGATCCCCGCGCCGTCGTACGGCGTCTTCCGGATGTGAGGAGCATGAACTTCGTGGTGCTCGTTGTGACGATGTGCTTTCCAGGAAGGACCGCACTGTGACCAACGCAAGGCCCATCTCCACGCTGCTCGTGGCCAACCGCGGCGAGATCGCGGTGCGGATCATCAAGGCCGCCCGGGAGCGCGGGCTGCGCACCGTCGCGGTGTACTCCGACGCCGACCGGGGCGCCCCGCACGTGCGCGCGGCCGACGTGGCGGTCCGGATCGGGCCGACGCCGGCGACCGAGTCCTACCTCAGCATCGACGCGATCCTGGAGGCCGCCCGGCGCACCGGCGCCGACGCGGTGCATCCCGGCTACGGCTTCCTCTCCGAGCGCGCCCCGTTCGCGCGGGCCGTGGTCGAGGCCGGGTTGACCTTCGTCGGCCCGAGCGCCGAGGTGATGGACCGGATGGGCCGCAAGGACATCGCCCGGGAGGTCGCGATCGCGGCCGGGGTGCCCGTCGTACCGTCCGCGGAGCTGCGCGGCGACGAGCTGGTCTCGACAGGCTCGACCACCGGATCGGGCTCGACCACCGGATCGGGCTCGACCACCGGGCCCGACGTCGGGTTCCCGCTGCTGGTCAAGGCCGCAGCAGGCGGCGGCGGCAAGGGCATGCGGATCGTGCGCGACCCGGCCGACTTCGCCGACGCGCTCGCCGCGGCCCGGCGCGAGGCCGCGAGCGCGTTCGGCGACGACACGATCTTGGTGGAGAGGTACGTCGAGCACGGGCGCCACGTCGAGGTGCAGGTGCTCGCCGACGCCCACGGCAACGTCGTGCACCTCTTCGAGCGTGACTGCTCCACCCAGCGCCGGCACCAGAAGGTGCTCGAGGAGGCGCCGGCCCCGACCATCTCCGACGACGTCCGCCGGGTGCTGACCGAGTCGGCCGTCGCGCTGGCCAAGGAGGTCGGCTACGTCAACGCCGGCACCGTGGAGTTCCTCGTCGATGCCGGGGGGTCTCCGGGGGGAAACCCCCCGGAGGTGTACTTCCTGGAGATGAACACCCGGCTCCAGGTCGAGCACCCGGTCACCGAGCTCGCGGTCACCGTGGGCGGACGGCCGCTCGACCTCGTCGCGCTCCAGCTGAAGGTCGCCGCCGGCGAGCCGCTGCCGTTCACCCAGGACGACGTGGCGCTCGACGGCCACGCGATCGAGGCGCGGGTCTATGCCGAGGACGCGTTCGCCGGCTTCCTCCCGCAGGCCGGGGTCGCCGAGCACGTCCGCTGGTCCTCGCGCGCCCGGGTCGACGCCGCGCTCGAGTCCGGACAGGTGGTGAGCTCCTCCTACGACCCGATGCTCGGCAAGGTGATCGTGCACGGGCCGACCCGGGAGGCGGCCCGCCGGGCGCTGGTCACCGCGCTCGACGACACCGCGATCCTCGGCCTCACCACGAACCTCGGCTTCCTGCGCGGGCTGGCCGCCTCCGACGCGTTCCGCGACTGCGAGATCGACACGGCGTACCTCGACACCCATCCCGACGCGGTGCGACCCGAGGGCGTCACCGAGGCGTCGCTGCTCGCCGCCTGGGCGCTGGCGGTGCCGGCTCAGGGCAGGTCGGCCGACGGCGGGCCGGCGCAGCATGACCCGAGCCCGTTCGCGGTCGCCGACGGCTGGCGGCTGGCCGGTCCGCCCGCACCGATCCCGGTCGAGCTCGTCGTCGACGGGGACACCCGGGTGTTCCACGTGGAACCGGCCGGGGCGATCCGGACCGGCGACCGGTCCTGGGCGGTGCACCCGATCGCGGCCGAGGCGGGCGTGCTCCGGCTGGAGATCGACGACCTGGTGCACGAGGGCGCGGTGCGCGTGGGACCGCACCGGGTCGAGGTCGCGCACCGCGGCAACACCCACGTCTTCGAGCGGCCCGACGCGTTCGGCCCGGGCGCGCACCACGCCGCCGCCGACGGCACGGTCGCCGCCCCGATGCCGGGCACGGTGCTGAACGTCGGCGCCACCGTCGGGCAGCGGGTTGCCGAGGGGGAGACACTCGGGGTGATGGAGGCGATGAAGATGGAGCTCGCGCTCAAGGCCCCGATGGCCGGCACCGTCGTCGAGGTGGCCGCGGCCGCCGGCGACCAGGTGCCGCTCGGCGCCACGCTCTTCGTCGTCGAGCCGGCGGCCGTCGAGGAGGAGTGAGCATGCGCAAGCCCCAGGTCGTGCCCGATCCCGGCCTGCCCGGTCGGGTCCGGATCTACGAGGTCGGTCCCCGCGACGGCTTGCAGAACGAGCCGACCGTCGTACCCGTCGAGGTCAAGGCGGAGTTCATCCGCCGCCTCGTCGACGCCGGGCTGCCGGTCGTGGAGGTCACCAGCTTCGTGCACCCCACGTGGGTGCCCCAGCTGGCCGACGCCGGCGAGCTGCTCGACCTGCTCGGCGACCCGGCCGCGCAGCCGGTGCCGATGCCGGTGCTGGTGCCCAACGAGCGCGGCCTGGACCGGGCGCTCGAGAAGGGCGTGCGGCACATCGCGATCTTCGGCAGCGCCACCGAGACCTTCGCCCAGCGCAACCTCAACCGCAGCCTCGACGAGCAGTTCGCGATGTTCGAGCCGACCGTGCGCCGCGCCCGCGACGCCGGGATCGACGTCCGCGCCTACGTCTCGATGTGCTTCGGCGACCCGTGGGAGGGCGGCGTCCCGGTCGACCAGGTGGTCGCCGTGGGCAAGCGGCTGTTCGACCTCGGCGCGTCCGAGCTCTCGCTCGGCGACACGATCGGGGTCGGTACGCCGGGCCACGTGACCGCCCTGCTCGCCGGCTTCAACGACGCCGGGCTGCCCAACGACCGGCTCGCGATGCACTTCCACGACACCTACGGCCAGGCGTTGTCCAACACCCAGGCAGCGCTGCGCGCGGGGGTCACCACGTTCGACGCGTCGACCGGAGGCCTCGGCGGCTGCCCCTACGCCGAGAGTGCCACCGGCAACCTCGCCACCGAGGACCTGGTGTGGATGCTCGACGGGCTGGGCATCGAGACCGGGGTGGACCTGGCCAAGCTCGTCGCGATCAGCGCCTGGATGGCCGACCAGCTCGGCCGGCCCAGCCCTTCTCGTGTGGTCAACGCGCTCGCCGGGAGCTGAACCGGGTAGGGCAGAATCAGGCTCATGAGCCGGGTCGTCTACCTCCACGTCGGGGCGCCCAAGACCGGTACGACGTTCCTGCAGGACCGGCTACGCCAGAACCGCAACAGCCTCGCCGACCACGGCGTCCACTACCCGCTCGGGCTGCTGTCGAGCCACTTCCGGCCCGCCCTCGACCTGGTGCAGATGGACTGGGGAGGGCTCGGCCCCGCGTCGCAGGGCCAGTGGGACGCCCTGATGCGCCGGGTGCGCCGGCTCGACGACACCGTGATCATCGACCACGAGATCCTCAGCACGGCCACCCCGGAGCAGGTGAAGCGGGCGATGGACGACCTCGCCTCGAGCGACGAGGTGCACATCGTCTACTCCGCCCGCGACATCGCCCGCCAGATCCCGGCCGAGTGGCAGGAGGGGATCAAGCTCGGCCGCCGGTGGACCTACAAGCGCTTCATCCGGCGGGTGCGACGCAGCTTCGACGGGCGCAAGGACATGCCGTTCTGGCGCAGCCAGGGGCTGCCCGACGTACTCATGCGCTGGGGCGCCGGCCTGCCGCCGGAGCGGGTGCACGTCGTCACCGTGCCCCAGGCCGGCGCGGAGCCGGACCTGCTGTGGCGCCGGTTCTGCCAGGTCTTCGGGATCGACCCGGCGTGGGCGCCCGAGGACCGGGCCCGAGCCAACGAGTCGATGGGGATCGCGGAGATCGCCGTCGTGCGCCAGCTCAACACCCATCTGGCGGGCATCGGCATCGACTTCACCACCGCCCAGGACCTGATCAAGGAGCTGCTGGTCAACCGGCACCTCGCGCAGCGCGACGACCTGGTCAAGGCGACGTTGCCACCGCGGCTCTACCCGTGGGCCGAGGAGGTCGCCAACCACTGGATCGACTGGATCGAGGGCTCCGGGATCGACGTCGTCGGCGACGTCGAGGACCTCCGCCCGGTGCCGCCGCCGAAGGGCGCCCGCTGGGCCGACCCGGACCGGCCCGATCCCGCGCAGGTCGCCGAGGCCGCGATCGAGGCGCTTGCGGTGATGACCCGGGAGGCGGCCGAGCGCGAGGACCCGAACGCCCAGATCACGGTCCGGATGAGCAAGGCCGCGCGACGCCTGCGCGGCGAGGAGTAGCCCGGCGCCGCGGCGAGGGGCAGCCGGCTCAGCGGCGCGGTCGCGAGAGCAGCTCCCGGTCGGCGTACCGGCCGATCTTCCACGTGGAGTACCCGTCCGCCCCGGCGCCGACCAGGCCGCCCACGACGGGGACCCGGCGACCGACGGTGGTGGCGACCCGCTTGCCGGCGACCTTGGTGAGCAGCTCGGAGGTCACCTCGGCGGCGATCACCTTGTCCAGGTGCGGGTCGTGGGCGGGTGCGGTGGCGACCGCCATCGGTGGAGCGGGCAGCTTCTTCTTCTTGACCAGGGAGCGCACCGCGTCCTCGCCGAGCATGCACATCAGCACGGCGTTGCGCACCCGCTGGTCTGTGAGGTCGTAGCCGCGCAGGTGTGCGATCCCGGCGACCATCCGGCACTGCAGCATGGCCAGGCCGGCGATGTTGGCCGGGATGGTCACCGCTGCGGTCACCAGACCGCCCAGGTTGGTGGCGAACCCCTGGACCCCGGCGTACCGCACGTGGTTCTCGATCACCTCGTGGATCGCCTTGTCGACGTCCCCGCCCTGCTCGGCGAGCTGTTTGTCGGCGGCGTGGGCGGCGCCGGGCAGCGGACCGACGCCGTTGATCGCCCGAGCGAGCGCCTCGTGCACGAAGCCGGCGGTCATCTCCGGTGCCATCTTCTGCACCTGCGGCGCCAGCGCCTTCCCCAGCGATCCACCGATGCCCATGTGTCCTCCTCCGGCGGCCGGCCCTCACCGGCACGTCATCGAAACCCTACGACCCCGGTACCCCCGCACAAGCGAGGCCAACGTGGCACCGGGCACACCCGACCCGGCTCCAAGCCGCGGGGAGCCCTTCGGCCGGGTGGCACCATGGCACCCGTGCCGACCGAACCGCCGCCCACCGGATGGGAGTTCCCCGACTCGCTGCACGACATCGACGACGACGTGGTCGGGGTCGGCGCCGACCTGGAGCCGGCCACGCTGCTCGCGGCGTACCGGCACGGGCTGTTCCCGATGCCCGGCGACCCGAGCATGCCGATGCTGTGGTGGTCGCCGGGCCCGCGCGGGATCCTGCCCCTCGACGGGCTCAAGGTCTCCCGCTCCCTGCGCGCCTCTGTGCGCCGGATGGAGATCCGCGTCGACACCTGCTTCGAGGAGGTCGTCCGAGCCTGCGCCGACCCCACGCGGGACAGCGGCTGGATCGACGAGGAGATCATCGACGCCTACACCGCGCTGCACGAGCTGGGCTGGGCGCACTCGGTGGAGACCTGGCAGGACGGCCGGCTGGTCGGAGGCCTGTACGGCGTCGCGATCGGCGGCCTGTTCGCGGGGGAGTCGATGTTCCACCGGGTCACCGACGCCTCGAAGGTCGCTCTGGTCGGCCTGGTCGACCTGCTCCGCGACCGGTACGCCGACCGGCGGCTGCTCGACGTGCAGTGGCAGACGCCGCACCTGGCCTCGCTCGGCGTCGTGGAGGTCCGCCGTACCGACTATCTCGACCTGCTCGCCGACGCCCTCGAGCTGCCGCTCCCGACCGCCTTCAGCTGAGGGACCGGCGCGCGGGGCCGGCTGGACGTGCACTCGCGCCGGCCCGGGCCGGCGCGCAGGCGGCAACCCGGCCCAGCCGGACCCGGAGTGCACGTCCGAATGGCCCGCGTGCGGGCGGCTACTTCAGCAGGCGCGACATCCGCCGGTCGGCGAGCGGCTTGCCACCGGTCTGGCAGGTGGGGCAGTACTGCAGCGAGGAGTCGGCGAAGGACACCTCGCGGACCGTGTCGCCGCACACCGGGCACGGCTGGCCGGTCCGCCCGTGCACCGCGTGGTGCGACTTCTTCTCGCCCTTCAGCTCCGAGGCGGCCAGCCCGCGGGAGCGCTCGACGGCGTCCCCGAGCACGGTGCGGATCGCGTCGTAGAGGATCTCGAGCTCCTCGTCGTCGACGCTCGAGGCCGGCTTGAACGGCGACATGCGCGCGGCGTGCAGCAGCTCGTCGGAGTAGGCGTTGCCGATCCCGGCGATCACGGACTGGTTGCGCAGCACGCCCTTGAGCTGGGCCCGGCCGGCGTCGGTCAGGATCGCCCGCAGCGTGTCGCGGGTGAACTCCTCGGCCAGCGGGTCCGGGCCCAGGCGGGCGATGCCGGGCACGTCCTCGGGCCGGTGCACGACGTAGATCGCCAGGCGCTTCTGGGTGCCGGCCTCGGTGAGGTCGAGCCCGGAGTCGTCGTCCAGGACCACCCGGGCCGCGAGCGGCGACTTGTTGCTCGGCTTCGGCGGCAGCTTCGGCACCTCGTCGCGCCAGCGGATCCACCCGGCGCGGGCCAGGTGCACCACCAGGTGCAGCCCGGAGGCCTCGATGTCGAGGAACTTGCCGTGCCGGGTCACGTCGTCGACCAGGGCGCCGTAGAGCGCGGTCAGTGGCGGGTCGAAGGTCTTCAGCGCGCTGAACGCGGCGATGTCGACACGGGCGATCGCCCGGCCAGACAGCCGGGAACGCAGGTCCTGGGCGAGGGCCTCGACCTCGGGAAGCTCGGGCACGACGCCAGCATAGGGCGGTAAAGCCCGTGACGAAGGGCTGACAACGACGAGATCACAGGCGCACAATGAGCCCCATGCACGCACCGGCACCGCTCCCCGCCACCGGCGAGGCGTTCCTCGACGCTCGTGGCGGCGGCCGCGCGCTCCGGGTCAGCTGGCACCACGAGGCGGGCGTCGTGGTGCTCTCCCTGTGGCGCGGCACGACCTGCAGCGGGACGTTCCGGCTCGACGTGGCGGAGGTGCCCGCGCTCATCGAGCTGCTGGCACGCGGCCTGGACGAGGCGTACGACGCGGTCCGCCACTCGGGCTTCGACGACCTGTTCCGCGACGACGACATCGCCGGCTGACCCGCACGCGCTCGCGCCCTGCACCCGGGCCGTTTCCGTCGCCGGCGTGCCCCTGCCGATCCGACCGGGGGTTCTACACGGGCCGCTCGCCGGTCGCCAGGAACCAGATCGTGGTCGCCGCGAACACCATCAGTGCCACCCCACCGATCCCGAGCGCCAGCCGGGCGACCAGCCGCAGCTGCGGCGTGTGGTCGACCTCGCCGGACCGGTAGGCGACCATCCGGAACGCCCCGACCGGGAGCAGCAGGAACGCGGTGAGCCCGCTGACCGCCCAGATCACCTGCGCTGTGGTCATGAGGTCAATCTACGCCGCCATAGGACTCGCTAGTGAAATCTAGGGTTTGTCCTAGATAGAGGGATACAGTCCTCGCGTGGACCCGGTACGCAACCCCTACGCACCCGGCGCGGGTCAGCGCCCGCCCGAGCTCGCCGGCCGCGACCGCGAGCTGCGCCAGTTCGAGGTCACCCTCGAACGGGTCGCCGCCGGCCGTCCGGAACGGTCGATGGTGCTCTCCGGCCTGCGTGGGGTCGGCAAGACCGTGCTGCTCAACGCGCTGCGCAGCCTGGCGGTGAAGCGGGCGTGGGGGACCGGCAAGTTCGAGGCCCGCCCGGACCAGTCGCTGCGGCTGCCGATGGCGCAGGCCGTGCACGCCGCCGTACGCGAGGTCGCCCACCGCCACCGCGACCCCGAGCGGGTCGACGCGGTCGCCGGCGTCCTGAAGTCCTTCGCGCTCCGCACCAAGCTCGACGACCGCAAGGGGGTCCGCTGGCAGCCCGCGTCGATCGGCGCCGACGTGCCCGCCACGAAAGGTCGCGCGGACTCCGGCGACCTCGAGCTCGACCTGATCGAGCTGTTCACCGACGTCGCCGAGCTCGGCGGCGACCTCGGCGTGGGGATCGGCATCTTCATCGACGAGATGCAGGACATCTCCGCCGCCGAGCTGGCCGCGCTGTGCGGAGCGGTGCACGAGATCAGCCAGCAGGGCGCCCCGCTGGTGGTCGTCGGCGCCGGCCTGCCGCACCTGCCGGTGCTGCTCTCGGCCAGCAAGTCCTACGCAGAGCGGTTGTTCCGGTACGTCGTCGTCGACCGGCTGCCGCGCGAGATGTCCGACCGCGCACTGCTCGTCCCGGCCGGCACCGAGGACGTCGACTACGAGCCGGACGCGCTCGACGAGCTGTACCGGCTCACCGACGGTTACCCCTACTTCGTGCAGGCCTACGGCAAGGTCACCTGGGACGTCGCGGTGGAGTCCCCGATCAGGGTCACCGACGTCGCCGAGGCCGCGCCCGAGGCCGAGAGCGAGCTCGCCGTCGGCTTCTTCGGGGCCCGTTACGACCGGGCCACCCCCGCCGAGCGGGACTACATGCGCGCGATGGCCGAGCTCGGCGCCGACAACTTCGACCGGGCGGTGACCACGGCCCAGGTCGCCGAGACGCTCGGCCGCAAGCCGCAGAGCCTCTCCCCGGCGCGCGACGGGCTGATCAAGAAGGGCCTCGTGTACTCCTCCGAGCGGGGCACGGTCGCGTTCACCGTGCCGCACTTCGGCAAGTTCCTGCGCGCCCAGCACGGCTGAGCCGCCACGCCGTTCCCGCGCGCACGCGCAGCGGGATGTCAGGATTGACCCATGCACAACAGCGGGCGTCCGCAGGTGGTGGCGCACCGTGGGTCGAGCCAGGTCAACGCCGAGCACACGCTCGGTGCCTACCTCGCCGCTCTCGACGAGGGGGCGGAAGGACTCGAGTGCGACGTGCGGCTGACCGCCGACGGGCACCTGGTCTGCGTCCATGACCGCCGGGTGGACCGTACGGCGAACGGGCGCGGCCTGGTCTCCACGATGGACCTCGCGCAGCTCGACGAGCTCGACTTCGCCACGTGGAAGAACCCGTGGTCCGACCTCGACGACGAGGCGCCGGAGATCGACGTCGAGGCCCGCAAGGTGCTCACCCTGCGCCGGCTGGTCGAGGCGGCGCTCGACTACGACCGCCCGGTGGACCTCGCGATCGAGACCAAGCACCCGACCCGCTACAGCGGGCTGGTGGAGCGGAGGCTGGTCGACCTGCTGGCGTCGTACGGCCTCACCGGCCCGCGCTCGCGAGCACGCGTGATGAGCTTCTCCTACACCGCGCTCAACCGGGTCAAGAAGCTGGCGCCGGACCTCGACGTCGTGATGCTGGTGGACCGGATGTACGCCTGGGACCTGACCCGACGGCTCACCGGCGAGGACTGGATCGCCGGCCCCGGCATCGAGCTGCTCCGGAAGAACCCCCGGCTGCGCCGGGCGCTCCGCCGCGGGGACCGGCCGGTGCACGTCTGGACGGTGAACAGCCCCGAGGACCTCGAGCTGTGCCTCGAGGTCGGGGTCGAGGCGGTGATCACCGACGTCCCCGGCAGGACGCTGCACCTGCTGGAGGGCAGCGCCGGCGGCAGCGAGAAGGGCCGTGTTTGAGGATGCCGCACAGCGGGCAGACTCGCCCACGGAGGGATGTGCCTTGAGATTGGGGTGGCTGCGTGGAGACACGCTCCGTGCGTGAGCACGCGCCGAAGACGGTTCGCGTGCCGTTCGCCGCATCCTCCGTTGCCCTCGCCCGGCGCGAGCTGCGGGACTGGATGCGCGGCGCAGGCTACTCCCGCGAGGCGATCGAGGACGGCCGGCTGGTCATCTCCGAGCTGGTCGCCAACTCCGTGCGCCACGCCCAGCCGCTCTCCGACGGCACCCTCCTGATCGCCTGGGCTCCCGAACGGCGCGGGGTGAGGCTCTCGGTCACCGACGGTGGCAGCTCCTCGCGCCCGCACACGGTGCAGGCGCCCGCTTCGGCGCTGTCCGGACGCGGGATGGCGATCGTGGAGTCCGTGGCACTGGACTGGTGGTCGGAGCACACCCGGACCCGCTCCACGATCCACGCGCTGCTCGCCGCCGGCTGAAGCCCGGCCCGTCGCTCAAGTAGCCTTCGCGGCATGGGAAAGAAGTCGCGCACCAAGAGCCGCACCGAGACAGCCAGCACCCCGGGTGAGGTCGGTCCCCGCCAGCCCTGCCCCTGCGGATCGGGCAAGCGCTACAAGGCGTGCCACGGGGACCCGTCCGGGGTAGCCGCCACCTTCGTCAGCCGCCCGTTCGAGGGGCTGGCGGCCGAGTGCGACCTGATCGCGCTGCGCGAGCTCGTGCCGGCGGCCACCGCCCCGTTGCGCCTGGCCGACGGCGTGGCCACCGACCGGGACGTGCTGCTGTGCACGCTGCTGCCGATGGCGGCCCCGGCGCTGGTCCGCGAGGACGGCACGGTCTGGCTCGCGCTGCAGGTGCAGCACCAGTTCGGTGACCCCAGCCGGGATCTCGCCGCGGTCCTCGAGCGTGCGCTGGAGGCCGAGCCGGGCGCGATGGTGGGGCTCACCGACCCGCCGGGGGAGGGGCGCCGCCTGCAGGACCTGATCGCCGACGAGCCGCTCGACATCACCGTGCACGACGGGTTCGAGTTCTGGATCGCCGACATGGACGACGAGACCGGTGCGCTGGCCGCCTCCCTCGAGAGCGCCAACGCCGCGGCCAACCCGACCACCCGGCTCAGCTCGGTCGACGCGGCGTACTGGACGAACGTCGGCACCAAGGAGCACCTGCGCTGGGTGATGCCGCACGACGAGGAGCAGCTGCTCAGCGCGCTGGCCCGGCTGCACGTCGCGGGCAAGGACAAGGTCGCCGACGAGTCCCGCCTCGTGGGCATGTTCCGGGTGCACGGCGTGCTGGTCCCGGTGTGGGACCTGCCGGTCGGGACAGGGGCCGAGGTGCTGGAGAAGCCGGCCGCCCGGTTCGCCGAGGACCTCGCTGCCGCGCTGGCCGACGAGACCCCGTTGACCGCCGAGGAGCGGGCCGCGCGGTCGGGTCTGGCCAACCGCCAGCTGACCATCCGCTGACCCTGACTAGACAGTATCGGACCGGATCGCTGTGACCTGACACATATTCGCCCTGCAGAGTTGTCCGCGGGTCGGCGGTCCCGTAGATTTACCAGTGCCCGGTCGTTGTTGTATCCCCCGTCAGCAACGGCCGGGTTTTCACGTCTTCAGGGGTCGGTACGACGTCCACCCCGGCCGCACACCGGGCGCTCGCCGTACGAGCCGGCCGACCGGCCGGTCATTTCGACAGGCAGGTCCGCCCTCGTGATCGGTGACCGACGCCGCAGCAACGGTGCGGGCGGACAAACCTGCCTGTTGAGCTGACGCGACGACGCAGCCCGGCAGCGGTGCGACGCGCCGGCGCCCCGGCGGCTCGGAAGCTTGACGCGGCCGCCGGCGCTCAGAGCGGGTCGCGGGAGATCGGGCAGGACATGCACCGCGGGCCGCCGCGGCCCGAGCCGAGCTCGGAACCGGCGATCGCGACGACCTCGATCCCGGCCTCCTCGAGGCGCTCGTTGGTCTCGATGTTGCGCTCGTAGGCGACGGCCACGCGGGGCGCGATCGCCAGGGTGTTGTTGCCGTCGTCCCACTGCTCGCGCTCGGCGGTGACCGGGTCCAGGCCGGTGTCGATCTGGTGCAGCGTGTCGATGCTCATCGCCTTGGCGGCCGCCACGAGGAACGGCTCCGGCTCGCCGACCTCGAGCACCAGGTCGCGGTCGGACTCGCCGTTGCGGTCACGGACGGTGACGGCGTACGCCTGGAGCTGGTCGGCGACGTTGGGGTACATCACGATCTTGTCGACGTCGACCATCGTGCAGACCGTGTCGAGGTGCATCGTGGCCCGCTCCTGCGCGATCGGCACCGCGAGCACGGTGTGCGCGAGGCCGGCGGCGAACAGCTGCCGGGCCATCCGCTCGGCACCGGCGGGGGTGGTCCGCTCGCCGACACCGATGGCCACGACCCCGGCGGCGAGGAGCAGCACGTCGCCGCCCTCGACGTGCTCGGCCTGCCAGCCGTGGATCTTCGGGGTGCCGCGGAACCGCGGGTGGTCGCGGTAGATCAGCTCGGTCAGCTGGGTCTCCCGCTCGCGGGCCGGCATCGCCAGGGAGGTGATCGCGACCCGGTCCTGGATCCAGAAGCTGGAGTCGCGGGTGAACAGCAGGTTCGGCAGCGGGTCGATCAGGAAGTCGTCGCTGGCCAGCAGGCTGGTGACCAGCCCGAAGCCGCCGCGCACCTCGTCGTTGCGCACCCCCGCGGTGAGGAACGTGGCCAGCTCCTCCGGGGTCTGGTCGTGCAGGGCGTCGGTGAGGTAGCTGCGCAGCGTGTCACCGAGGTGCAGGCTCGACATCGCGCCGACGATCGCGTGCTCACGGGCCTCGGGCGCCTGCAGGGTCTCGACGAGCAGGTCGGTCAGGTACAGCACCTCGACGCCGCGGTCGCGCAGCGCCTGGGCGAACGCGTCGTGCTCGTCCTGCGCGCGGCTGACCCACGGGATCCCGTCGAAGAGCAGCTTGTCGTTGTTGCGGGGGGTCAGCCGCTTCAGCTCCGGACCGGGACGGTGCAGCATCACGGTGCGCAGGCGTCCGACCTCGCTGGTCGCGCCGTGCACGGCGCCGTTCTCGCTGCCCTGGGTGCTCACTGGTCTACCTTCCTGAGGTCATCGCTTCTGGATGGGGCGGTGATGCACCCCGGGTGCCACCAGGTCACTGCCCTGCTCGCTTGACGCGGACGACGTCCACCATGAGATCTGCAGGGCTTGG
>JBMOMG010000125.1:0-20427 GCA_049323155.1 Actinomycetota bacterium | reverse complement strand
TCGCGCACCTCGGTCACCGGCGGACGGCCGCACACGGGCTGGCCACGATCGGCGCGCACCGGTTCTTCTTCGGCATCTCGACGGTGATGCTGATCCTGCTGCACCGCAACTACTTCAACGCCCCGGACCAGGTCGACGCCGCCTTCAACGGGCTCGCCGTCGCGGTGCTGGTCAGCGGGGCGGGGTTCATCAGCGCCGCGTTCATCACCCCGTTCGTGACCGAGCGCATCACGCTGCGGGCGTGGATCATCACGCTGCTGCTGGCGGCGGCGTTCACGCAGATGGTGCCGGGCGCGTTCTTCACCGAGAGCGCGCTGCTCGTGTCGGCGTTCTTCCTCGGGGTCGCCTCGCAGGGCATCAAGATCTGTGTCGACACGCTCGTGCAGGCCGGTGTCGACGACGCGTTCCGCGGCCGGATCTTCTCCCTCTACGACGTGATCTTCAACGTCGCCTTCGTCGCGGCGGCTGCGGTGGCGGCCGTCGTACTCCCCACCACCGGTCGCTCGCACGCCGTGCTGGTGGTGATCGCGCTGGGCTACGTCGGCACGGCGCTGGTCTACGCACGCCAGTCGGGGCGGCACGCCCGCGAGGTGCGGCGCTGACCCACGTGAGCGGAGCGGCTCGTCAGCCGCGGGCGGCCCACCACTCGCGCAGCGCGGCGGTGGCCTCCTCCTCGCTCATCGGGCCCCGGTCCAGGCGCAGCTCCAAGAGGTACTTGTAGGCCTCGCCGACCTCCCGGCCGGGACCGATACCCAGGATCGTCATGATCTGGTTGCCGTCGAGGTCGGGCCGCAGCGAGGCGAGCTCCTCCTCCTCGGCGAGGCGGCTGATCCGCTCCTCGAGGTGGTCGTAGGCGCGGCGCAGCCGCTCGGCCTTGCGCTTGTTGCGGGTGGTGGAGTCGGCCCTGGTCAGGATGTGCAGCCGTTCGAGCTCGTCCCCCGCGTCACGCACGTAGCGCCGGACGGCCGAGTCGGTCCACTCGCCGGAGCCGTAGCCGTGAAACCTCAGGTGCAGCTCGACGAGCTTGCTCACCGCGGCGATCTCGTCGTTGGAGAACCGCAGGGCACGCATCCGCTTCCGGGTGATCTTGGCGCCCACCACGTCGTGGTGGTGGAAGGTCACGGTGCCGTCGCCGAGGAACCGGCGGGTGCGCGGCTTGCCGACGTCGTGCATCAGCGCGGCGAAGCGCGCGACGAAGTCCGGAGCGGGCGGGTCCTCCGAGCTCAGCCGGTGCTCGAGGTCGATGGTCTGCTCGAGGACGGTCAGCGTGTGCTCGTAGACGTCCTTGTGCCGGTGGTGCTCGTCGCGCTCCAGCGCGAGCGCGGGCAGCTCGGGCAGGACGTGGTCGGCCAGCCCGGTCTCGACCATCAGCGTGAGCCCGAGGCGGGGGTACGGCGCACACACCAGCTTCACCAGCTCGTCGCGCACCCGCTCGGCGGAGACGATCTCGATCCGGCCGGCCATCGCCGTCATCGCCTCGACGACCTCGGGGGCGACGGTGAACCCGAGCTGGGCGGCGAACCGCGCGGCGCGCATCATCCGCAGCGGGTCGTCGGAGAACGAGTCCTCCGGGCGACCCGGGGTGCGGAGCACCTGGTGGGCCAGGTCGACCAGGCCGCCGTACGGGTCCTGGAACTCTCGCCCGGGCAGGGAGACCGCCATCGCGTTGACCGTGAAGTCCCGCCTGCCGAGGTCCCCCTCCAAGGAGTCGCCGAAGTCGACCTCGGGCTTGCGGGAGTCGGGGTCGTACTTCTCCGACCGGTAGGTGGTGATCTCGACCTGCCAGTCGCCGTGCCGGCAGCCGATCGTGCCGAAGGCGCGGCCCATGTCCCAGGTCGCGTCCGCCCAGCCCTTGACCAGCCGCTCGGTCACCTCAGGCCGGGCCGAGGTCGCGAAGTCGAGGTCGTTGTGCAGCCGTCCCAGCAGCGCGTCGCGGACCGGTCCACCGACCAGCGCGATCTGCTCACCTGCGGCCGCGAACCGGGCGCCCAGTTCGTCGATCACGGGCGCGATCCGGATCATCTCGCGCACCGCGGTCTCCTGGACCTCGCTCATGCGGACGGGAGGTCGCTCGGACGCTCGGGCTGCGGCCCCGGCAGGGCTTGTCGGGGGCGCCTTCGGCTGTTCGGACACGGGAGACCACTCTAGTTGCACCCGTGCCAGGCGCCGATCCACGCCCGTTAGCATCGACCGCGTGATGCCACCCGCCGATGCACGTCCGCCCAGGCGTGTGCCGGCGGTCCTGCGGCGCGGTCTGCACGCGGTCGCTGCGGCCGCGCTCGTGGTCACCGCACTGGCGGTGCCCGCGACACCGGCGGTCGCCCATCCGGCCGGCCGGCCCGGGGCCGCCGAGGACGGGGAGGGCGGCGACCGTCCACCGCTGAGCGTGACCATCGACACGATGACCCCCGCGGCGGTGCCCCGGCGGGGCCGGATCACGCTGACCGGGCGGATCACCAACGACTCCGAGGAGACCTGGACCGACCTCGACGTCTACCTGTTCGCCTCCACGACGCCGATGACCACCTCGGCCGAGCTCGAGGAGGCGACCGCGACCGGGGAGACCGCCGACGTCGGCGGCCGGCTGACCGGCCCCGGGCAGTACGACGAGGTGGACGACCTCGAACCCGGCGAGACCACCGACTACCGGATCTCGCTCCCCCGCGCGGACCTGGGGCTCGAGGCCCCCGGGGTGTACTGGATCGGCGTCCACGTCCTCGGGACCACCGCCGAGGGGCGGCTCGAGGGGGCCGACGGCCGGGCCCGCACGTTCATCACGTCGATGGCGCCCCGGGGCCCCCGGGCGACCCTCTCGCTGGTCCTGCCGCTACGAGCGCCGGTCCGCCGTACGACCGAGGGCCGACTCGACAACGTCGACCTCTGGACCGACCGGTTCGCCGACGACGGCCGGCTCCGCCGGCTGCTCGACCTGGCCCGCACCGGCTCCGACGTGCCCGTCACCTGGCTGGTCGACCCCGCCGTGCTGGAGGCCGCACGGTCGCTCGGCGAGGGCAACCCCGACTTCGACCTCACCACCAGCGCTGCCGGGCCGGACGGCGAGACCCCGGGCGGCGTGGTGACCGAGAGCCCGGGCCAGAGCGAGGGCGCCACGCCCGACGGCCCCGACGACCCGGAGGAGGAGCTGACCCGGATCAGCCCCGAGGCCGCCGCTGCCGCGACCTGGCTGGAGGACTTCACCGAGCTGGCCACCGAGCACACCGTGCTCCACGTTCCCTACGCAGACGTCGACGCGGCGAGCCTGCTGCGCAGCGGCTTCGACGAGACGTTCGCGGCCGCCACCGAGCTCGGCGAGCGCACGATGGCCGAACTGGGCATCGAGTCCGAGCCCGTCGTGGCGCCGCTCGACGGACTGCTGCCCAACGCCGCGCTCGAGCATCTCGACGCCGACACCGACCTGCTGCTGTCCCAGCGCGCCGCCCCCCGCACGGACGCCGGCGTGGTGAAGGTCGAGAGCGACACCGAGGCCGTGCTCACCAGCGAGGTGGCACGGGTGGGCGGGCCCGCCCCGACCGCTCCCTTCGCCGCGCTCGCGCTGCGCCAGCGGATCCTCGCCGAGGCCGCGGTGCACGCACTGAGCGGCCCGGCCGGGCAGCCGCTCGTCGTGACCCTCCCCGAGCTGTGGGACCCCGGGGTGGACTGGCCCGTGGCGGACTTCTTCGGCGGCCTGGAGGCGCCGTGGCTCAGCCTCGTCGACGTCCCGTTCGCCCGGGCGAGCAGCACCCCCGAGCCCTACGACGGCCCGCTGTTCTACTCCCGGGCGAGCCGGCGGGCGGAGATCCCCGACGCCAACGTGCTGGCCACCCAGGACCTGACCACCGCGGGCTCCCTGCTCGGTGACCTGCTCACCGGCGAGGACTCGATCTCCGAGCAGGTCGGCCGGGCGGCGATGGCCGCCTCCTCGGTCCATGCCCGCCGGCAGCCACGTCGCGCCGTCCTCCGCACCCGCCGGATCGCCGGCGAGGTCCGTGGACGGCTGCAGCAGGTGACCATCGAGGGCTCCCCGCTGGTGACCATGTCCAGCGAGACCGGCAACTTCTCGGTCACGGTGGTCAACGGGCTCGCCGAGCCGGTCACCGTCGGGATCAAGGCGCAGACCGGTTCCGAGGACCTCGTCATCCGGGCGCCCGACCTGGTCTCGCTCGGCGCCGGCCAGCGGGCCTCCGTGCGGCTGGCCGTGACCGCCACCGACACCGGGGTGCACTCGGTGCGGCTGCTGCCCACCACCCGCGACGGCCGGGAGCTGGGCCACTCCACCACGGTGAAGGTCCGCAGCAGCCAGGTCGGGCTCGTGATCTGGCTGGTCATGGGAGTCGGCGGGATCGTCTTCGTCGCCGCGATCGTCGTACGCATCTGGCGGCGGGTGCGCGACAGCCGACGCGTCCCGGAGACCGAACCCGGGAGCGGCACCGCATGAGCCAGAACTCCGGCGGGGACCAGGAGCGGCGCAGCATCCTGTCCTCCAGCGCGGTGATGGCCGCCGGCACCGTCGTCTCCCGGGGCAGCGGCTTCGTGCGGAGCGCCCTGCTCGCCGCCGCGCTTGGCGCCTACCTCCACGCCGACGTGTTCAACATCGCCAACACGGTGCCGAACATGCTCTACATCCTGCTCGCGGGAGGGGTGTTCAACACCGTCCTGGTGCCGCAGCTCGTGCGCGCGATGAAGAACGACACGGACGGCGGCGAGGCCTACACCAACCGGATCGTCACCCTCGCCGGGCTGTTCCTGCTCGGGGTGACCGTGCTCCTCGTCGCCACGGCCCCGTGGCTGATGCAGATCTTCCTCTCCGACGCCTGGGACCAGCCCGACCGGGCCGAGCAGCGGCAGTCGGTGATCGACTTCGCCCGGTACTGCCTGCCGCAGGTGTTCTTCTACGGGATGTTCGTCCTCGTCGGGCAGATCCTGAACGCCCGCGGCCGGTTCGGGCCGATGATGTGGGCGCCGATCGCCAACAACGTGATCTCGGTGCTGGTGCTCGTGGTCTACCTGCTGGTCTTCGGCCCCGCCGAGGACCTGTACGGCGGCTACACCACGGAGCAGGAGCTGCTGCTCGGCATCGGCTCCACGATCGGCATCGCCGTGCAGCTGCTGGTGCTGCTGCCCTACCTGAAGAAGGCCGGCTTCACCTTCCGCCCCCGGTTCGACTTCCGCGGCACCGGCATGGGCCACACCCTGCGGCTGGGCACCTGGACGGTGCTGTTCGTGATCGTCAACCAGATCGCCTACACCGTCGTGGTCCGGATCGCGTCGAGCGGCAGCGCCGAGGGCAACACCGGCTACACGATCTACTCCCAGTCGTTCCTGCTGATCATGGTGCCGCACGCCGTGGTCACGGTGTCCCTGGCGACCGCGATCCTGCCCCGGCTGTCCGCGCACGCCGCCGACGACGACCTCGCCGGGGTGGCCCGCGGCCTGGCCTCCACGCTGCGCACGACGCTCGCCCTGATCATCCCGTTCGCGCTGCTGCTGCCGCTGATCGCGCGTGACGTCGCGAACGTGGTGTACGGCTGGCTCGCCGCGTCGGAGGCGTACGTCGACTACGCCCGCCCGCTGGCGCTGTTCGGCATCGGGCTGGTCTTCTTCACCGTCCACTTCCTGATGCTGCGCGGGTACTACTCCCTGGAGCGCACGCGGACGGTGTTCTGGGTGCAGTGCGTGATCGCCGCGACCAACATCGTGCTGGCCGTCGTACTCACCCGCACCGCCGCCCAGGCCGACGTCGCCTCCGGGCTCGTGCTCGCCTACACCGGTGCCTACGCGGTCGGCGCCGCAGTCTCCTACGGCCTGCTCCGGTACCTGCTCGGCGGCCTGGAGACGCCCACGCTGGTGCGTTTCCTGAGCAGGCTGCTGCTCGCTGCCGCGGTCGCCTCGGCGCTCGCCTGGGCGCTGCGCGAAGGGCTCGCGTCCGTGTGGCCGGTCGACGACAGCAAGACCCGGTCGCTGACGATGCTCGGGCTGCTGACCGGCGTGGACGTGCTCGTCTTCGTGCTGCTGGCCAGAGCGCTGCGGATCCAGGAGGTCACCGGTGTCCTCGGACTGGTCACGTCCCGGCTCGGGCGGGGTCGCGCGGCCTAGCATGTAGGTTGCCTAGGAAGGGCACAGCCCAGGCACCGCAGGCGCACGCAGCGAGGAGGGACGTGACCGACAAGCCCATCGGGCGTGGGACCGTCCTCGCAGGGCGGTTCCGTCTCGAGGACCTGGTCCAGGACACCGACGGCGCTCGGTTCTGGCGTGCCGTCGACCAGATCCTGGCCCGCAGCGTCGCGGTGAACGTGATCGACACCGCGGACCCGCGCGCCGACGCCCTGCTCGTGGCCGCGCGCACCTCCGCGACGGTCACCGAGGGTCATTTCCTCCGCGTGCTCGACGCCGCCCAGGAGGACGGGGTCGTCTACGTCGTGCACGAGTGGGGCTCGGGCATGTCGCTGGACAAGATCCTCGCCGAGGAGCCGCTCACCCCACGGCGTGCCGCCTGGCTGGTCAAGGAGGTCGCCGACGCGATCACCGTCGCCCACCAGCACGGCATCGCGCACGGCCGGCTGGTGCCGGAGAACGTGATGGTCACCGAGGCCGGCTCGGTGAAGCTGATCGGGTTCGTGGTCGACGCCGTGCTCCACGGCCGGCGGCAGGCCGGTCCCGGCGGCCGGGTGCTCAGCGACCACGAGTCTGACGTGCACAACCTCGCCGCCCTGCTGTACGCCACCCTGGTCGGCAAGTGGCCCGGAGAGCAGACCTGCAACCTGCCACCCGCGCCGACGGACCACGAGCGGATCCTGCGACCGCGACAGGTGCGGGCCGGGGTGCCGCGGGCGCTGGACGCGATCTGCGACCAGGTGCTCAACCCCGGGCAGGGACCCGGCTCGCTCGAGACGGCGCAGGAGATCAGCGCGGCGCTCAGCGACTTCATCGGTGACGCGGTGGTCCCGATGGCCGGCCACGAGCCGACCGTCGCCCTCCCGCGCGACGCCGCTGCCGGCCTCCGTGCCCGGCCGACGCCGGAGGCGTCCCCACACCCCTCACCCGAGGAGACCTCTCCCGACACCCGCCCCGGGACAGCGCCCGGTCGCCGATCCGGAGCAGCCGGCGCGGGCAGGCACGCGGCCCCCTCCGCCGACCCGGAGGCGACCCAGGCGGTTCCCCTCGCCGGCGCCGAGGAGCTCGACGCCACCCAGGCCGCCGGCCCGTTCTTCGACGACGACGAGCCGACCCGCCGAGTGGCGCCACCGCCGCCGCCTCCACTGCCCGAGCCCGAGGAGAGGCCGCTGTTCGCGCCCGGCCCACCGCGGGCCGCGACCGAGAGCCAGGCGCCTGCTGCCACCGGCGCAGGCGCACGAGCGGTCGGCCACTCCCACCACGGCACCGGGTCGCTGCCGCCGGTCTGGGGTCCCGACACCGAGGGGCGCGACGAGACCGACTGGGCCTCGCGCGACAGCAGCCGCGACTGGCTCAAGCTGGCCGCGGCCGTGGCCGTGATCCTGCTGCTGGTGGTGGCGATCATCTTCGCCTTCAACCTCGGCCGGGACTCCGGAGGCACGGACACCGCCCCCGGCCCGGAGGAGTCGCCCTCCCAGGCACCGGCCGGCCCGCTGCGGATCGCCGCCGTCAGCGACCTCGACCCGCTCCCGGACGGCAACGGCGAGGAGAACCCCGAGCTCGCTGCGCTCGCGATCGACGGCGACCCCGGCACCGCGTGGCAGACCATGGAGTACTACCGCAACCCCCAGTTCGGCAACCTCAAGGAGGGCGTCGGGCTCGTGGTCGACCTCGGCGACGAGCAGGAGGTCGGCTCGGTGCAGGTCACCACGCAGGGCGGACCCACCGGACTGCAGGTGTACGCCGCGCCGCAGGGCACCGGCGCCCCGACCGACGTCGCCGGCCTCGAACGGGTCGCCTCGGACGGCGGCGCCGACGGTCGCACGGACCTGGAGCTGCGGGATCCGGTCACCACGCGGTACCTCGTGGTCTGGCTGACCTCCCTGCCGCCCGAGGGCGGCAACTTCCGGGGCAAGATCGCCGAGATCGTCGTGAGGCCCTGACCGTGACGCAGCCGCCGGCGGACGACCCGCCGGTCCCCGACGACCGCAGCCTGCTCAGCGCCCACGTGGCCGGTGACCCCGACGCGTTCGGGACCCTCTTCCGGCGCCACCGCGACCGGCTGTGGGCGGTGGCGCTGCGGACGACAGGAGACCCGGAGTCGGCCGCGGACGCGCTCCAGGACGCGATGGTCTCCGCGTTCCGCCGTGCCGAGTCCTACCGCGGGGACGCCGCGGTCACCACCTGGCTGCACCGCATCGTCGTCAACTCCTGTCTCGACCGGATCCGCCGGGAGAAGGTACGGGCGGCCGGACCGCTGCCCGACGACCTGGAGGAGTACGCCGGCCGCGGTGCTGTCTCGACGAGCACCGCGAACCCGGGCACCGGGGAGGTCGGTGATCCCGCCGACGTGGTGCTCGCCGGTGAGCGGCGACAGGCGGTGGCCGCCGCCCTGGCCGCCCTGCCGGTAGACATGCGGGTCGCGCTGGTCCTGGTCGACATGCAGGGCTACCCCGTCGAGGAGGCCGCTCTGATCCTGGACTGCGCGCCGGGCACGGTGAAGAGCCGCTGCTCGCGAGGCCGGCGCCGGCTGGCGCCCCTGCTGGCCGGGCTGCTGGGCGAGACGGCCGGGGAGGCGTCGAGCATGCCCCCGGCCACGACCGGTCCCGCCGGGGAACCACAGGAGCAGCCGGCACGTCCAAGCAACAGAGCTCGGGGAGGAGGTGAGCAGCGATGACCGGACGTGACGGCACTCCGGAGGAGACCGGCGTCTCCCCGGAGACCGAGCGGCAGGTGCGTGCCCTGCTCGCCGAGTCTGCGGGCACGGCGCCGACGCCGCCCGACGTCGCGGCGCGGCTCGACGATGCCCTCGCCGGACTGGTGGCCGAGCGCGAGAGGCCACACGCCGACGGTGCCGTGGTGGGTGCCACCGAGCTCGGCTCCCGACGCGCCCGGTCGTGGCCGCGCCTGCTGGTCGCCGCCGCGGCGGTCTCGGTGCTCGGCCTGGGCATCGGCAACCTGGACGACCTCACCGGAGCCGGTGCCGGGGACGCCGCCTCCACGGAGTCGGCCGCGGGAGGCGCCGCCGAGGACCGGGTCGTGCCCGAGGCGGGCGTGCTGTCCGAGAAGGAGGCGCCCGAGTCCGGTCCGCAGCCGGAGACCCTCTCGAGCGAGGCCGCCCCCGGCCGCCGGGAGGGCGATCCCGCGACCGGCACCGCCGAGGAGCGCGTGCAGGCCGATCCGTACCCCTCCCTGGCCACCGCCCCCCGGCTGAGCACCAGCTCGGCGACGCTCGACGTCCAGCGGATCGAGGACTTCGCGCTCGCCGTCCCGGTCGGCGACGCCCCCGAGGCCTGGGCCCGGATGTGCGTGCAGCCGGCCGCAGGGCCGGGCGACGAGTGGCTGCCGGTGCGCCTCGACGGCGAGCCGGGGGTCCTGGTGCTGAGGGCGCCGGTCGGTGGCCGCCGTACCGCGGAGATCTTCACCTGCGAGGATGCCGAGAGCCCCGCACTGTCCACGGAGGTTCTGGCGGCCCGGTGACCATCACCGCCGGTACCCCCGGGGGTGTCGGGAATGTCTGCGGCCTAGGATCGGTTGAGTCCGGCGGAACGACACGAAACCCTCACCACACAGGAGCACGAGTCACATGGCGGACCAGGACGTACGCAACGTCATCATCGTCGGATCCGGCCCGGCCGGGTACACCGCAGCTGTCTACGCAGCCCGCGCCAACCTCACGCCGTTGGTGTTCGAGGGTTCCGTGACGGCCGGTGGTGCCCTGATGAACACCACCGAGGTGGAGAACTTCCCCGGCTTCCGCGAGGGCATCATGGGCCCTGAGCTCATGGACAACATGCGCGCGCAGGCCGAGCGCTTCGGCGCCGAGCTGGTCACCGACGACGCGACCGCTGTGGACCTGACCGGCCCGATCAAGGTCGTCACCGACGGTGCAGGCAACCAGCACCGTGCGCACGCGGTGATCCTGGCCACCGGGTCCGGCTACCGCAAGCTCGGACTGGAGAACGAGGAGCGGCTGTCGGGACACGGTGTCTCCTGGTGCGCCACCTGCGACGGGTTCTTCTTCCGCGACCAGCACATCGCCGTCGTCGGTGGTGGTGACTCCGCGATCGAGGAGGCCACCTTCCTGACCCGGTTCGCCTCCAAGGTGACCCTGATCCACCGCCGTGACGAGCTGCGCGCCTCCAAGATCATGCAGGACCGTGCGTTCGCCGACCCCAAGCTCGAGTTCGCCTGGAACTCCGCGGTCAAGACCATCCACGGTGACGACAAGCTCACCGGCGTGACGCTGGTCGACACCGTGACCGGCGAGGAGCGCGAGCTCGACGTGACCGGCCTGTTCATCGCGATCGGTCACGACCCCCGCTCGGAGCTGCTCAAGGACCAGGTCCGGCTCGACGAGGAGGGCTACGTCCTCGTGGACCACCCCTCGACGAAGACCAACCTTCCCGGCGTCTTCGCCTGCGGCGACCTGGTCGACCACAACTACCGGCAGGCGATCACCGCCGCCGGCACCGGCTGCGCCGCGGCCCTCGACGCCGAGCGCTACCTCGCCGACCTCGAGCACGCCGCCAAGACCGACTCGCCGCAGGTCGCCGCGGAGATGCTCACCGAGCAGGTCCAGTCCGCGGGCCTGTGAGCCCTCGGGGCATGTTTGTCGGTGCCCCGTTGTTTACTGCACACTGAAACCCATCGTTGAGCAAAGGAGCCCCCTGTGGGTGACATTCCCGCTGTAACCGACGCCGACTTCGAGACCGAGGTCCTCAAGGCCGACAAGCCTGTGCTGGTGGACTTCTGGGCCGAGTGGTGCGGTCCGTGCCGCCAGGTCTCCCCGATCCTCGAGGAGATCAACGCCGAGCACGGTGACAAGCTGATGTTCCGCAAGCTGAACGTCGACGAGAACCCTGTCACCCCCTCGACCTACCGTGTCACGGGCATCCCGACGCTGAACGTCTACAAGAACGGCGAGCTCGTCAAGCAGATCGTGGGCGCCAAGCCGAAGGCCGCGCTGCTCAACGACCTGAGCGAGTTCATCGCCTGAGTCGCGGTCCCTGGCTGAGGGATCACGACTGGAGGAGAGAGGGCCGGCTGTCCTCCCAAGGGCCGGCCCTCTCTTCCTGTCTCGGAAGCCAACGAAGAGGGGTGCGATGAGCCCGTCCCCGGAGACCCCCGGACCCCCGACCGGTCGGCACCAGCGGCTGTTCCGGATCGGTGACGTCGGTACGGCGGTCGCGGAGATCCGCACGTTGCTGAGCATGATCGGACTGCTGGGCGAGGGCGACGCCTCGCCGCAGGAGGACGCAGCGTCCACGTTCGACGCCGCCACCGACCGGGCGGTGCGGGCGTTCCAGCAGCACCGCGGCCTCAGCGTCGACGGCATCGTCGGCCCGGAGACCTACCGCGCCCTCGACGAGGCCCGGTGGCGGCTCGGCGACCGCCTGCTGACCCACGTCCCCGGGAGTCCCCTGACCGGCGACGACGTCCTCACCCTGCAGCAGCGGCTGCTCGACCTCGGCTTCCACGTCGGCCGCGCCGACGGCATCTTCGGGCACCAGACCGAGCAGGGCGTCCGCGACTTCCAGCGCAACATCGGTGTCCCGGCCGACGGCACCTGCGGGCCCGCGACCCTCAAGGCGCTGGCCCGGCTCGCCCCCCGGGTCCAGGGCGGCCGGCCCAACGCGCTGCGCACCGAGGAGCAGATCCGCCTCGCCGGCCCGGGCCTGCCCGGCAAGGTGGTGATCATCGACGCGGCCGAGACCCGGCTCGCCGACCCCGAGCTCGCCGCCCGGGCCACCGAGATCAGCGAAGACCTCGCCCGCCGGGTCGAGGGCCGGCTGGCCGCCACCGGGGTCCAGGCCTTCCTGACCCACCAGGCCGGCACCGACCCGGCGCCGAGCGAGGCCGAGCGCGCCGAGTTCGCCAACCGCACCGGAGCCAACCTCTGCGTCTCCCTCCACGTCGACGCGTCCTCGCACCCCGAGGCCAGCGGGGTCTCGAGCTACTACTACGGCCTGGACGCCCGCGGGGTGCGCTCCAGCGGCGGCGAGCGCTTCGCCAGCCTCGTCCAGCGCGAGATCGTGGCCCGCACCGGCCTGGTCGACCTCCGCACGCACCCCAAGACCTGGGACCTGCTGCGCCGCACCCGGATGCCGGCGGTCCGCATCGACGTCGGCTACATCACCAACGCCGGCGACGCAGCCCGACTGGCCGACCCGGCGTTCCGCGACGTGCTCGCCGAAGCGGTCGTGGTCGCCGTGCAGCGGGTCTACCTCTCCCCCGAGACCGACACCAAGACCGGCGTGCTTCGGTTCTCCGAGCTGCGTCGCGCCCTGCGCGAGGAGCCGGGGCCGCCGAGCTAGCGCTCGGCGCGCTCCGCACCGCGGTCGGCCGCCGGAGCCGGCACCGGACGCGGACGCACCACGTCGAGCAGCTTCTCGAGCGCCTGCTCGAGCTCCTCCCGCCAGGTCAGCACCGACCGCATCTCCATCCGCAGCCGGGGGTACCGGGCGTGCTGCCGGTGCGTCTTGAAGCCCACGCGCAGCCAGAAGTCCGCGGGCACCACACAGCCCGGGAGACCGCCGAGCGCGCCGGGCCGGCGGTCGCCGAAGACCTCGAGCGCCCGGATCCCACCGCGGCTCAGCACGTCCTTCACGACCGCCTGGACCAGCATCCGACCCAGGCCACCGCCGGCGTACTCCGGGAGCACGACCAGCGACGCGAGCAGGACAGCGTCCTCGCTCACGGGCGCGGTCGGGAACGACTCCGCTCCCGGCACGAACCCGGCCGGCGCGTAGATCGCGTAGCCCGCCGGCTGGTCGTCGACGTACAGCACCCGGCCGCACGAGCCCCACTCGAGGAGCACCGAGGAGACCCACGACTCCTTCTCCAAGGCGGCCTCGCCGGCTTCCGTGGCCCGCACGCGGCGCACCGGGTCGAGCTCCCAGAACGCGCATCCGCGGCAGGCGAGGGGCAGGTCGTCGAGGTTGTCGAGCGTGAGCCTGGTGATGCGACGCGAGCTCGATCCCATGTCGTGACCCCCCTCGAGCCAAGGCTGGGTTGATGATCCATCCTAGTAGTTCACCGACGGGAGCAAGGATGTCTCAGAACGGTCCAGGAGAACAGCGGCCCAGCGACGGACCGACCAGCGACGGACGGACCGGCGACGCACGGGCCGGCGAGGTGCGCCGCAGCGCGACGCGGCTCGACAGCTACGTGGACCGCTACGCCGCTCGCACGCAGGGCATGACCGCCTCCGAGATCCGCGCCCTGTTCGCCGTCGCCAGCCGCCCCGAGGTGGTCTCCCTCGCCGGCGGGATGCCGAACATCTCCGGGCTCCCTCTCGACGTGGTCGGCGGGGCGATCAGCGACCTCGTGCGCGACCACGGCACGGTGGCGATGCAGTACGGGTCCGGGCAGGGTGACCCGACCCTGCGCGAGCAGATCTGCGACGTGATGCGTCTCGAGGGCATCGAGGCTCATCCCGACGACGTGGTCGTCACCGTCGGCTCGCAGCAGGCGGTCGACCTGGTCACCCGGATCTTCTGCGACCCCGGTGACGTGGTGATTTGCGAGGCCCCGTCGTACGTCGGAGCGCTGGGCGTCTTCAAGTCCTACCAGTGCGAGGTCGTCCATGCCGAGATGGACGAGCACGGTCTGGTGCCGGAGGCGCTGAGGCAGGCCATCGCCGCGACCAAGGCGGCCGGCAAGCGGATCAAGTTCCTCTACACGATCCCCAACTACCACAACCCCGCCGGCGTCTCGCTGGCCCCCGAACGCCGTCCCGAGATCCTGGAGATCTGCCGCGAGGCCGACATCTTGATCCTCGAGGACAACCCCTACGGTCTGCTCGGTTTCGACGACCAGCCACACCGGGCGCTGCGGGCCGACGAGGCGGAGGGCGTGATCTACCTCGGGTCGTTCTCCAAGACCTTCGCCCCCGGCTTCCGGGTCGGTTGGGCGCTCGCCCCGCACGCGGTGCGCGAGAAGCTGGTGCTGGCCCAGGAGTCGGCCACGCTGTGCCCACCGTCGTTCTCCCAGATGGCGGTCTCGGCGTACCTGGCCGAGCACGACTGGCGCGGCCAGGTCAAGGAGTTCCGGGAGATGTACCGGGAACGGCGCGACGCGATGATCTCCGCCCTGGAGGACCTGATGCCGGCCACGGCACGCTGGAACGTCCCCGACGGGGGGTTCTACGTCTGGCTGACCCTGCCGCAGGGCCTCGACGCCAAGGCGATGCTGCCGCGCGCGGTGACCGCCCGCGTCGCCTACGTGCCCGGGACGGCGTTCTTCGCCGACGGCTTCGGCGCCCAGAGCATGCGGCTGTCGTACTGCTATCCGACCCCGGAGCGGATCCGGGAGGGCGTGCGCCGCCTCGTGGGCGTGATCGAGGAGGAGATGGAGCTGCGCGAGACCTTCGGCACCGCCGAGCTGCACTCGACCCTTCGCCGCGGCTACGAAGCCCCCAACACCGACCTCACCTGAGCAGGAGCCTGACGTGAACGAAGCAGTCGAGGGCCGGATCGTGGTGCTCGCCGGCGGCCTGTCCCACGAGCGCGACGTCTCCCTGCGGTCCGGACGTAGGGTCGCCGAGGCGCTGCGCGACACCGGGGTCGAGGTGGAGGAGCGCGACGTCGACGCGGGCCTCCTGCCCGCGATCCTGGCCGAGCCACCCGCCTGCGTGGTGCCTCTGCTGCACGGTGAGACCGGTGAGGACGGGGCCCTCCGCGAGGTGCTCGAGCTCGTCGGGGTGCCGTACGTCGGCTCAGGGCCGGCCGCCTGTCGCGCCGCGTTCGACAAGCCGGTCGCGAAGGCCGCGGTCGCCCGGCACGGCCTGCACACCCCGCCCGGCGTCGCACTTCCGCACGAGACCTTCCGTGAGCTCGGCGCGACAGCGGTGATGGACGCTATCGTCGACCGGCTGGGGCTCCCGTTGATCGTCAAGCCCGCCAAGGGCGGCTCCGCCCTGGGCTGCACCGTGGTGCGGGATGCCGGCGACCTGCCCAGCGCGATGGTCAACGCCTTCGCCTACGGCGACACCGCGCTGGTGGAGGTGCTGATCGAGGGTCAGGAGGTCGCCGTACCCGTGGTCGACACCGGCGAGGGCCCACGGGCGCTGCCGGTGGTGTCGATCCATCCCGACGGCGGCGTGTATGACTACACGGCCCGCTACACCGCCGGGAGCACGGAGTTCGTGGTGCCCGCCAAGCTGAGCGACGAGCTCGCCGCCGAGTGCGCGCGGGTCGCCGTCGCCGCGCACGAGGCGCTCGGGCTGCGCGACCTGTCCCGCTCGGACCTGATGATCGACGCCGAGGGGACAGTATGGTTCCTCGAGGTGAACGTCGCTCCGGGTCTCACCGAGACCTCGACGGTGCCACTGTCGGTGCAGTCCGCCGGGCTCGAGCTCGGTGGGCTCGTCGAGTCCTTGGTCCGCGTCGCCGTGGCGCGGTCCACCGATCGCTGAGCCGAGGAGCCTGCCGTGCGCGACATCACCTACCCCCCGGTCGTGCTGGCCGCCAAGACCGCCTTCAAGCTGCTGGGCCTGCGCTTCCAGCTGTCCGGCACCGAGCACATCCCCCGCTCCGGCCCTGCCCTGCTCGCGGTCAACCACGTGTCCTACCTGGACTTCATCTTCGCCGGGTTCGCCGCCCAGCCCGCCAAGCGGCTGGTGCGGTTCATGGCGAAGAAGGAGATCTTCGACCACGCCGTGGGCGGCCCGGTGATGCGGTCCCTGCACCACATCGAGGTCGACCGCGGCGAGGGGCTGGCGTCGTACCAGGAGGGACTGCGCTACCTGCGGATGGGCGAGATCGTCGGCATCTTCCCGGAGGCGACCATCTCGCGCAGCTTCGAGATCAAGGAGCTCAAGACGGGCGCGGTGCGGATGGCGGCCGAGGCCGGGGTTCCGCTGATCCCCGTCGTCGTCTGGGGAACGCAGCGGATGATGACCAAGGACCATCCGAAGGACTTCTCGCGCGGCAAGACGATCGCGATCAGCGTCGGCGAGCCGCTGCGTCCCTCGGGTGAGGATCCCATCGCCGACACGGCGGAGCTCCGGCGCGCGATGAGCTCCCTGCTCGCCGACACGATCGACTCCTACCCTGCCCAGGAGCAGCCGCCAGGATCCTGGTGGTTGCCGGCCGCCCGAGGCGGGAGCGCCCCCACCCCGGAGCGGGCCGCCGAGCTCGACGCGGAGGAGAAGGAGCGTCGGGCCGCGAGGAAGGCCGAGCGCCGCGCCCAGCAGGATCGCCGCTGACCGAGCGGCGCGCTCGGCGCCGCGGTGGCACTTCGCCCCTGGGTTGCACGCCCACGCGAAAGGCGCCGTGGGTCTTGGCACGCACGGTGAGACTGGGCTACGCGAGCCCGCCTGGCGCCACACCGGCGGTCGCGGAGCTCGCCTGGGGGCGCCGCTGAGTCGCCGATGCCGCGGCGGGGGCTCCCCTCCGCGGATGAGCGGTCGCGCCTCGCGCTTCGGACCTCGCCGAACCCACCGAGGGTTTCATGTGAAACATTCTGTTGCGGCTATTTGTCGACAAAGCGATTTGCATCTAAATCGTTGGATCGTCAAGTCGTTACGGTCGCTCGTTCGTCTCGCCCGACCGCGGATCGAGGATGTCGACGATCCGCTCGAGGTCGGGGATCGAGGCGAACTCGACGGTGATCTTGCCCTTGGTCTTGCCCAGGTCCACCTTGACTCGGGTCTCCAGCCGGTCGGAGAGCCGAGCAGCCAGGTCGTCGAGTGCGGGCGCGTGGGGTTTGCGTCGGCGCGGTTTCGGCTTCTCGTCCGAGCCGAGGTCGCCGACGGCGACGATCTCCTCCAGGCCCCGGACAGAGATGCCCTCCGAGATCACTCGGCCGGCGAGGCGGTCCTGGGTCTCCGGGTTCTCCACCGACAGCAGGGCACGGGCGTGGCCCGCCGACAGCACGCCGGCCGCAACCCGGCGTTGCACCGCCGGGGACAGCCGGAGAAGCCGGAGGGTGTTGCTGATCTGGGGACGGCTCCGCCCGATCCGCGACGCCAGCTCCTCGTGTGTGCAGCCGAAGTCGTCGAGCAGCTGCTGGTAGGCGGCCGCCTCCTCGAGCGGGTTGAGCTGGGATCGGTGCAGGTTCTCCAGGAGCGCGTCGCGGAGCATCGCGTCGTCGCTGGTGTCCCGGACGATCGCCGGGATCGTGCTCAGTCCCGCCTCCTGGGTGGCCCGCCACCGCCGCTCGCCCATGATCAGCTCGTAGCGGTCCTCACCGACCCGGCGCACCACCACGGGCTGGAGCAGTCCGACCTCCTTCACCGAGTGCACCAGCTCCGCGAGCGCCTCCTCCTCGAAGACCTGCCGCGGCTGACGTGGGTTCGGCGTGATCCGGGCGACCTCGAGCTCGGCGAAGTAGGCGCCCTCCACCGGGGCCAGACCTTCCGGCAGCCCTCGGCTGTCCTCGGCCGCGTCCGCGCCCGGCGATCCGGCTTCCGCGGCGACATCGCCGGGCGAGGTAACCGCCTGCCCGGCCGCGTCGTGACCCTCGCGAGCGCCGTGATCAGGCGCGGGCGGCGCCGTAGGGATCAAGGAGCCCAGTCCACGGCCGAGTCCGCGTCGCTGTCCCGGTCGCTGCTGTGTCATCGCTGTGCTCCTCTGAGTGCCATCTCACGCGCCGCCTCCAGGTAGCTGAGTGCCCCTGGCGAGCCGGGGTCGTAGGTCATCACGGTCTGGCCGTAGCTCGGCGCTTCCGAGACACGCACCGACCGCGGGATCGCGGTCCGCAGCACCTGGTCTCCGAAGTGGCTACGCACCTCGTCGGCGACGCCGGCGGCAAGCCTGGTCCGCGCGTCGTACATGGTCAGCAAGATCGTGCTCACCACGAGCTCGGGGTTGAGATGCGCCTTGACCATCTCCACCGTCTCCAGGAGCTGACCCAGACCCTCCAGAGCGTAGTACTCCGCCTGGATCGGGATCAGCATCTCGTCGCCGGCCACGAGTGCATTCAGCGTGAGCAGTCCGAGTGACGGTGGACAGTCGATCAGCACGTAGTCCAGTCGGTCCTCGCCATCGGTGTTCACCTGGGGGTAGGCGTGGATCGCCTTCCGCAGCCGGCTCTCCCGGGCCACCATCGAGACCAGGTCGATCTCCGCGCCGGCCAGGTCGATCGTCGCCGGGACCACGAAGAGACCCCCGACCTCCGGGCTGGGCTGGACGATCTCCGCGAGGGGGACACCGTCGACCAGCGCGTCGTAGGTCGACGGGGTGCCGCGGTGGTGCTCGATCGAGAGCGCGGTGGACGCGTTGCCCTGAGGGTCGAGGTCGATCACCAGGACGCGCAGCCCGTGCTGGGCGAGGGCTGCGGCCATGTTGACCGTCGAGGTCGTCTTGCCCACGCCGCCCTTCTGGTTCGCCACCACCATGATCCTCGGACTCTCGGGACGTGGAAGCGGGTCGCTCAGCCGGCGACCCTGCTTCACCAGAAGCTGGTGCGCAACGGCCTTCGCCATGGGGGTCGAGTCGTCCGCAAGGGAGACGACTCCCTCCGCAACCTCGGCGGCGGTTCGGACCCCCGGAGTGCCGGGAGCCGGATAGGGGCCGAAACGGCTGGCGTCCATCGGCGGCTCGGTCACGCTGCTCTCCTCGGTCGTGCGACGCATGCTCTGCTCATCGGCCAGTCCTGTTTCACGTGAAACAAAGCGCCCAGGTGCAGAGTCGCCCTCAGCTTCGTGCGACATGGTTTCACGTGAAACGGGACGTCGCGAATCGGACAGATCTGGGTGTGGACGATGCTGTGGATTGTGTGGGTAACTAGGCCTGCTGAGCGTGAAATCCGGGTCATGCTCGTCCACAGGCCAGCCCAGCCCGGCCGCGGATCGACGACGCTCGAGAATGGGCCAGCCCAGGCCCGACGCGCACCCGCCACCCCCGGCCACCGAGCCGCGTTCTCCTCGGGACGGCAATGCCTCGGGAGTCATCAGAATCCTCTCCCCTTACGGCTTCGTGTCGGCCTACGTCGGCTGCCGTCCGTCGAGCTCCGCACTCCGGTCCCGAGAGTGGACGGCTTCGCGGCCCTGACCCGGACAACCACCGTGGGTGGGTCCACGATCTCCTCACCGTACTTCTCCACGCGAACGTCGGTGCCACCGACCCGCTTGAGAACCTTCTCCGCCTCCGCGATCTCGGTGTCGATCGTGGACCCCTTCATCGCCACCAGCTCGCCCCCTTCGCGGACGAGGGGCATGCACCAGCCCAGCAGCCTGTCGAGCGGTGCCACCGCGCGAGCCGTCACCACGGTGAACTCGCGCCGTCCGTGCAGCTCCTCCGCTCGACCGCGGACCACCTCGACGTTGCCCAGCTCCAGGAGCTCGACGGCCTCCTGGAGGAACGTGGTCCGCCTCAGCAGCGGCTCGACCAACGTCACCTGCAGGTCGGGCCTGGTCAGCGCGAGGACCAGACCCGGCAGCCCGGCCCCGGACCCGACGTCGCACACGTCCACACCCTGCTCGATCGCCCGACCGAGGAGGGCACAGTTGACCAGGTGGCGCTCCCACAGGCGTGGCACCTCGCGCGGCCCGATCAGACCACGGAGGACGCCCTGGTCCGCGAGCAGCGACGCGTAGCGGGCGGCAGCCGGAAGGGTTTGCGCGAACACCCCCACCGCCGAGGGCGGTGGGGGTGTTTCACGTGAAACAGAGGTGTCTTCGTCACCCACGACAAGCTCCGCCGCGCCGGCTCACGCGGGCAGCACGACCACGTAGCGACGAGGCTCGACGCCCTCCGACTCCGACTTGAGCCCGGCGGCGGCCACGGCGTCGTGCACCACCTTGCGCTCGAACGGGGTCATCGGGTCAAGCTCGATGGCCTCGCCGGTCTCCTTCACCTCAGCCGCGGTCTCCGCAGCAAGCTGCTCGAGCTCGGCCCGCTTCCGAGCACGGTAGCCGCTGATGTCCAGCATCAGCCGCGAGCGCTCGCCGGTCTCCCGGTACACCGCGAGACGGGTAAGCTCCTGCAGAGCCTCGAGGACCTCGCCGTTGCGACCCACCAGCTGGCTGAGGTCGGCGCCGACGATCGACACGACCGCGCGGTCGCCCTCCACGTCCATGTCCAGGTCACCGTCGAGGTCTGCGATGTCGAGCAGCTCCTCGAGGTAGTCAGCGGCGATCTCACCCTCCTGCTCGAGCAGTTCGATCCGGCTCTTGCGGCCTTCGTCGTCGGCCGCATCCTGCTGAGGCGTCTGGTCGGTCACGGTTACTCCTTGCTCTGGGAAAGTCTCGGTGGCTCGGTGAGCGATCAGTTGGCGTCTGGCTCAGCCGAGCCGGGACCCTTCTGATCGGGGCCGGAGCCGGTGTCGCGCCGCGGCTGCCCGCCGGACTTCTTCTTGCGCTGGCTTCGC
>JBMOMG010000124.1:0-20467 GCA_049323155.1 Actinomycetota bacterium | reverse complement strand
GCCCGCCGGCGAGCAGGGGCAGGCCCAGGGCGACCAGGACGAGGAGCAGGGCCACGGCGGCGAAGCCCTTGCGCCCGCCGAGGATCGCGCCGGCGAGGATGACGCCGAGCGACTGGGCGGTGATGGGGACGCTGAAACCGGGAGGGGTGAAGGCCGGGACGATACCCAGGGCGGCGATGAAGCCGGCGAACACGGCGACCAGTGCCATGTTGCGCGCCGGGCTGGAGGACTGGATGGAAGCCACGGAGGCGCCCTTTCTTCCGGTGGAGGACGCTCTAATCTAGAGGCCGTGCCCGGCCAGGCCCGACGTCGGTCCAGACGACGGACTAGAGGTTGCGCGCGGAGAACGTGTCGCAGGCCTTCAGGCTGCCGGTGTCCCGGCCGGTGCTGAACCAGCGCATCCGCTGCTCCGCCGACCCGTGCGTCCAGGCGTCGGGGTTCACCCGGCCGGAGGTGCGCTGCTGGATCCGGTCGTCACCGACCGCGCGGGCGGCGTCGAGGGCTTCCTCGATGTCGGCCCGCGTGAGGTTCTCGATGAAGACCTCGCCGTAGGCGTCCTCGGCCTCGGTGGCGTACTTCGTCCACATCCCCGCGTAACAGTCGGCCTGGAGCTCCAGGCGCACGGCGTCGCTGCTCGCGCCCTGCTGGGTGCGCACCCGCCCCATGGTGCCGAGCAGGTTCTGGACGTGGTGGCCGTACTCGTGGGCGAGCACGTAGGCCTCGGCGAAGTCCCCGCCCTTGCCGCCGAGCTGCCCCTCGAGCATGTCCTCGAAGAACGTGGTGTCGAGGTAGACCTGCTGGTCGGGTGGGCAGTAGAACGGCCCGACCTGGGAGGTCGCGCCGCCACAGCCGGTCTGGACGGAGTCGGAGAAGATCACGGTGTCGCCGTACACGTACTGCTGGCCGGCCTGCTGGGGGAGCGCCTCGGACCAGTAGGACTGGATGCTGTTCACGACCGCGACGCGCGCGCAGTCGGGATCGGAGTTGGCGTCGGCCCCGGTGCGGCAGTGCGCCAGCGCCTCGCTGTCGGTCGAGACGGGACGGTCGTCGCTGACCGGGCCGGCCGGGAGGCCCACCCCGCCGCCGCCGGCGTACTGGCTCAGCACGAAGATCAGGATCAGCATCACGATGCCGCCGATCCCGCCACCGACCTTCAGCCCGCCGCCACCCCCACCCACGGGAAACCCGAAGCCACCGCCACCGCCGCCGCTCCCGCGCCGGTTCTGCACCTGCCCGGTGTCCAGGCGGGCCTTGGGGTTGAAGCGCATCGCGGAGCCTTTCTTCCATCGGGCAGGGGAGCCCGGGACGAGCCGAGGCCGCCACCGGTCCGGTGCGGGGGCGTCTCGTAGACTAGACGGGTGAGGTGCGCGACGGACTGAGCCGGACACACCCTCCGTCCTGGCCGTATGTTCCCCGATCCTGCCGAGGTATCCGCACCGCATGCTCACCGCTCACCAGCTCGAGGTCCGCGCCGGCGCACGCCTGCTCATGGAGAACGTGAGCTTCCGCGTCGCCCCGGGCGACAAGATCGGCCTCGTCGGGCGCAACGGCGCCGGCAAGACCACGCTGACCAAGATCCTCGCCGGTGAGGCACTCCCTGCGGCCGGCAAGGTGACCGCATCCGGAAGCGTCGGCTACCTGCCGCAGGACCCGCGCACCGGGGACCCCGAGGTGGTCGCCCGGGACCGGATCCTCTCCGCCCGTGGGCTGGACGAGGTGGTACGCCGGCTCCGGGACGCGGAGGCGGACATGGCCTCCGACGATCCTCAGCGCCGCGACAAGGGCATGCGCCGCTACGAGCGCGCGGACGCCGAGCTGCACGCCGGAGGCGGCTACTCCGCGGAGGCCGAGGCGGCCCAGATCGCGGCCAGCCTCGGCATCGAGGACCGGATCCTCAAGCAGCCGCTGCGCACGCTGTCCGGCGGCCAGCGCCGGCGGGTCGAGCTGGCCCGGATCCTGTTCTCCGGCGCCGAGACCCTGCTGCTCGACGAGCCGACCAACCACCTCGACGCCGACTCGATCGTCTGGCTGCGGGACTTCCTCAAGGCGCACAAGGGCGGCCTGATCGTGATCAGCCACGACGTCGCCCTGCTCGAGCACACCGTCAACAAGGTGCTCCACCTCGACGCCAACCGCGGAGAGATCGACGTCTACAACATGGGCTGGAAGGCCTACCTCGAGCAGCGGGAGACCGACGAGCGCCGCCGCAAGCGGGAGCGGATGAACGCCGAACGCAAGGCCAGCACGCTCATGGACCAGGCCAACAAGATGCGCGCCAAGGCGACGAAGGCGCAGGCGGCCCAGTCGATGATGAAGCGGGCCGAGCGGCTGATGGAGGGGATCGAGGCCGAGCGGAAGTCCGACCGGGTCGCCAAGATCAAGTTCCCCTCGCCGGCTCCCTGCGGCAAGACCCCGCTCACGGCCGCCGAGCTGTCGAAGTCCTACGGCTCGCTCGAGGTGTTCACCGACGTCGACCTCGCGATCGACAAGGGCAGCCGGGTCGTCATCCTGGGTCTCAACGGTGCCGGGAAGACCACGCTGCTGCGGATCCTCGCCGGGGTCGACCAGCCGGACACCGGCAAGGTCGTGCCGGGTCACGGTCTGAAGCTCGGCTACTACGCGCAGGAGCACGAGACCCTCGACACCGGCCGCACCGTGCTGGAGAACCTGCGCACGGCCGCGCCCCAGCTCACCGACACCGAGGCCCGCAGCGTGCTCGGCTCGTTCCTGTTCAGCGGCGACGACGCCACCAAGCCCGCTGGCGTCCTCTCCGGCGGGGAGAAGACCCGGCTCGCGCTCGCGATCCTGGTCGTCTCCAGCGCCAACGTGCTGCTGCTCGACGAGCCGACCAACAACCTCGACCCGGCCTCGCGCGAGGAGGTGCTGGCCGCGATCCGCGGCTACGAGGGCGCGATCATCCTGGTCACCCACGACGAGGGCGCGGTTCGGGCGCTCGAGCCGGACCGCGTGCTGATCCTGCCCGATGGTGTCGAAGATCTCTGGAACGACGAGTACGCCGACCTCGTGGCGCTCGCCTAGGCTGCGCCCATGACGCACACCGACATCACCCCCGAGGGCCTCGCCGCGGCCGGGCTGCGCCTCGACGTCGAGGGGCCGGTCACGACGATCACCCTGGACCGGCCGAGGACGAAGAACTCCCAGACCCCGGCGACCTGGCTGGCGCTGCGCGAGATCGGCGCGAACCTCGCCCCGGGCACGCGGGTGGTGGTGCTCAAGGGCGCCGGCGACACCTTCTCGTCAGGGCTGGACCGCTCGATGCTGAGCCTGGAGGGCACCGGGACCGAGGCCGGACTGATGACGCTGCTGTCGCTGTCGGACCAGGAGATGTCGGACACGATCGACATCTACCAGCAGGGATTCACCTGGCTGCACCGGCCCGACATCGTCTCGATCGCCGCCGTGCAGGGCCACGCGATCGGTGCGGGCTTCCAGCTCGCTCTCGCCTGCGACCTGCGGGTGGTCGCCGACGACGCGGTGTTCTCGATGCGCGAGCCGGCGCTCGGTCTGGTCCCCGACCTCACGGGAACAAAGCCGCTGGTCGAGCTGGTTGGGTACTCCAGGGCTCTCGAGATCTGCGCCACGGCGCGCAACGTCGGCGCCGCGGAGGCCGAGGAGCTCGGGCTGGCCACCGTGGTCGTCCCCCGGGCCGACCTCGACCAGACCGTGGCCGACCTCGTGGCGGCGGTGAGCGCACCGATGGCCGGCGCGGTGTCGGAGACCAAGGCCCTGCTCCAGAGCGCTCGGGCCCTTGACCTCGACGAGCAGCGCAGGGTCGAGCGCGAGGCCCAGGTGAGGCGGTTCCGCGAGCTGGCCGCCTTGATGCAGCAGCAGTAGCAGCCGCCCGTCACGCGGGCGAGATCGGAGAGTCGTCGCGTGTCGATGCACACGGGTATGGGCCCGGCCTGGCGCAACCTGCGCACGGACCGCAGCGTTGCGCGGCAGAAGCTCGCCCGCCAGACGGTGCGCCGGGTGTTCGGCTTCGCCAAGCCGCACCGTCGGCTGATCGCGTTCTTCGTCGCGCTGGTGGTTGTCGACGCCTCACTCGTCGTGGTCACCCCGCTGCTGATCAAGAAGATCGTCGACGACGGGATCCTGAAGGGCGACAGCGGTCTGGTCACGGTGCTGGCGCTCGCGGTCGCCGGCGTGGCCGTGGTGAACGCCGTACTCGCGCTCTTCCAGGGCTACCTGTCCTCCCGGATCGGGGAGGGCCTGATCTACGACCTGCGGACCCAGGTGTTCGCCCACGTCCAGCGGATGTCGCTCGCGTTCTTCACGCGCACGCAGACCGGCGCCCTGGTCAGCCGACTGAACAACGACGTGATCGGGGCGCAGCGAGCCTTCACCTCGACGCTGTCGAGCACCGTCTCGAACTCCATCAGCGTGGTGGTCGTGGGCATCGCGATGCTCGCGCTGAGCTGGCGGGTGACGCTGCTGACGCTGCTGCTGTTCCCGATCCTGCTGATCGCCTCCCGGTGGGTCGGGGCGAAGCTCTCCGGCCTGACCCGGCAGCAGATGGAGGGCAACGCCGACCTCGGCAACAACATGACCGAGCGCTTCAACGTCGGCGGCGCCCTGCTCCTGAAGCTGTTCGGCCGCCGCGACGAGGAGGACGCCCGGTTCGCGGAGAAGGCCGCCCGGGTGCGTGACCTCGGCGTCCGGATCGCCTTCGTCACCCGGGTGTTCAGCTCCAGCCTGATGCTGATCCCGGCACTGGCGACCGCGCTGGTGTACGGCGTGGGCGGGCACCTCGCGATCGACGGCACGCTGACCGTAGGCACCCTGCTGGCGCTGGCCACGTTGCTGCTGCGGCTGCTCGGCCCGCTGCAGGGGCTCTCCAACGTCCGCGTCGACGTGATGACCGCGCTGGTGAGCTTCGAGCGCGTGTTCGAGGTGCTCGACCTGCCGTCGATGATCCAGGAGCGGCCGAACGCCGTCGTCCTCCCGCGCCAGGCCACCAGCATCGAGTTCGACCACGTCGCCTTCCGCTACCCCCGGGCCGACGAGGTCTCGCTGGCCAGCCTCGAGACCGTCGCCCGCCAGGAGACCCGCGAGCACGGACTGGTGCTCCGGGACGTCACGTTCACAGCACGTCCGGGCCAGATGGTGGCGCTGGTCGGCCCGTCCGGGGCCGGGAAGACCACGATCACCCACCTCGTCGCGAGGCTGTACGACGTCACGGCCGGTGCCGTGCGGGTCGGCGGCCACGACGTCCGGAACGTGACGCTCCAGTCGCTGGAGGACGCGGTCGGCTACGTGACGCAGGACGCGCACATGTTCCACGACACGATCCGGGCCAACCTCCAGTACGCCAAGCCGGAGGCGACCGACGAGGAGATCTGGGACGCGCTCGCGGCGGCGCAGGTGAGCAGCCTCGTCGCCTCGCTGCCCGACGGTCTCGACACCGTCGTGGGGGACCGCGGCTACCGGCTGTCCGGCGGGGAGCGACAGCGGCTCGCGATCGCGCGGCTGCTGCTCAAGGCGCCGGGGATCGTCGTGCTCGACGAGGCGACCGCGCACCTGGACTCCGAGTCCGAGGTGGCGGTGCAGCGCGCGCTCGACCAGGCGCTGGAGGGCCGGACGTCGCTGGTGATCGCGCACCGGCTCTCGACGGTCCGCAACGCCGACCAGATCCTGGTCGTCGACGACGGGCGCATCGTGGCCTCCGGGACCCACGACGAGCTGCTCGCCGCGGGCGGACTGTACGCCGACCTCTACCGCACGCAGTTCGCCTCGCACGTCTGATCGCGCCCGGCGTCTGCGACCCGGGTCAGGCCTTGTCCGCCTGCGGCGCCGGCTGCCTCCGGTTGCGCAGCCTCCGCCGCTCGTCCCAGACCAGGTAGCCGAATCCGAAGATCGCCAGCGCTGCGAAGAACCACCACTGCAGGCCGTAGAAGAAGTGTGGCCCCTCGCCGAGGTCGGGCTGCTCGACCTTCTGCAGCGGCTCGGCGGCGGGCGGGTCCTGCTCGTCGAGCTCGATGAACCCGGAGTACACCGGGAACGGCAGCGTCGCGCCGATCGCCTCGCTCGAGATCGCCCGTGTGGACCGGTCGGCGACCGCTGTCGAGTCGCCGGTGGCGTCGGCGCGCACCCAGCCGGTGACCGACACCTCCCCGGACGGCGCGGCGGGGACGTCGGGCCGGGTGGTGCCGACGTTGCCGGTGGCCAGCCAGCCGCGGTTCACGAGCAGCGCCGTGCCGTCGTCTGTCACCAACGGGGTGACGACGTCGACCCCCGACTGGCCGTCACGGGTCTGGTACCTGACCACGACGGTCTCCTCGTCGACGTACTGCCCGCGGGCGGTGACGTGGCGCCACTCCTCGGTGGGCTCGACCGGCTCGTCGACGCCGAGGACCTGCGAGACCGGCACCGGAGCGGCATCCAGGTTCCGCTCGGTCACCGCGTTGCGCTGCTCGCGCTCGTCCAGACGGTCGAACTGCCACTCGCCGAGCCGGAAGGCGAGATAGGCCAGCACGACCACGGCCGCGAGGAACAGGATCCACCGGCGGCTGAGAAGGAAACGCACGCGGACGACAGTAATGGGGTGACTGCGCTTACACTGGGCCGGGTGAGCAACGGAGGACTCGTCGACACGTTCGGCCGCACCGCGACCGACCTGCGTGTCTCGCTGACTGACCGGTGCAACCTGCGCTGTTCCTACTGCATGCCCGCGGAGGGCCTGGACTGGATGCCGCAGGAGCAGACGCTCACCGACGACGAGGTGGTCCGGCTGATCACCATCGGGGTGGAGCACCTCGGGATCCGCGAGGTCCGGTTCACCGGCGGTGAGCCGCTGATCCGCCGCGGACTCGTCGACATCGTCCGCCGTACTGCGGCGCTGTCTCCGCGTCCCGAGACCTCCCTGACCACCAACGCGCTCGGCCTGGCCCGCACCGCCGAGGCGCTCGCTGCGGCCGGTCTCGACCGCGTCAACGTCAGCCTCGACACGGTCCGCCGCGAGGACTTCCTCGAGATCACCCGCCGCGACCGTCTTCACGACGTGATCGCCGGGCTCGAGGCCGCACAGGCCGCCGGCCTCGGTCCGGTCAAGGTCAACGCCGTGCTTCTGCGCGGCATCAACGACACGCAGGCCCCCGAGCTGCTGCGCTGGTGCATGGAGCGCGGCTACGAGCTGCGGTTCATCGAGCAGATGCCGCTCGACGCCCAGCACGGCTGGCGGCGCGACACCATGGTGACCGCCGACGAGATCTTCACGGCGCTGGAGTCCGAGTTCGTGCTCAAGCCGGTCGACGAGCCGCGCGGCAGCGCCCCCGCGGAGCTGTTCCTCGTCGACGGCGGCCCCTCGACCGTGGGCGTGATCGCGTCCGTGACCCGTCCGTTCTGCGGTGACTGCGACCGGGTCCGGCTCACCTCCGACGGGCAGGTGCGCAACTGCCTGTTCGCCCGCGAGGAGTCCGACCTGCGAGCTGCGCTGCGAGCCGGCGCCAGCGACGAGGAGATCGCGGACCGCTGGCGGGCCGCGATGATCACCAAGCGGCCCGGTCACGGGATCGACGACGTCTCGTTCCTGCAGCCCACGCGGCCGATGTCGGCCATCGGCGGCTGAGCGAAGACCGACGCACTTCGGCTCATTCCGGGGACGCGGGGAGCGGTTCCACGTCGCGCAGGAACGACCGCGCGCCGAGGAAGTCGCTCAGGCTCTGCTTGTGCTCCTCGCACGCCAGCCAGCTCTTCCGGCGGTCCGGGGTGTGGATCTTGGGGTTGTTCCACAGCAGCGACCACTTCGCCGGAGCCGTACACCCTTTGGCGGAGCAGATCAGGTCCATGCACCGACCTTAGCCACGGCCTCGAACGGCCCCGGAATTGGAGGTACCGGACGACCACGGGGGAAGTCGTCCGGTACCACGAGCGCGGCCCGGACGGGGGAGACCGGGCAGCGCGCCGACGATTCTTGCACGCGGTGGACAGCGGTTCCACCGTCGCGCGTCGTGGCGCCGGATCCTGTGGAAAGGTCTGGACCAGCGGGTCCCGGCCGGTCCCGGATCAGGCCGGCGGGCCGAGCTTGGGACGTGTCGGGTTGAACGTGGCGTCCGGGTCGGGGTCCGGGTCGGTGTTGGCGTTCGCGTTGGCGACGATCACGGCCACGTAGGGCAGCAGGAACGAGGCGACGATGAAGACCCACATCAGGAAGGTCCCCGCGAAGACGACCGCGAGCACGAACGACACCGTGCGCACCGCCATCGAGATGATATAGCGCCGCTGACGGGCGGCCACGTTCTCGCTGCGACTGCGCGTGGCGGTGGTGATCCGGACCGCGCCGGGGTCCTTGCGGAGCATGCGTCCACCGTACGTCGGCGCCGACGTCGCCGCGACGCTCGCCCTGCCTGCTGGACACTACAGTCGTCCACGTCAGGACGAACCCGAACAACGAGGAGCAGCCATGTCCGACCGCACCTACCGCGTCACCGAGATCGTGGGCACGTCCCCCGAGGGGGTCGACCAGGCCATCCGCAACGGCATCGCCCGGGCCGCGCGGACACTGCGCCACCTGGACTGGTTCGAGGTCACCCAGATCCGGGGGCAGGTCAAGGACGACGCCGTCGAGCACTTCCAGGTGGGCCTCAAGCTCGGCTTCCGTCTCGAGGACGAGTGAGCCGCACACGCCCGTCCGCGCGGTGATTACGGGTACCCATCGGTAGCCGCTAGCGTCGCCATGTCCGCCCGCCGAGGGGTGGTTCGAGCGAGACGTGAGGACGGCACAGTGGGCAGATCGGTCCTGGTCACCGGCGGCAACCGGGGCATCGGGCGGGCCATCGCGGACACCTTCCGCGCGGCGGGCGACGACGTTGCGATCACCTACCGCAGCGGCGAGCCGCCCGAGGGGTTCCTGGCGGTCCGCTGCGACATCACCGACCCCGAAGCCGTGGAAGCCGCGTTCGCCGAGATCGAGGAGAAGCAGGGCCCGGTCGAGGTGCTGGTCGCCAACGCCGGCATCACCCGCGACACCCTGCTGCTCAGGATGAGCGAGGCGGACTGGGACGACGTGCTGCAGACCAACCTCACCGGCACCTTCCGGGTGACCAAGCGTGCCGCGAAGGGGATGCTGCGGCTTCGCCGCGGCCGCATCATCCTGATCTCCTCGGTCGTCGGACTCCTCGGATCCGCGGGGCAGGTCAACTACGCCGCCAGCAAGGCCGGCCTCGTCGGGATGGCGCGGTCGCTGGCGCGCGAGCTCGGCAGCCGTTCGATCACCACGAACGTGGTCGCGCCCGGGTTCGTGGAGACCGAGATGACCGAGGTCCTCCCCGAGGAGAAGAAGGCCGAGTACAAGGCCCAGATCCCGTTGCAGCGCTACGCCACCGTCGAGGAGGTCGCCTCGACCGTGCAGTGGCTGGCCTCCGACGGTGCCGCGTACGTCACCGGGGCGGTCATCCCGGTCGACGGCGGCCTCGGCATGGGTCACTGAGAGAGAGGTACGACGGGCATGGGAATCCTCGAGGGCAAGAAGATCCTCGTCGCGGGCGTCACGATGGACACCTCCATCGGTTTCGCGGTGGCACGGGTCGCGCAGGAGCAGGGAGCCACCGTCGTGGTCTCCAACTTCGGGCGCGCGCTGGGCATCACCCGGCGGATCGTGAAGCGGCTGCCGCAGGAGGCGCCGGTGATCGAGCTCGACGTCACCGACCCCGAGCACCTGGAGCGGCTGCCGGAGCTGTTGCGCGAGCACGTCGACGGGCTCGACGGGGTGGTGCACTCCATCGCCTACGGCAACCCGGAGACCCTGCTCGGCGGCAAGTTCCTCGAGGGGCCGTGGGACGACGTGGCGCAGGCCGTGCAGGTGTCGGCGTACTCCCTGAAGTCGCTGGCAACGGCATGTCTGCCGATGATGGGGGAGGGCGGCTCGATCGTGGGGATGACCTTCGACGCGACGGTGGCGTGGCCGGCGTACGACTGGATGGGCGTGGCCAAGGCGGGACTGGAGTCGTGCTCGCGCTACCTCGCCCGTGACCTGGGACCGCGCGGCATCCGCGTCAACCTGGTCTCGGCCGGACCGCTGAAGACCCTTGCTGCCAAGGCGATTCCAGGCTTCGAGGACCTCGAGTCGATGTGGAGCGACCGGTCGCCGCTCGGTTGGGACGAGAAGGACCAGGCCCCCACGGCGAAGGCCGTCGTCGCCCTGCTCTCGGACTTCTTCCCGGCCACGACCGGGGAGATCGTGCACGTGGATGGGGGTTACCACGCCATGGGGGCGTGAGCGGTGCGACACTTCTCGGGTGAGCTTTGGGAGGAGACTCATACTCATCCGCCACGCGAAGGCTGAGCCGTTCGCGGCCACCGACCTTGCGCGTGAGCTGACCGACCGCGGCCGGCGTGACGCCGAGGCGGCCGGACGCTTCCTGTGTGACCGGGGCCTGGTCCCCGACCACGCGGTGGTGTCGCCGGCGGTGAGGACGCGCCAGACCTGGGAGGTCATGGAGCGAATCCTCGAGTCGGGCGCGCAGGTCGTCTACGACGACTCGGTGTACTCCGGCAGCCCGGAGGTGGTGCTCGAGTCACTGCGCTACGTGCCGCCCGACACCGAGGTTCTCGTCTTCGTCGGCCACCAGCCGACCATCGGCTACCTCACGCACATGCTCGAGGACGGCGCCGGCGACCCGGAGGCGCTGCACCAGCTGCTGCACGGCTTCCCCACCTCGGCCACCGCCGTGCTCGAGGTGGACCTGCCCTGGGAGGAGCTCGCACCCGAGACCGCGCGTCTCGTGGCGTTCCACTCCGGCACGCCCTGACGGCGCCCCCGGGAGGCCGCCCCAGACGGGCATGCGCGGGACGGCGGTCAGCTGAACAGGCAGGTTCAGCAGATGTGCCCGCCACCGCGCTCAACGGTCGGCACCACCGTGAGTCTGCCTGTTCATCTGACGCCCTCCGAGGCAGCCGCCACCGGTCGGTCTCCCGCACGAGTCGACGGACCACCGTGACTGCCTCCGTGGGCAGCGGTCCGTAGATGTGGGGGAACGCTTCTGTGCCACCGTCAAGATTCTCGAGTCTGATCTCTGACGGGATCGCGACGGGGTCGACTTGCAGGAGGAGCAGGCGGTCATCCCAGTCGCGATAGATGTAGTTGGCGACGGTCTCGACCTGATGCTCGAACGAGCAGTGGATGAACCCGACCTCGCTCAGCAGCGCGCCACGCGTCGAGGCGGTGTAGGAACCGACTCGCAGCGCGCGCTGCCAGTGCGGTGGCTCGGCGATGTGGAAAATCGGCTCGGTCATGCAGGCATCATGCCGGTGCCGCCTGTCGTCAGTACTGTCTCGTCGAGCCTGACCGTCGCCACCACGTCCCGAGCAGTGCAGCGGCAAGCACGGTGAGTCCGGCGGTCACCATGCCCAGGACGCGTGCGTCATCTGCGTCGTCCGGGTGCCCGCTTGTCGCGGCGGCGAGCCAGATCAGGCCCACCACGGCAGCGAGGAGACCAGTGCCAACGCCGCTCTTCATGAGGCCGCGACTGCGTCGGCGGCGTACGGCGAGCGACGGTCGTCGCCACAGGGCTTCAACTGCTTGGTCGGTGGCAGCCTGTCCCAGGAGATCAAGAACGATGTACCCGACGAGGCAGAGAACTGCGAGCCCGACGGTCCCGAGCACCGCGACGGGGTCCATGAAGAGGCACTCTAGGTCAGACGCGCAGCCTCGATCACCGGACGTCGCCGCCTCGCTGGTGGGCTCAGGAACCGAGTCGCTTGTGAAGGAGTACCTCCGTCTCCACCGGGCGGAAACCGAGCTCGGCATTGATGGCGCGCATCCAGCGGTTGGTGTCGTTGCTGCTGGTGCGTACGCGGCGGACGCCGAGCTCCCGAGCGCGGTGCAGGTTTGCCACCTTCACCGTGGTCCCCAGCCGCTTTCCACGATGTTCCGACCGCACCAGCGTGCCCTCGATCTGCGCGGGGCGCCGCGGATCACGGGGCACGACCAGGCAGGTCCATGCGACCACCGAGTCCTTGTCGACGGCGACTGTCTCGATGGCTCTGCGTCCCTGGCGCTGCCACGTTTCGAGCTCGGCCGCGTAGTCCTCGGGTGACACCGGAGCGGGCTTCCAGTCCAGCTCACCGTTCGGGGCCTCGGCGTCGACCAGGCCCTTCAGCACGCCGACCTCAGCGCGGAGCGCCTCGGGAACACCGTCCAGAGAGGTCTCGACGGAGTAGCAGTGGTGTGGGGCCGCGGCCGGCAGGTCGGCACGCTCCAAGTCCAACTCCACCACGGTCTCGGTTGCCGCGACGGTGTATCCCAACGGGGCTGCGAACGCTTCGATCAGCGGCGCCGCGTCCGCCGGAGACGGGCGGTAGGCGCGGGCGACGAAGCGCGTCACCCGGGGTGCAGCCGCGGCCTCGGCTGCGGCAGTGAGGGCGGAGCCGACTCCGGAGCCGGCCCTGTCCGGCATGACAGAGACGTTCACCCACGCGGTGTCCGGCGTGTCGTCGGCCGTCTCGCACGAGGCGAGCCCGATTAGCTCGCCCTGGTCGAATGCCCCCAGGAAGGTGCGGCGCCAGCCGTTGGCTGCACGCCACGCATTCACGCGTGCCGCCTCCCCGAGCGGGACCCACTGCGGGCGGGCCCGAGCGGTGGCGGCACACTCCACGGCGTAGGCAGCAGCCATGGCCTGGTCGTCAGTCGCCTGCAGCGTCCGGATCTCCACGTCGGAGACCCAACCACGCCGAGCACGCGCCCGCCTCCCCATTTGTCCCGTCTGACCGGCAGTGGTGCCTCTATGCGTCGTTCGAGAGGACGCCGAAGGGCCAGAAGGACGTGCGCTCGGAGGCGCGACGGTGCTCGTCCACGCCGGGGCGAACACCGGGACGACCGCGAGTGCACGTCGATGTGGCCCCGGCGGGGTGCGTCAGAGCAGCGGCGGTGCGGGGGTGACGATGCCGGCCTCGGCGTCGGCGGCCTCGACCTCCTCGCGGCTGATCCCGAGCAGGTAGATGATCGCGTCGAGGTAGGGCACGTTCACCGAGGTGTCCGCCGCCTGCTGCACCACCGGCTTGGCGTTGAAGGCGATCCCCAGGCCGGCGGCCGAGAGCATGTCCAGGTCGTTCGCGCCGTCGCCGATCGCGATCGTCGCCGCGGTCGGCACGCCGACCTCCTCGGCGAACCGGCGCAGCGCCGCTGCCTTGCCGGCCCGGTCGACCACCGGTCCGACGATGCGGCCGGTCAGCCGGCCGTCGACCACCTCGAGCTCGTTGGCCGCGGCGAAGTCGATGCCGAGGTCCCGGGCGATCCGGTCGGTGACCTGGGTGAAGCCGCCGGAGACGATCGCGAACCGGTACCCGAGCCGCTTGAGGGTGCGCACCATGGTCCGCGCGCCCGGGGCGAGCACGATCGAGTCGTACACCTGGTCCAGCGCGGAGGCGTCGAGACCCTCGAGCAGGGCGACCCGCTCGCGCAGCGACTGCTCGAAGTCGAGGTCGCCGCGCATCGCGGCCTCGGTGACGGCAGCCACCTGCTGCAGGCACCCGGCGTGGTCGGCGAGCATCTCGATCACCTCGCCCTGGATCAGGGTCGAGTCGACGTCCATCACGATCAGCCGCATGCCGTGCCGCAGCAGGTTCGCCGGTTGCACCGCGACGTCGACCGCTTGGCGAGCCGCCTCCGCGGACAGCACCTTGCGCAGCCGGTCGGGGTCGGCACCGGAGACGTGCAGGTCGATCGCGGTCACCGGGTAGCGCGCCATCCGCTCGATCCGGTCGATGTTGGCGCCGGTGTCGGCGATCCGGCCGGCGATCGCGGCGACCGCGGCCGGCCGCAGCGGCATCCCGAGCACGGTCACGTGGCTGCGACCCTCGGGCCGGGTCCGGTTGTCGCCGGTGCCGCGCTCGACGTCCACCTGCATGTCCAGCTCGTCGGCGACGCGCTCCATCGCCGTGCGGAGCGCCTTCCAGTCACGCGGTGCGGACACGAGTACGCCGAGCACCAGCCGCCTTCGCAGCAGGATCTGCTCGATGTCGAGCACCTCGACGCCGAAGGCGGCCAAGGTGGAGAAGACGGTCGAGGTGACCCCCGGACGGTCCTTGCCGGTGAACGTGATGAGGAGGGTCGGCGGCGGGGCCGCGCCGTTGGTCGCCATAGCCATGTCGCAGGAAGGCTACCGCTCGGCCCCGAGCGAGCAGGCAGCGACGAGGCCTCGTCTCGCAGCGTGGTCCAGGGGAGCGAGCGCCTCCCGCCGCGCCTGTGCCTCCGCGGCCGACACCGCACCGCCGTCGTCCTCGAGCGCGAGGGCGACCATGCTGCGGCAGCGGAGTGCGAGTGAGGCAAGCCTGACGGCCTTCGAGCTCCAGTGCGCCGGCAGCACCACGTCCGAGACCCGGCGCAGCGCCATCAGCTCGTCGGCCACCTCGGGCCGCCACCGCGCCACGTCGAGGTCCGCGAGCCGCTCCGCGGTCGTGAGGAGCGCCTGACGCAGCCCGGTGTCGGCCTCGCCGAGGTCGGGCACCTGCCGCCGCGAGGACGCCGCGTGGAAGCGCCACACGACACCCGCCCCCGCGACGTGCGGGACCAGCCCGCCGTCGATGCCCTCGAACACCACGGCCTCCTCGGCCTCGAGCGCCTCGGCGTTGAAGGAGGGGGGCCCGGCCAGGCCGAGCGGATCACCGGGGACGGGCAGGGCGAGGCCGGCGCCGGTGGCACCGGAGGCGCGCAGCTTGCCCAGCGCGAGGATCAGCGGCACCGGGTCCGGCTCGCCGTCGAGGCCCACCACGTCATGAGCGGCGTCCCCGGCCACGACGGCGTCACGGGCGTCGTCGAGGCTGCTGTGGCCGGACACCCATGAGGTGAACCACACGGCCAGGTCGGCAGAGCGCGGAAGCGCGGTCGTCGTACGCACTTTTCGAGGGTAGATGACGTAGGTTGGGGGCGCGGTCGACAGCCGCCCCGCACGCACCGACTCCACCGAGGAATGAATGGACGCCGTTCTCGAGTTCGCCGACGTGACCGTCAAACGAGGGCAGGCAACACTCCTGGACCGGATCGACTGGACCGTCGAGGAGGACGAGCGCTGGGTGATCCTCGGTCCCAACGGAGCCGGCAAGACCACGCTGCTCCAGGTGGCGTCCGCGCAGATCCATCCCACCTCCGGGGTCGCCGGCATCCTCGGTGAGGTCCTCGGCACGATCGACGTCTTCGACCTGCGGCCGCGGATCGGGCTCACCAGCGCCGCCATCGCCGACAAGATCCCGCGCAGCGAGCTGGTCCGTGACGTGGTGGTCTCCGCGTCGTACGCCGTGATCGGCCGCTGGCGCGAGCGGTACGACGAGCTCGACCACCAGCGAGCCGAGAACCTGCTCGTCGAGGTCGGTGCAGGCCACCTGCTCGACCGCACGTTCGGCACCCTCAGCGAGGGCGAGCGCAAGCGGGTCCAGATCGCCCGCGCCCTGATGAGCGACCCGGAGCTGCTGCTGCTCGACGAGCCGGCGGCGGGGCTCGACCTCGGCGGCCGCGAGGACCTGGTCTCCACCCTGTCGGTGCTGGCGATGGACGAGCTGTCGCCGGCGACCGTGCTGGTCTCCCACCACGTGGAGGAGATCCCGCCCGGGTTCACCCACGCCCTGCTGCTCCGCGAGGGCCGGGTCGTGGCCGCGGGACCGCTCGAGCACGTGATGACGGAGGAGCTGATCTCGGCCACCTTCGGAATGCCGTTGCTGCTGACCCACGAAGACGGCCGTTGGGCTGCGCGGCGGCGCGTCCGGCACCGCACCGATTGACTAGGCTGGCCGCATGGACGACCTCCCGAGCTGGTTCCAGGACTGGCAGGCATGGCTGGCGCTGGCGATCGCCCTCGGCGTCGCCGAGCTGTTCAGCCTGGACCTGATCCTGCTGATGCTGGCGACGGGTGCGGTCGCCGGGATGGTCGTCGCCCTCCTTGGTGTCGGCTGGCCGATCCAGGTAGTGGTGGCGATCGCCACCTCGATCGGGATGATCGCCCTGGTGCGGCCCGGCATCGTCAAGCGGCTGCACGCGGGTCCCGAGCTCACCCTGGGACACGCCGCCCTCGTCGGCAAGCAGGGCGTGGTCGTCGACGAGGTCTCGATCCACGGTGGGCAGATCCGGGTCGGCGGGGAGCTGTGGACCGCCCGTCCCTTCGACGAGACCGAGGTGATCGAGCCGGGCGCCCCGGTCGACATCTTCGAGATCCGCGGCGCCACCGCCTACGTCCACCGCATTCCGACGCTGGGCTCCTGACAAGGAAGAGGTAGACACGTGGAGGGTGCAGGCCTTCTGATCCTGCTCGTCCTGCTGGTCCTGTTCGCCGTGGTCATCTTGGCCAAGACGATCCGGATCGTCCCGCAGGCACGAGCGGGCATCGTCGAACGGTTCGGCAAGTACAAGGGCACGCTCCCCGCCGGACTGAACGTCGTGGTCCCGTTCATCGACCGGGTCCGCTACATGATCGACCTGCGCGAGCAGGTGGTCTCCTTCCCGCCGCAGCCGGTGATCACCGAGGACAACCTCGTGGTCTCGATCGACACGGTGATCTACTTCCAGGTGACCGACCCGGTGGCGGCGACGTACGAGATCGCCAACTACATCCAGGCCGTCGAGCAGCTGACGATGACCACGCTGCGCAACATCGTCGGCGGCATGGACCTCGAGGAGACGCTCACGAGCCGCGACGCGATCAACAGCCGGCTGCGAGGTGTCCTCGACGAGGCGACCGGCAAGTGGGGCATCCGCGTGAACCGCGTGGAGCTCAAGGGCATCGACCCGCCGCCGTCGATCAAGGACTCGATGGAGAAGCAGATGCGTGCCGACCGCGACAAGCGGGCGGCGATCCTCACCGCCGAGGGCCAGCGCCAGGCCGCGATCCTCACCGCGGAGGGCTCCAAGCAGTCGGCGATCCTCACCGCGGAGGGTGAGCGAGAGGCACGGATCCTGCGTGCGCAGGCCGAGCGCGAGGCCCAGATCCTCAAGGCGCAGGGTGAGGGTCAGGCGATCCAGACCGTCTTCCAGGCGATCCACGACGGCCGCCCCGACCAGTCGCTGCTGGCCTACCAGTACCTCCAGATGATGCCCAAGATCGCCGAGGGCGACGCCAACAAGGTGTGGATCGTACCGAGCGAGATCGGCAAGGCGCTCGAGGGCCTCGGCTCGACGATGAACAGCCTCAAGGGCATTCCCGACGAGGTCGAGGGCCCGGCCACTCGGGTCGACATGGGTCCCTCGGAGCCGCAGGTGCCCCGTGCCGACCGGTCGGTCGCGCAGGCGCACGACGCGGTCGCCGAGGCGATCAAGGCCGCGGAGAGCTCCTCGGAGCCGCCGGCTCCGTGAGTGCACTCGAGATGGTCGCGGTCCTGCTCGCCGGGGTCGCGGCCGGCACCATCAACACCGTGGTGGGGTCGGGGACGTTGATCACGTTCCCGACCCTGCTGGCTGTCGGCGTGCCACCGGTGACCGCCAACGTCAGCAACACGATCGGGCTGGTCCCGGGGTCGGTCTCCGGGGCGATCGGCTACCGCCGCGAGCTCAGCGGCCAGCGCGGCCGGCTGGTGCGGCTGGCCTCGGCCTCCCTGGTCGGCGGTGTCGCCGGAGCGGTGTTGCTGCTGGCGCTCCCGGCAGCGGCCTTCGACGCGATCGTCCCGGTGCTGATCCTGCTCGGGTGCGTGCTCGTGGTCCTGCAGCCGACCATCGCCCGCAAGGTCGCCGCCCGCGCCGAGCGCCGCGGCGGAGTCCCCGAGCACGGTGCGCTGTGGGTGTGGGTGCTGGTCATGCTCACCGGCGTCTACGGTGGCTACTTCGGCGCCGCCCAGGGCGTCCTGCTGATGGCGATCATGGGGATCGGCATCCAGGACTCGCTGCAGCGGCTCAACGGGACCAAGAACGTGCTTGCCGGCCTGGTCAACGCCGTCGCGGCGGTCATCTTCATCGTGGTCGCCGAGGTGGACTGGCTGGTCGCCGGGCTGATCGCCGCAGGCTCCGTGGTCGGCGGCCAGATCGGCGCCACCGTGGGCCGCCGGCTGCCGCCGCTGGCCCTGCGCCTGGTGATCGTGACCGTCGGCGTGGTCGCCGTCGTCGCCTTCCTGTCGTGACCACGGCTCTGCGGGGCGCGCTCCTGGTCGCCGGGACGACGTCCGACGCCGGGAAGTCCGCGCTCACCACCGGCATCTGCCGCTGGCTGCACCGGCAGGGCGTGCGCGTGGCGCCGTTCAAGGCCCAGAACATGTCGAACAACTCGATGGTCACCGCCGAGGGCGGCGAGATCGGCCGGGCCCAGTGGGTGCAGGCGGTGGCCGCCGGTGTCGAGCCCGAGGTCGCGATGAACCCCGTGCTGCTCAAGCCCGGGTCGGACCTGCGCAGCCACGTCGTCGTCATGGGCCGCCCCGCCGGGGACCTCGACGCGTCGTCGTTCGCCGGGGCGCGCACAGGCCTGGCGGAGGCGGCCTACGCCGCCTTCGACGACCTGGCGAGCAGGTACGACGTGGTGGTCTGCGAGGGAGCCGGCAGCCCGACGGAGATCAACCTCCGGGAGCACGACTTCGTCAACATGGGCCTGGCCCACCACGGCCGGGTCCCCACGATCGTGGTCGGCGACATCGACCGCGGCGGTGTGTTCGCCGCGATGTACGGGACGCTGAAGCTGATGCCGCCGGAGGACCAGGCGCGGGTCCACGGCTTCGTGGTCAACAAGTTCCGCGGCGACCGCTCGCTGCTCGAGCCAGGGCTGCGGATGCTCGAGGACGCCACCGAACGGCCGGTGCTCGGTGTCGTTCCGTGGCTGCCGGACATGCTCCTGGACTCCGAGGACACGATCACCCGGGCCCCCGGAGGCGGCAGCCCGTCCTCCGGCGTGCGCCCGTTGCAGGTGGCCGTCGTACGGTTCCCGCGGATCTCGAACTTCACCGACGTCGACGCGCTGGCAGTGGAGCCGGGCGTGGAGGTGAGGTACGTCGACTCGCCCGATGCGGTGGCCGACGCCGACCTGGTCGTGCTCCCCGGGACGCGGGCGACGCTCGACGACCTGGCCTGGCTGCGCGACCGCGGCCTGGTGGGGCCGCTCGTGCAGCGGCACCGCGGCGGCCAGCCGGTCCTCGGCATCTGTGGCGGCTTCCAGATGCTGGGAGAGCACGTCGCCGACCCCGACGGCGTGGAGGCCGGCGCGCCATCCTCGGCGTTGGGGCTGGGTCTGTTGCCGGCGCGCACCCGGTTCGGGGCCGAGAAGGTGCTGGACCGGCCGCGGGGGACCGAGCTCGGCCAGCCGGTCGAGGGTTACCGCATCCACCACGGGGCGGTCGAGGTGCGCGGCGGCACGCCGTTCCTCGACGGCTGTCGCGAGGGGGCCACGTGGGGGACGCTGTGGCACGGGGCCCTGGAGAGCGACGGCTTCCGCCGGGCGTTCCTTGCGCGCGTGGCCGAGCAGGCACATCGCGAGGACTGGGTGGCGGGGGAGGCCGCGGAGTTCGCGGCCGCACGCGAGCGACAGATCGACGCGCTGGCCGACGCCGTGGAGGAGCACCTCGACACCGAGGCGCTGCGGGCGATCATCTCCCGCAGCGGTGCTCAGCCCTCGTGGACGTAGGCGTCCAGCCAGCGGGTGACCTGGTCGAAGACCCGGTGCCGGACCGGCTCGGCGGACAGCGTGACGTCGTGCAGTGCGCCCTCGATGCGGGCCACCGTCACGTGGCCGCCGAGCTTGTGGGCCCACTTCCGGATCTGCTCGACGTCGAGGACGATGTCGTGCCGCGAGACGTTGTCGTCCCACTCCCGTGGGAACGAGCTGGCTCCCGAGGTGAGCACCAGCACGGGCGCGCCCACGTCGACGCCCCGGTGGACGCTGCGGTGGCCGCGGCGGATCGCACGCAGCCAGCCCGCGTAGACCGGCTGGCTCTCGATCGGCTTCCAGTCCAGGTTGAACTCCCACTCGCCACGGTGGTCCTTGTGCAGGCTCTGGGCGTAGAGCCCCGAGACGTTGCGCGGGATCGCCAGGTAGGGCCGCCGCGCGCCGACCTGGTCGATGGCCGCCGTGCCTGCGGTGCGGAGCAGGAAGCTGCCGTGCAGGTCCAGCCACGGTGAGTTGAGCACCATCCCCGCGAGGCCTGGCCGGCGTTCGTGCGCCCACAGCGGTGCGATCAGGCCGCCGGTGGAGTGCGCGGTGACGATCACGTGGTCGTGGCCGTCACGGTCGCGGATCCGCTCCATGGCGGCGTCGATCTCGGCGAAGTAGTCGGTCAGGTCCGTGACGAAGTTCGGCGTCTGGTGCGGACGGAGGGAGCGGCCGTACTTGCGCAGGTCCAGGGCGTAGAAGTCGTAGCCGCGTGCGGTCCAGTAGTCCGCCGCAGGGGTCTGGAAGAAGTAGTCGGAGAACCCGTGCAGGTGCAGCACCGCCCGCTTCCGGTCCGCCGCGGCAGGGTCGGTGCGGCGGTGGACGAGGGTGGCGAGGCGGGGGCCCGCGGCGGCGGCGGGCCGCGCGCGGGCCCGGTGCTGGCGCGGGCATGAAGCTCGCCCTCG
>JBMOMG010000123.1:0-20727 GCA_049323155.1 Actinomycetota bacterium | reverse complement strand
CGGCTGCTCGAGCTGTCCCTCGCTGAGCACGCCGTTGGTGAACGGGCGGCTCCGCACCGGCTTGGGCACCAGCCCGCTGGTGCGCCACTTCCCGCCGTCGGCGACCTCCCCGTAGAACGGCCGCTGGTGCACCATCCGCACGTGCGGGGTCTCGCTGGCGGTGGGCGCAGCGCTCCGTCGCGCGGTGTCGCCGTCGCCGGTGCAGCCGGTCGCGACCAGCCCGAGGGCAGCGACGGACACCAGGAAGGACCGGGGGGACATGCGCGCCATCCTACCGAGGGGCGTACGAGGAGGCTGAACGCGGCGGAGCGTTCAGGCACCCCTAGGCAGGAACAGGGAATCAAAGCGGTGCTTGACGACCTCCCAGTCGAACTCGGCCAGCGCGTGCCCGGACGCCTCGGCCCCAAGCCGGCGCCAGGTGTCCTCGTCGGCGGTGGTGGCGAGGACCCGTTCGGTCGCCTGCTCTGGGGTGTCGACCACCCAGTCGACGGGGAACAGCGTTCGGGCCCCGTGCGGGCGTCCGGCGAAGAACGGCCAGTCGCGTACGACGGGCACCGCACCGCTCGCCGCACCCTCGACGACGGCGGCGTGGAAGCTCTCGCGCACCGAGCTGCTCAGCACCACACCGATATTCTCCAGCACGCCTGGCACGTCGTCGGAGTGGCCGTGCCTCTGTACGGCGCCCTGGCGCTCCAGGTCCTCGAGCACGGGCATCAGCCGGTCGCCGTACTCCTGGGCCGCCGCACCGAAGTCGCGGCGGAAGTCGGCGCCGTACAGGTGCAGCGTGTACCGCTCGTCGCGGGCTCGCAGCGCCCGGATCACGTCAAGCGCCCACAGCGCGTCCTTGGCCACGTGTCCCCAGCCGATCAGGCCGAGGTTGAAGCGGGCCTCGGCGGGCTTGGGGCGCACGAAGCGCTGGAGCTTGAGGGCGTTGGGGATCACGTGCAGCGCAGGTGCGTTGGGGCCTGTGAGCGCCGGGATCACCACGATTGCGAGCTCGCGCAAGTGCTCACTGACGAAGACCACGTCGTCGACGCGGGAGAAGTCGACCAGGTGCGGCCAGACGGTGAACAACTCCTGGCTATGCAGCCGGACCACGACCCGGGTATCCCTCGGGTCGAGCATCGTGACGAACACAGCCTGGTGCAGGCACCACTCGACGAACACTACGTCGGCCCAGTCCAGGTGCGGCTGCACCCGCCGCTCGAGGATGCCGCGCAGCTCGGGCCGGTCGCCGAGGATCTGCGCCGCTGTGCGCGCCAGGTCTCCGGCGAACCGGTTCAGCCGGGGGAAGGCGGCGAGGTCGAGAAAACGCTGCTCGATGGCCGGATCCTGGTCGAGGTACTCCCGGATCTCACCGAGGAAGTTGGCGTTCTTCCGGGTGGTGACCAGCACCCGGGTACGGCGCTCTCCTTCAATCGTTTGGCCGCCCACGCCACTACTCCGGTCGTGCCGTGACGGCAGCCGCGGCGCTCCAAGCCGCCTGACCACCGCACTCGCGTGCCAGTCGGCGAGGTAGCCCTCCGGATCCTCGGCCAGCGGCGAGTTGAGCCCGTCAAAGTGCAGCGCCCGGTCAAAGCACACCGACGTCGCCTCGGCGAACGCCGTCCCAACCTCATCCACATGCCCAACTCGAAAGGTCTCTGCAGCAACGTCCAGGTAGTGACCGTACGCGGGTGGGCCCACGCAGCCTTGCAACCTGTATGGACCCATGACCCTGCTAGTCGCCCTCACCGTACGTGAACGTGGCTACCTCGCCACCAGCTGAGTCACGCAGAGTCAGCACATCGCCTTCATCGTCCAGCACCTCCTGGTCTGCGCACACGAAGACAGCCTCATCCGAACTCTCACCGCAACTGCTGTACACCCGAAGCTCCGCCCCGGGGTCGATCTGACGACCGATGCCCAGGCTGAGCCGATTGCCATCGGCGTCCTCGATGTACCAGCCACCCATGTCAACCCGAATGTCGGCGTTCTGCTCGATCACCACGTACTCCCCAGCGCCATCCGCCAGGTCATCACCCTCAGGCGCCGGCTCCACCTGGGACAGGTACGCCGTCGCATATGCCTCTGCCTCCGTCCCGGACAACGAGAGTTCGTCGGACAGGTCGTCGGAGCATCCCGCTGCCAGGCCGGCCAGAACAAGAGACACCGTCGCTGCTGTTCGCACATACATGACCACGAGTCTCCCATCTCGCTCCGACGGTCCGCTCATTGCGTCCGGGCACAGAAAACGCCGAGTGGCCGGCCCCCGAAGGGACCGGCCACTCGCCATGCAATCAGACCTCGGCTAGCTCCGAGAGCCGATATTCGCGTTGCTAACTCACGACACCGTGAGCGTGTCAGGCGTGGCGCCCTGACCGTCCGTGTCCAGCAGGGTGGCAAGGATGTCGAGGGTGTCGCCCGTGCCGAGAGCCCCATCGAAGGTGAATGTCACGGTGCGGCCATCGGCCCCGAGCACTGCACTCACGAGGTTCTGAGCACCCGTCAGGTCAGCAGAGGTAAAGGTGTAGTTACCCTCGTTCTCTGCGCTGACCTGGATCAGGTCCTCGTTGAACGTAACAGTCGCGGTGGTCTTGCCTGCGGCTGCCTCGAACGTGTTGCTGAGGACCTCAACGCCATTGTTGTCCAGCGCCGTGTCACCGGCGAACGCGAGGGCCTTGTTGCCCTCGTCGGCGTCACGAATGCCCTGGATGTCGTGGATCGTCGCCGTGTAGGCGGTCGCCGCAGGCGTGCCACCCAGGGTGACAGTCAGGACGTCACCAGCTGCGTTCAGCGCGAACGTGGCGTTGACACCATTCTCGAAGACCGGACCAGAAGCGTTGGTCAACTGGATGGCCGCGTCAGAGGCGACCGTCACCGGCTCAGAGAGGTGGAACTTCCACACGTCACCGTTGGACGTTGCGTTGTCGCTGTCGTCATCGACGTCAACGAGCGCACCGTTTGCGTTCACCGCGGGAGCGGCGTCCACCGGCGTGGCGGCGGCGACCGACGGGTCGTTGGTGGAACGCGCCCCGGACGTGCTGCCCTCAGCGCCCACAATGTAGGTCGTGCCAGCTGCGTTGTTGATAGTCGTCGACGTGCCGGTCAGGTTCTCCTTCACGGCGGTGTCGCCTGCGCCGAAACCGTCAGCGGCAGAACCGGTGTAGACGTTGTAGATGGCGTCGGGCTGAGTGGACGCGGTCCAGGTCAGCGTGGCGTCATCCGCAGTACCGTCTGCATCGAGGTCACTCATCGTCACCTTGAGCCCGGTGGGAGCAGCGACCGTGTCCGTCTGGACGTTGAAGATCGACGTGTCGGCGACATCAGGGTCGTAGCTGCTGGTGGCGCCGTCGATGACGTCATCCTTGGTCAGAAGACCCTCGAACTGCGACATGCTGATCGCGACGCCGTTAAGACGGAAGACGTCGTTGTTGTCGTAGTTGTAGGTCTCGTCGGCCGCGGTGTCGTTGCCCAGGAAGTAGTCCGCCTCGCGGTTCACAAGAGACACGGTGACGTCGCCGGTCGGAGCTCCGGCCCCAGCCTCAGCCGAGATCCAGTTCTTCTGGCCAGCGATGGCGAACTTCTCCGACGGGGTGCCGTCGGCGTTCAGGTCGAGCGCCCGGTCACCGGTGGCCTCGGCGTCCTGCCAAACGACGGGGATCACCTGGTCCACAGCCTGCGAGTCGACCGTGAAAGTGATCGTCCCGTCAGACTGTGCCGTGGCGGTCTGCTGGTCAGAACCATCGGTGAGAGCACCGTTGACGACCTCGATGCGAGCGTCAGTCTGTCCGACCTTGGTCGCGTCAGAGAACTTGACGGTGCCGGCCGTGTTGGACACGGTCTCCGCCGGGGCGAGCGCGACGTTGTAGGTCTTCCCAGCCTCGAGACCAGAGACCGAGTATGCGCGGCGACCGGTGTTGTCGATGGCGCTGCTGGACACCTGGTTGGTGGCAGCCTCAGCCGGGGTCGCGGTGTAGGACTGGTTCGTGGTGGTCGCCTGAGCAGCGTCCTCGAGCTCGTTCTCAAGAGCCTGGGAGATCGCCAGGTTGCCACCGAAGATGAGGCCCTCGGTCAGCGTGTTCGCGTTTTCCTCCAGGTAGTCCGCGGCACCACCGGCGATGTTCTCGTTCTCGGTGATGAGCAGCGGACGGACCTGCTGACCGGTGAGCGGGCCACCGGCGAGGGCGTCAGCACCGTCACCGAACGAGCGGCCCGAGGCCACGTTGGCGGCAGTGTCCACGAAGCCGAAGTTCTCGACTGCGTAGTCGGCGATCTGCTTCGCGGTCAGCGAGCGGCTGCGACCCTCGAGACGGGTGACGAAGTCGATCCCGTTGCCCTCGAGCTCGTCGACGACGCTCTGCGGGACGGCGTTCTCGCCACCGAGCACGATGGCCTTGTTGACGCCGGCGCCCTTGAGAGCCTCGATGACCTGGTCGGGCATGTCAGCGCCGCTGCTGAGGCCGATCGGCATGCCCTCGTGGAAGGCAACCGGACCGCCGGCGAGCGCGTCGGGGAACGCAAGGCCGGTGGCGATCAGCGCGGTGTCGGACGTCTCGTCGTCCGAGCCCTCGCCGATGATGTCAGCGTTGGTGTCGAAGCGGTTCTGGCCGGAGAGGCGGCTGACGTTGTAGTCCTCCGCGAGAGCGTCCTCCTGCGCAGCGCTGACGGCGAGCTCGCCACCAACGATGATCACGTTCTCGACACCAGCCGCAGCGAGACGGTCCTTGACCGACTGCGGGGTCTCGTCAAGCGTGGTCAGCAGGACGGGAGCGTCCTTCAGGCCAGCCAGGTAGTTGGCGGACAGGGCGTCCGGGTAGTGGCCCGGCTCGCCGCTGGCGAGGATGGCGGTGGTCGCGGCACCAAACTGACCGGCGATGTCCGCCGAGGTCTCGTACCGGTCGTCACCCGCGACACGGGTGAAGTCGAAGTCCGCGTCAGCGTTGGCAACGCCAGCACCCGCGAAGATCGCACCCATCACGAGGGAGGTCGTCGCGAGGGCAGCGAGCCCAGAGCGACGCAACCCGATGGTTGACTTACTCAAGATCTCCTCCATAGAGACTCTTAGTGAACAGTGGGGAATCGTCCCCCGGTGAACGACTGCGACCCCACGGATCTCAGCCTCCCGGCACACCCTACAGGCGGCGAGCCTGGACGTTACTAGTACGCCGTGCTTCCCACAAACACATTGGCGCACTGCTGGGTTCACACCCTTCCTGCATATGGGAGGGTCCTGTAGAACCCACAGAAAGCGGATTTCCCCCGCTTCCCGACGGCAACACTAACCGACGACCCCCTTCCTGTCAGTTCCACCACAGGATTTGACATGCGTCACATTTCGGTGTCGGCGGCACGGCGTGTCGCCGCGGCATGCTCTACCCCAACGCTCGTACGCACAAACGGGTCAAATCAGACCTTTGTCACTCAGGTAGCTCTCGGCCACATCCGACGCCAGCTGGCGCTCCGCGTCGACCTGCGCGTTGAGCCGCATCAGGTCCTCGGTGGTGAGTACGTCGGACAGCGCGTTGAGCGCGTCCGCGACCTCCGGGTGCTCGTCGAGGAAGGACGAACTCACCACAGGCACAAGGTTCTCGGCGTTCTGCCAGTCCAGGTCGTCCTCGAGTACGACGAGCTCCAGCTGCTCGATCTGGCCGTCGCTGGTGCCGACCTGGCCGAGGTCGACCTCGCCCTTGGTCAGCGCATCCTTGGTGGCCGGCGTACCGAAGCCCAGCGGCTCGAACTTGTCGATCTTGATGCCGTAGACCTCCTTGAGGCCGCCCTGACAGTCCGGGCGCTCAGGGCAGTCGGGCGCCGCAGCGAGTGCGATGGGTTGTTGCATTTCCCCAAGGTCGCTCAACGTTTCCAGATTGTTGTCTTCGGCGAACTGCTTCGTCACCGCGAACGCGTTCGCGTCCTCAGCCTCGGCCGGCTCGAGCGGGGTGATCTCGTGGTGCGCCGCGAGCTCGCGGAGGCGACCCATCGTCTCCTCCAGGTCCGGCGATGCCACCGGGGCCGCGTCGGCGCCATTCATGTCCCGGTTGAGGAACTCCGTCATCGAGGAGACGTACTCCGGGGCGACGTGGACGTCACCGCTGGCGAGCTGGCCGGCGTAGATCGCCCGGTCGCCGACTCCCTTGAGGGTCGGCTGGAAGCCTTCCTTCTCCAGGAGGGCGGCGTACATCTCCGCCATGATCGACATCTCTGTGTAGTCCTGGTAGGCGATCACGACCTCGCCCTTGGCTGCGCTCTCGCCGCTGTTGCCGTCGCCCCCGTCGAGAGCGTCGGTGCCGCCGTTGCCACAGGCCGCCAGGAGCACCAGGGGTGCGGCGAGTGCGACCGCCAGCGATCGACGTACCCGGGTCTTCCTCGGAAGTGATGCGGAAGCCATCTGCGCTCCCCCTTCTGTGTCCCGCGGCTCTCGCCGCGCGTGTCCGGTGGGCGCTGTGGTGCACCCGCGCTGCTCACTTTAGTCACGGGGTCTCGTGGCGGCGCGAGGGATTGCCGGCTGGCCTAGATGCGTTCGATGCGGCGTCCGGCGACGCGCGCAGGGCCACCGGTTGGCAACTGAGCTTTGGCGGCGACGGGCCCGCTCGGCCGACGGAGGCGCGGCCTGGTCGGACCCGGCGGCCCGGCCTTGTCGCTCACCTCGCTAGGCCGGCCGAGCCAGGTTTCGTCCACAGGCGAGAGGGGCTCGACGTTCTCCACACGTTCGCACATTTGTTCGAGAATGACGTCGGGTGGGCCTAGCGTGGAGACATGAGCCAGACAGCCTTCGCCCCCGGATCCGCGGCAGCAGCCGCGGACGGTGGCTGGGGTGTGCCCGGTGTCGGCGTCGTCTCGGAGTCGTCCTCGGGCCAGGGTTGCGGCGGCTCTGGTTCCGGATCGGGTGAGCCGCCGAGCGGGCACCCGGTGTGCGCTGCGGTGCTGACCTGCCTAGAGACTCTCGACAGTGTGCGCGAGGCGGGCGTCTCAACGCTGCGGCCGGCCGAGATCCGGCTGATGCTGCTCGCGGTCGTCCAGCTGATCGCTGGGTTGTTCGCCTTGAAGATGCGGCTCCTGGTCGCCGGCCAGGTCCAGCGGATCGAGGACCTCACCGGCGCCACCTCGACGGTCGCGTTCGTATCGCACCTGACGCAGACCCGCCGGGCCACCGCCTCGATGGAGATGCGGTTGGCCAGGGATCTGGACCGTCGCTACCGGCTGCTCGCCGATGCGTTGGCGCGAGGCCTGATGAGCCCCGAGCACGTGGCGGTTGCGGTCCGTGCGCTGCGCAAGCTGCCCCGCGATCTCGATCCCGAGAAGCTCGAGGCGTGTCAGCGCGTCCTGATCGACGCAGCGCAAGAGATGGATCCCGCCCAGCTGCGCGCCGTCGGCCGCAAGTTGTGGGAGGTCATCGACCCCGACGGCGCCGACGCCAAGGTGGGCAAGGACCTCGAGGACGAGGAGGAGCTTGCGCGGGCGAAGGCGTTCTTCCAGTCCTGGCGCAACGGCGACGGCACCACCGGCTTCCGCGGCAAGCTGCCCGACGTCCAGGCCGACATGCTGATCAAGGCCCTCCAGGCGTTCGCAGCTCCTCGCCGGCGGTCCAACCCGAACATTCCCACCTCGCAGCCCGACGACGTGCGTCCCGAGGACGCAGACCTGGACTCAGGTCCTGGAGACGCCGGCGCGGATTCCGCTCCCGGCGGCAGCTGCGAGCGCTCTGGCCCCGAGGACGGCTGTGGGGACTCCGGTGCCGCGGGCACCGATGCCGAGGGGGATGAGCCGGCCGAGTCCATCGAGGACGTCCTCGCCGACGAGTCACCGGAGGAGCAGGAGACCGGCCGCACGATCCCCTACCCGGTGCGGCTCGGACACGCGCTGATGGACCTGCTCGAGCGGCTGCCCTCGAAGTTCCTGCCGTCCTCCGGCGGTGTCTCCGCGACGGTGATGGTGACGATGACCCTGGCCGAGCTCGAAGGCCGCAATGGCGTCGCGATGCTCGACACCGGCACCCCGATCTCCGCCAGCCAGGCACGCCGCTTCGCCTGCGAGGCCAAGCTCATCCCGGTCGTACTGAACGGTGAAGGCGTTCCTCTCGACCTCGGCCGCTCCCAGCGCATCTACAACGAGTATCAGCGCCAGGCCATGGCGGTCCGCGACAAGAAGTGCCTGATCGAAGGCTGCGACCGGCCTGCCGCCTGGTGCCACGCTCACCACTTCGAGGAGTGGGAGAAGGGCGGGCCCACTGACCTCGCTTCCGGGGGACTCGTCTGCCCCTACCACCACAGCCTGCTGCACAGCCCGAAGTGGCGGGTCGAATGGGCGAACGGCAAACCCCGACTACGCCGGATCTACACCGCCTGACCCTGCCTTCGCTGAGAGCTCCGGACGTGCTGTTGCGCGCCCGGAGCTTGCCGTTGCCCGCTGGGCACGGCCGACCGGATCGAGAGTCCGCTGGGCCAGGAACATCAACCCCTCCAGGACCAGCGCGATCACCGCGACCACCAGCGCACCGGCGACCACCTCGGGCACGTCCTGGCGCCGGAAGCCCAGCGTGATGATCCGGCCGAGGCCCGGCCCCGCGACCAACGCCGCGATCGTCGCGGTCGCCCACACCTGCACCACCGCGAGCCGGATGCCGGTGACGATCAGCGGCAGCGCCAGCGGCAGCTCGACCCGCCGCAGCAGCTGGTTACCGCGCATGCCCATCCCGCGCGCCGCCTCGACCGTGTCCCGGTCCACCTCGCGCATCCCGACGTAGGCGTTGGTGATGATCGGCGGCAGGGCGAACAGCACCAGCGCGATCAGGGTCGCCAGGCCCGCCCGGCCGTACGGACCCAGGTCGTCACTGCCGACGGGCCCCAGCGCCAGCAGCAGGAGCACCGCGAACGTCGGCACCGCTCTGCCCACGTTGGAGATGTTCACCGCCAGCACACCGCCGCGGCCGATGTGGCCGAGCCAGACCGCGAGCGGCAGGCCGAGGAGTACGGCGGCCAGGGTGGCCGTGCCGGTCAGCAGCAGGTGCTCGACGAGCCGGTTGACCAAGCCCTCCTCGCCACGCCAGTTGGCCGGGTCCTGGAACCACGCGAGGACACCACGCAGGACCTCGATCACGCCGCCCTCCTCGTCCACGGGGTCAGCACCCGTTGCGCTCCGACGAGGAGCAGGTCGAAGGCGACCGCGAGAGCCACGCACAGCACGCTGGCGGTCAGCACCTGCGGACGGAACTGGGTCTGCACCGCCTGCAGCAGGAGGTTGCCGAGGCCGCCGTAGTTCACGATCGCCCCGACCGTGGTCAGCGCGACGGTCGACACGGTCGCGACACGCAGCCCGGCCATGACGCTGGGGAGCGCGAGCGGTAGCTCGACGGTGAGGAGGAGCCGCCCACCGCCGTACCCCATCCCCCGGGCCGCCTCGATCACGTCGGGCGGCACGGAGCGTAGGCCCTCGATGATGTTGCGGACCAGGATCGTCAGGGAGTACAGGACGAGCCCGGTGACCACCGTCGTCGGTGTCAGCCCGGTGATCGGCAGCAGCAGCGCGAACAGCGCCAGCGACGGGATCGTGTAGAGCGCGGTGGTCGTGCCGACGACCAGCCACTCGAGTCTTCGGTACCGTCGGGCGAGCAACGCCAGCGGAAGCGCGACGAGCAGCCCGATCAGGACGGAGACCACCGTGAGCCACACGTGCTGCACCAGCGCGTCGGTGAGCTGCTCGGCGCGACTGTCGAGGTACGCCGGACAGATCCACTCGTTGCGCACCAGGCAGTTGTCGGGCGTCTCCTGCGACAGGACCATCCGTGCAAGGTAGCGAAGATGTGATGATCCGGCTCGACGGCGTGGGCAAGACGTACGCCGACGAGACCGTCGCGGTGCACGACCTGTCGCTGTCGGTGCCACGTGGCGCGCTCGTGTGTCTGGTCGGCCCGTCCGGGTGCGGGAAGTCCACCACGCTGAAGATGGTGAACCGGCTGATCGAGCCGACCACCGGCACGATTACCGTTGACGGGGTCGACGTCCGATCGTCGGACCCGGTGGAGCTGCGCCGGCACATCGGGTACGTCATCCAGCAGGTCGGCCTCTTCCCCCACCAGACCATCCGCACCAACGTCGCGACCGTCCCGTCGCTGCTGGGCTGGCCGCGCGCTCGGTCCGCGGAGCGGGCCGACGAGCTGCTGGAGTTGGTCGGGCTGGACCCTTCGGTGTACGGCGGTCGCTACCCGCATGCGCTCTCCGGCGGAGAACGCCAACGTGTCGGGGTGGCCCGTGCGCTCGCGGCCGACCCGCCGGTGCTGTTGATGGACGAGCCGTTCGGCGCCGTCGACCCGATCAACCGCGGGATGCTGCAGGAGGAGTTCCACCGGCTCCAGCGGTCGCTCGGCAAGACCGTGATGCTGGTGACCCACGACATCGACGAGGCCGTCCGGCTCGGGGACCTGGTGGCGGTGTTCGCACCGGGCGGGCGGCTGGTGCAGTACGCCACGCCGGCCGAGCTTCTCGGCCGGCCGGCCGACGACTTCGTCGCCGAGTTCGTCGGGGCCTCGCGGGGGCTGCGGCGGCTGGCTGTCACGCCGATCCGGGTGGAGGACCTCGTCTCGCCGGTCGAGGCCGGACCGGTGGTGGAGCCCGGACCGGTGGTCGAGCCCGTCGAGACCCCGGGTCGCGGGGTCTCGACAAGCTCGACCAGCGCAGGCCGCTCGACCGACGGACAAGTGGATGTGTCGGCGTCGCTGGAGGACGCGCTGGCGGTGATGATGCGCCAGGACGAGCCCGTGGTGCGCGTCGTGCAGGACGGCGAGGTGCTCGGCGTACTCACCCCCGAGGCGATCCACACAGCCCTGCGCCGGTCCGTTGCTGAGGGGGAGCTGGACGCCTCCGACCGCGCGGGCGCATCGTGAACGCACCGCTGCGTGCGCTTCTCGCGGGCGGAATCACTATTCTCACAGCACTCGTGGCGTTCCCCGTGGGCCAGTGGGGCTGGTCTGAGATCGGCCGCCTGGCGGCCCGGACCACAGTGCTGCCCTCCCCCGAGGCAGTGGAGTACGTGGTCGTGCCTCATGCCGGGGACGAGCTCCAGGCGTGGTCCCTTCTGCAGAACGACACCACGACGTACAAGGTCTTCATCCTCACCAGCAGAGACGCGCACGGCGAAGAGAGCGCCGGGAGCGACGTGGCCGCCTGGGTCGACCGGTTCGAGCGGCTCGGCCAGCTCGACGAAACGCTCCCGACCGACCTGGAACACCTCGGCGTGCGGGGGCCGTTCCCGGACCCGAAGGGTCAGGTCTGCCGCGACGGGGACTCGGCGAAGCTGTGCCGAGCGGCCCAGAGCGCCGAGGTCTGGCGTGACCGGGCAGGTCGGGGTGCGCTGGTTGTCCTCGATCTCGGGCGCGACGGGTTGAGCCGCGGCGAGGTGGCGTGGGCGGTCCGCACCACGAAGCACAACCGTGAAGCGCTCGGGCTCGACGACTCGCTGCCGAACGGTGCGCTGATCGGAGCGGCGTACTTCGGCCGCGGCGGCGGATGTGTGCGCTACGAAGGCGCCGACCACTACGCGGTGCACAAGGTGCTGCACGACATCGACCTGTACGTGGAGGCGCAGCTCGCAGCTACCTGCGCCGACGACGGCGAGGCGACGAAGACCGGCACGGTCCGGCCTGACGTGCTGGACGTCTTCCGAAGCAACCCCGTGAGGGCAGGCCGCCTGGGCCCGAAGCACGGCAGTCCTGCGACCGTCGACCCTCGCGCTCAGCGGAGGCCCTTCCACAGCCGGCAGGTGTTCTGGGAGAAGAAGTTCCCCCACTGACCAACGGACCGAGAGCTAGGGACGCAGGTAGATCCGCTGTCGATGCAAGAGGGCGGTGATCACCAGCCACGTGCCGAGCATCAACGTCATGAAGCTGACCTCGGCGTTCCCGATCACGTCGACGCGCTCGGCCAGCGTCTCGATCCAGGTCCTTTCCTCCCCGTTGGTGGCGAGGATCCGCATGAGCAGGTGCCCGCCGAAGTAGACCAACAGGCTGTTGCGCCCCATCGCGACCAGCGGCCAGCTCAGCGGACCTCGGACGCGTTCCCATGCCCTCGGTGCCCGAAGGTCCATCACGGCGATGCCGATCGCGAAGGTGATCACCCCGAGCGCCCCGACGCCCAGGCCGAAGGGTGCGGTCCACAGCCGCTTCATCGTGGGGACGTACGACGCCGCGGCCCAGGCCAGGCCGATGACGAGCGTCGCCCAGACGGTGATCGCCGCCGGGGCCCGCCAGGAGCCGCGATGGGCAAGCGCGAGGTGTCCGGCCGTCGTGCCGACCAGGGCGGTGATCGTCGCACCGAGAATCCCGATGAGGCCCTCGGTGTCATGGCCCAGCTCTCCATGCAGGTAGGCGTGGTCGGCTCCGAGCAGGGTGAGGTCGATGGCGCGGGACGGATTGCACTCGGGCGTGAGCACGGTGTTGGGACAGCCGGACTGCCAGGCGGCGAGGAAGAAGGTCATCACGGCCGCGAGGGCGATCGTCGCGAGCGCCCAGTGCAGGGGCTTGCGAAGGAAGCCGTGAAGGCCGCCGATGACCAGCACGAGCACGGCGTACAGCTGGAGGGGCCCGGTGAAGCGCAACGTAGCGGGATCAGTGGAGCCGGTCATCGCTGCGGTGTAGGCAAGCCCGATCAGCACCAACAGCACACTGCGCCGGAGCATCCGTCGCCAGTCGACACCGTTGCGGTTGGCGAACGCCAGACCGATCCCGGAGAAGGTCACGAACAGCGGGAAGATCAGGTCGATCGCCGTGACCCCGCTCCAGGACGCGTGCACGAGCTGATCGGGTCGGGGCGCGAACATCGCGATGATCAGGATGTTGCTGGCCAGCAGGATCCCGCGGACGGTGTCCAGCGACGTGACCCGGCGGTGAGTCTGCCTCATGGGCACAGCAGTGATGCTGTCCTGCGCGATGGTGCTCCCCCGACTCATGCCCGGGAGAGTACCTGCATCAGCCCCAGCTGATCGTCAGCACCGTGGGCGCGCTGTGCACCTGCACGTTGGAACGGTTGAGTGCCGCCATCCGCACGGTGAGCGGGATCTGACGCGGAGCCCTCGCGAGCCGCTTGGGGTTGCGCGCCTTCACGCAGACCTGGCCGAACTGCGGGCCGAAGTCGGAGCTCAGCTGGCTCACCCGGACGGTGAAGTGCCGGCGTACGGCAGCCGGGGCCGAGACGAACTGGAGCTCGCCGCTGCCTGCGTGCACCGCCCGGGAGCGGACGTTCGGCGCGATGCACACTGACCCGCCCGCGCGCAGGCGCGCACTGCTCGCCCGCGCGTTCTTCTTGACCACCTTGACCATCCACTTGGTCGGCGGGGCGAAGCGGGTGGTGGTCCTGACGCCCTCGAAGCGCTCGAAGTCGACGACACCCTCAGGGGTGGGCGGGGCGTAGACCGGATTGCCGTTGTCGTCCTCGACCCAGCCGTCGATCACGAAGTCGACCTCGAACCAGTCCTTGGTCCAGTAGTCCTTCGGCGGCATCGGCGCGTCGTCCCGGCTGCGCTCGAGGAAGGCGCCCACCCAGAGGCCGGACGGCGGCTCGTCGATCCGGAAGTACTGCTGCATCGTCTCGTTCAGGGTCGCCTCGACGCGCGTGGCCGACCCGTTCCTGAGCTTCGTCGGGACGAAGAACGATCCTTGACGCTGGTACTGCATCCAGCTGTCGCCGTACTTCGCCTCGTGGGTGAGCTCGCCGGTGTCCCACTGGCTCAGCACGTCGTAGCGGCTGACCAGGTCCACGCCGGTCACCTGCGGGATCTCGGCGGGCTGGGGCGCCGGGACTGCGGTGCGAGCGCTGGCCGCGGGCGCTGCGGCGAGGCCGAGGGTGAGCACGAGCGCGGTCGAGACGAGCAGACGGTTCTTCACGGTTCCTCCGGTGTGGGTGCGGGGAAACCGTAGGCGGCAGGGCGGGACGCCCGCAGACAAATCGGACATCTGGTACGGGTGCTCGGCCTGGAATGGGCAGAAACGGCAATCCCGCTCGTGGAATGGGCACGAACGACAGCTCCAGAGCGAAATCTGTGTCGTTCGTGCCCAATTCTCGGAGGCTGGTGTCGTTCGTGCCCACTTCGCGGGCCTGGTCGGGCCCGGCGGTCCTAGTCCAGGCCGGGGACGTCGCGGGCGCCGTAGCTGAAGATCAGGCCTGCGGACACACAGCCCACCACGGCGACCAGCCAGCGGCCGGGGAAGTCCTGGGTGACCATCCAGACCAGGCCCATCGTCACGAGCATCCCGCCGGCCGCTGTGTAGAGGGCCCAGGCGAGGTGCTGCAAGACGTACCCGACCAGCCTCGGCAGCTCGGTGTCGGTCGTGCTGGGTGCTGGCATGTCGCTCACCCTTCCGTCTCAGGAGGGTCCTCCCCCGTGCGGGGTCAACCTACCCTCGCGGGGTGGTCCGGAGGTTTCGAGACGCTCGCAAGCTCGCTCCTCAACCACCGGGGCGTCCTCAACCACCGGAGCTCCCTCACCCGCCGGCGGGGGTGGCGCGCATGAGGATCACGTCGCCGTGGGTGCCGTAGCGCAGCTTCTTCTCCGCGTACGGCGTGCCGTCGAAGGTGATCAGGAACCGGCCACCGCCGAAGGAGGCGGGCAGGTCGAACACCATCGGGTGCGGGATGTTGCTGCCGTACGGCGCATCCAGCCGGCCCACCTCCTTCATGCCGAGGTCGTAGGCGCGGTAGCAGCGCTCATGGCCGTCGCTGGCGAGCATCAGCCAGTCGGTGTCCGGGCCGGACGGCTGCGCCAGGATCGGGCCCTCGGTCTGGTGCAGCGAGGCGTCCTGACCGACCCGCTCCAGGCCCTCGGTCCAGTGTGTGGCGCCGGCCGGGCCGACGGCGAGGCCGGGGTGGAAGTCGCTGGGCTGGTGGCCGACGCTCTCGACGTAGGAGACGTACCAGCGCCCGTCGATGCGCGTCATCCCCGGGTCGTAGTGCCCGTTGCTGGTCGGGATCGGCGCGACCTCGGTCTCCAGCACGTGCGCTCCGTGGAGTAGGTCGTCCGTGCTGTCGGTGTGCCGCACGACGATCCGGCTCTGCGGGGTGAAGTCGCCCCACGAGCTCACCGCGACCAGCCACCGGTCGCCGCCGCGGACCAGCTGGCCGGCGTGGTCGCCGAGCAGCAGCCCGTCGCGGTGGGAGAACAGGTGTCCGGTCTGCTCGAGCTCGAGCCGCCCCTCGGCCAGTGCCGCCGCGTCGAGGGAGAACACGCCCCAGTGCGCCTGCTGGAAGAACCCGAGGCCGGAGCAGGTGGCGGTGAGGAACAGCCGGCCGTCGGAGACGTACGGCGACCCGTCGGCGTGCTGCACCAGGTGCAGGTCGCGCATCCCGGCCATGCCGAACAGCCCGGCTCGCGCGGTCGCCAGGTCCGTCGTACCGCCGCGGGAGCCCCACGCCGCAGTGAACCGGACCAGCGTCGCGGGGTCGCGGAAGTCGATGCGCGGGCGGACCCGGTCGCGGTCGATGAACGCCGGGCGCCAGCCGTTGCCGAAGTCCATCAGCACGGTGGGCCGGTTCTCCAGCAGCACCAGCGCCATCCGCTTCGGGTGGTGGCGCAGGTGCCGGTGCCGCAGCACGGTGGTGGTGCCCGCGACGCTCAGCTCGAGGCCGGCCTCGTTGGTGGTCGGGTCGTGGAAGCCGAGCAGGTGGTCGCCGTTGGCGGCGGCGAGCCCCGCGACCGTCGTACCGGGCCCGGAGCCGAGCGCCACCTCGACGGTGACGAACGGAGCCGGCGGGGAGTACTCGCTACGGACCAGGCCGTCCGCACTGCCCGGCTGCTCGTCGACGGCGACGAAGCCCGGCGAGAGCGGTTCGAACAGCCGGGTCCGGTCGACGACCTCGAACCGCGGACCCACCGTGGCGGGCCGGCGTCGCAGGAACCTCACTCGACCGGGACATCCTTGTGCCAGGACTGGGTGACGTACTTGGTCTTCCAGCCCATGGAGAGGTACAGCGCGTCCGCCCGCGTCGGGGAGTCGGCGTCGACCTCGAGGCCCACGCGGTCGCGCCCGCGGGCGGCGGCGTCGGCGATGATCATGTTGAGCAGCGCCTTGGCGACGCCGCGGCCGCGGGCGTTCTCGAGCACGCCGATGTAGGACACGTAGGACCCGTCGGGCTGGGGCTCGCCTTTGTCGTTCAGGCCACCCTCGATCATCGTGCCGACCAGCGCGCCGGCCGGCTGCGGCTCCTCGCCGTCGTCGACGATCTCGGCGATCCACCAGTGGTCCCAGCGGTGGCCGGGGTCCTCGCGCAGCCGGAAGATGAACTCGTCGAAGGACTCCTCCGCCGAGTTGAAGTGGTCGGCGAACGCCGCCTCGAGGATGTCGTGCACGGTGCGCAGGTCGTCCTCGTCGGGCATGCCGCCGCCCTGGCGCATCACCGGGCGGATGATCACGCCGCGGTCCGGCTCGGGCGCGAGGTCCTCGTCGCCGGGCTCGACAGGCCGGTTCATCTGCCACCAGCTGCGGACCTGGTCGTAGCCGGCCTGCTCCAGCCAGCGGTGCTGCCGCGGGTCGTCGGCGAACGCGCCGGAGTCGATCTGCTGTACGTCGAGCCCGCGGCCGCGGCCGATCTTGCGGGCGGCCCAGTCGGCCCACTCGAACAGCTTCGCAGCGACCATGTCGGCGGTCTGCTCGTCGAGGTCGCGCTCGACCATGACCTGCATCAGCATCCGGCCGCTGGCGCGGTCGTGGGCGGTGGCCCAGCCGCGGATCTTGCCCTCGGGGTCGCGGAGCACGACGTTCTCGCGGACGATCTGCCCCTTGGCACCGACCTCGACCAGGACGTCGTCCTTGGTGGATCCGGGCCAGCCGCGGCCGACCTCTTCGTGCCTTCGTAGCAGGGCGGTGAGCTCGGCCGCGTCGTCCTCGTCGGGGACCGCCGCAGACCAGCCGTCAGGCAGGTCGAGCTCGGGAAGGTTTGCGTCTTTTCGGTCTTCGCCGGTTGAGATCACCGAGGCATTGTCTCAAAAGGGGAGACAACCGGCCCGACCCGGGGGCTTCGGCGGTGGTTGAGGAGGGAGCGCAGCGACCGTCTCGAAACCACCGGGGATGACGCGGCGGGTCCGGCGGTTTCGAGACGGGCTCGTTCCTCGCCCTCCTCAACCACCGGGTGGGTCAGGCGTGCTTGCGGTCCTCGGCGTCGGAGGCGCTGGCGCTCTGCACCTTCTCCTCCCACGCGAGCAGGTCGACGACCGTCTCGGCATCGAGGGCGCCGTCCCAGCCCTCCCAGGTCGCGAGCTCGTCGGCCTGCTCGGCCTTGCGGATCTCGAGCTGCTCCTGGAGCTCGGCGACGAGCTCCTGGGCCTCGTTGGCCCGGCGCGCCTCGCGCTTGACCCGGGTCTCCGCCTCGATCGCGCGGGCCTCGGCGAGCACGATCGTGCCCTCGAGCTCCTTGATCGACCGGTCGCGCGCGGCGAGGCTGTCGGTCATCACGGAGGTGAACTCGGCGTGCTCGGCGGCGCGCTCGTTGAACATCTTGCGGTACGCCTGGGCCTGCGCGGCACGGTCGGCGGCGGCCTCCTGGCGGCTCTGCAGCAGCTCGGAGTACACGATCCGCGACGCCAGCGCGCCGCAGACCAGCGCGAACACCGACGAGAACGACAGCCACAGCGGCGACTGCGTGGGCAGGGCGAGGATCACGACGAGGGTGGCGGACGCGAGGAGACCGACGGCAACGGTCACGCGAACACTTCGTTGACGGCGGCGAGCGGGAGTACGAACGGGGGAAGGAGCGCTCATGGCTCTCAGGGTAGGTCCGAGTCCTCCCCACCACGGACGCGACACGCGCGCTCCAGCAGCAACGATCCTGCGACGGTCAGCACACCCGCGGCCCCGGCCACCAGCGACTGGATCATCCGCTGCTGGGCGAGCGCAGCCTCGCTGACCCGCCACCAGCTGAGCGCGTAGCCGAAGTATCCTCCGGCGACCACCGAGCCGGCCAGCGCGCTGGCCTTGGCGAGCACGAGCCGGTTGACCGCCTTGTACGCCTCCAGCCAGATGCCCCGGCGGTGCAGGTCACGGTACGTCGACCACGCGACCATGCCCATGATCAGCGCGACGAGCAGCAGCGCGAGCACCGGCGTCCACCCCACCGTAGGAGCCGAGCCGTTGACCCGGATGCTCACCGGCCGCAGCAGCCAGCCCAGCACGAAGCCGACCAGCGCCGAGCCCACGACAGCACCCACGCTCGTCGTACGGACGTGGCCGGTGGGGGGCTCGGGCGGCTCGGGACCCTCGGGCTCCGGCGGCAGCTCGCGACTCACAGAAGGGCTCAGAGCTCGAGGACGAGGTCCTCGCGCTTGGTGACCGCCTGGTCGCCGACCTGCTCGAGCAGGGTCTTGACGGCGCCGTGGTCGGGCAGCTCGGCGTCGGGCTCGACGTCGTGCCACGGTGCGAGCACGAAAGCGCGCTCGTGGGCCTGCGGGTGCGGGAGGACCAGATCGGGGTCGTTCGCCCGACGGTCACCGACGACGACCAGGTCGACGTCGAGGGTGCGCGCCTCGCCCTTGATGCCGGTGCGCTCGCGGCCGAAGGCATCCTCGATCGCCTGGCAGCGCTCCAGCAGCGTCCGCGCCGAGAGCGTGGTGTCGATCAGGATCACCGCGTTGAGGAAGTTCTTGGAGCCCTCGGGGGCACCGACCGGCTCGGTCTCGTACACCGGGGACACCGAGGTCAGCCACACCTCGGGGGTGTCGGCGAGGGAGTTGACCGCGCCCTGCAGGCTCCCGAAGCGGTCCCCCAGGTTGGACCCGATCGCCAGCACGCAGCGACGGATGGGGTGCATCTCGCCGGTGAGGGTGTCGGTGTCCACGATGTTCGGGTTCGGCGTCTCAGTCACGATCGGCTCCGATGGATAGTGAGGGCCACGTCCGAGAACGTCGCCTCGATGGGGGCGTCAGGCTTGTGCACGGTGACTTCCGTCCACTGCACCCGGCTGTCGGTCAGGCACACATCGGCGATGCGTTGCGCCAGGGTCTCGATGAGGTCAACGGGATCGGTCTCCACTGCCCTCTTGACCGCCGCCACGAGGTTTCCGTAGTCGACGGTGTCCTGCAAGTCGTCGCTGGCCGCCGCGGGACGCGTGTCCATCCCGAGCACCAGGTCGACCTTGAAGAGCTGCCCCTCACGGCGCTCGAAGTCGAACACACCGTGATGACCGAAGGCCTCGACCCCGTGCACCGCCAGCCGGTCAGTGCCCGTTACGGGGCCAAGGTCACTGCTCATCATGCTCCGACGAGATTACCGGGGAGGAGTGATGGATCCACAACCGCCAGGTGTCCCCTGTGCGAACGAACACATTGGTCGCCACCGCCCGGGCCCCCGCGAACGCGTCGTCGGCGGTGCTCTCGTCGGCGGTCAGGACGTTCTCGGTGCAGGTCACCGAGGCCACGTCGGCGTGCACGTTGACCTCGACGTCGGTGAGGAAGAACTGGATGTACGGCGTGTTCGCCATGATCAGCGCCCACGAGCGGGTGATCGTCGACGACCCGCGCAGCGGCGTCGTGCCCGGGTGGATGCAGATGGTGTCCGGGGCGTCGAGCCAGATCTCGGTCATCGCATCGAGGTCGCCCCGCTCGAACGCCGCGTAGAAGTCGGCGTTGAGCTCCTCGACTGCCGCCCTGTCGCGCTGGAGCTGGTCGGTGCGGTCGGTCATCGTGTCTCTCCGGGCGTTGCTCTGCCGGAGCCGGCGGTGGTGGCCGCGTCGGCGGGGGCGCCGGCGTCGGCTCTGGTGGCCGCGCCGGCGGGGGCGCCCGCTGCCCAGGCGGCGGCGACGCGGACGGCGTCGGCGGTGGGACGTACGGCGTGCGCGCGGATGCACCACGCCCCGGCCGCCGCAGCCAGCGCCGTGGTGGCCGCAGTAGCGTCGTCGCGCTCCAGCGGGGGCCGGAGCTCGCCGTCCGGGTCGGCCAGCAGGTGCCCGAGGAACCGCTTGCGGCTCGTCGCGATCAGCAGCGGATGCCCCAGGTCGTGGTACCTCTCCGTGGCGGCGAGCACCTGCCAGTTCTGCCCGGCGGTCTTGGAGAACCCGATGCCGGGGTCCAGCGCGATCCGCTCCGGGGCGATCCCGGCGGCCAGCGCCAGGTCGAGCTGCTCGGTCAGCTCCTTCGCCACGTCGGCGACCACGTCGTCGTACTCCGTGCGCTGCTGCATCTCGACGGAGTGCGCGCGCCAGTGCATGAGGACGTACGGCGCCCCGAGGGCGGCCACGGTCTCGAACATCCGCTCGTCCGCACGGCCGCCCGAGACGTCGTTGACCAACCGCGCGCCGGCCTCGACCGCGGCTTTGGCGACGTCGGCGCGCATCGTGTCGACCGAGATCGTGATGTCGTCGGCGGCCAGTGCGCTGATCACCGGGAGGATCCGGTCCATCTCCTCCTGCGGGCTCGGCCGGGTGGCCCCGGGGCGGGTGGACTCGCCGCCCACGTCGACCAGGTCGGCGCCCTGCGCGGCGAGCTCCCGGCCGTGCGCGATCGCCTTGTCGGTGTCGAACCACCGGCCGCCGTCGGAGAAGCTGTCCGGGGTCACGTTGAGCACGCCCATGACGAGTGCGCGGTCGAGCTCGGGGAGCCCCGCGACATGTCTGGGCGGACCGACGTACATGGTCCCGACCCTATCCCGCGGGCCGGGGCGCCCCGCGTGCCCGGCTGCCCGGCAGTCGAGGCTGGAAATGGGCAGATACGACAGTTGCGCGCGAGGAATGGCCAGATACGACAGTTGCGCGCGAGGAATGGGCAGATACGACAGTT
>JBMOMG010000122.1:0-20927 GCA_049323155.1 Actinomycetota bacterium | reverse complement strand
GATCCCAGCGCCGGGCCCAGCCCGACAGAGCCGGACCCGGAGCCCAGCCCGACGAGCTCGCCGAGCGGAGATCCCGACGCCACGGTCAGCACCCGGAAGGTGGCCGACGAGCCGACGACGTCCGGCACGTCGATGACGCCGGTGTCCTCCGGCGGCACCGGCGCCTCCGCCATCGGCCGCTGACGGTGACACAATCACCGCGTGCCTGAGAACTCGTCGCCACCTCCCGCCTTCCGCAGCGGCTTCGCCTCCTTCGTGGGGCGGCCCAACGCCGGCAAGTCCACCCTGACCAACGCGCTGGTGGGGACCAAGGTGGCGATCACCTCCTCCCGGCCGCAGACCACGCGGACCGTGGTCCGGGGCATCGTGCACCGCCCGGACGCCCAGCTCGTGCTCGTGGACACCCCGGGCCTGCACCGCCCGCGGACCCTGCTCGGTGAGCGCCTCAACGACCTGGTGAAGACGACGTGGGCCGAGGTCGACGTCGTCGCGGTCTGCTTCCCCGCCAACGAGAAGATCGGGCCCGGGGACCGGTTCATCGTCAACGAGCTGGCCAAGGTACGCCGGACCACGAAGGTCGCCGTGGCGACGAAGACGGACCTGGCCACACCGGAGCAGCTCGGCGAGCACCTCCTCGCGATCGCCCGGCTGGGTGAGGAGACCGGCACCGAGTGGGCCGAGATCGTCCCGGTCTCCGCGGTCAGCGGCAGCCAGGTGAAGCTGCTGGAGGACCTCCTGGTCGCGCAGCTGCCCGAAGGGCCGGCGCTCTACCCCGACGGGGAGCTCACCGACTCGCCCGAGGAGGCGATCGTCGCCGAGCTGATCCGTGAGGCAGCGCTCGAGGGAGTGCGGGACGAGCTGCCGCACTCGATCGCGGTGGTGGTCGAGGAGATGGGCCTGCGCGAGGGCCGGCCGGAGGACAAGCCGCTGCTCGACATCCACGCGAACGTGTTCGTCGAGCGGTCCTCGCAGAAGGGGATCGTGATCGGCCACAAGGGGTCCCGGCTGCGCGAGGTCGGCACAGCGGCCCGCCAGCAGATCGAGGCGATGCTCGGCACCCCGGTCTACCTCGACCTGCACGTCAAGATCGCCAAGGACTGGCAGCGCGACCCCAAGCAGCTGCGCCGCCTCGGGTTCTAGGCGGTCCGGCGTCCCGCCCGGCCCTCACCTCGCCGCATCAGCGGCGAGACGGCATCCAGCAGTAGCCGTAGCGCTGGCCGGACTCCCACTGCTCGCGCGTGGGCCATTCCCAGCCGTACCTGAACCGTTCCGCGTCCCCGCTGGCCCGCCGCACCCGGTCTCGGCACGCCTCGTCGCCGGCGCGGCGTACCGCTCCGACACCCGGGTAGCGGTCGCCGGCGATCCTGATCGTCGCCAGCGCCTTCCACGTGTGCGGTCGCGAGCAGATCACCCGGTCGAAGCCGGCCGAGCCCGGGGCCGCGGTGCCACACAGGCCGAACTCGTCCCGGGCGTCGCGGCGGTCGAGGGCGCCGACGAGCCGCTTGGGCGCCGGTAGCGGGGCGAGCGTCGACCCGCGGCCCAGGGCCACCACGTCGCAGCGGAACCAGCTCGCGCCCTCGTCGGACTCCGCCAGGGTGGGGCTGAACCAGACCGGCCGGAGCCGGCTGAGCGCGCGCTTCTCGCGAGAACCGCCGACGTGGTCGACGAACTCCCGGGAGCAGGAGCGCTGGACCTGGCGCTGGGCCAGCGCGGAGTCCACCGCGAGCAGGTGGCCGTCGACGACGGTCTCGAGTCGCCCGACGTGGAAGGTCTGCGCGGTGTGCCGGTCGCGGCACGAGACCGGGCCCTCCTCGCTGGTCGGCTGGGTGGCGGCGTCGAAGTCGAGGTCGTAGCAGGCGCCGGCCTTCGGGGCGGGTGGCTCGGTGGCGCGGGCCGGCTCCGAGGTGGTGGGCGGCGTCGAGGTCGCGACGACGGTCGCCGGCTCGGACGGTGTCGTCTTCTCCCGGCTCGCCGGGTCACCGCCGGTGCACGAGGCCAGCAGCAGCGCGGCGACCACCGCGACCGTCGTACCCGTGCCCCGTCTCGTGGCGCTCACTTGTCCGTGCGGGCCCAGCAGACCGACCGGCGGTTGCCGGCCTCCCACTCGGCCTTCCGGAAGAAGGTGTAGCCGAACTCGTAGTCGACCGGGTAGTTCAGCCAGGCGCCGACGGAGTCGGAGCAGAAGTCGCGGGTGCGCGCCGCCACGAGCGCGTCGCCGGGGTAGTCGTCCTCCTCGCGGCCCACCTTGATGGTGGTGACCGCGCGCCAGTCGTGCGGCTCCGAGCACGGCACCTTCTCCGACCCGGCGACGGTGTCACCGACCGCGCAGGTCATCCAGCTGTCGTCGGGACGGCCCAGCAGCAGACCCTTGGCGGTCTTCGGCAGCAGCCGCAGCTGCTCGGACTCCTCGGTGCCCGCCACCGCGTCGCAGCGGTACCACCGGGCGCCTGCCTCCCACGCCGCCTCGGAGGGCCGGAACCACGCCCAGCTCAGCAGCGAGCGCATCACGGTGCTCTCGTCGCCGCCGAGGAAGGCCTGGAACTTCTTCGAGCACGTCGTGTAGATGTGCGCGCCCAGCTCTGGGTCGTCGACCTCGGCTCCCTTCGCAAGCTCGGCGGGGAAGGTGCCGACCGCGAACGTCTCGGCGGTGTGCTCCTCGCTGCACTCGACGACGTCGTCGTCGTTGCTCGACTCGCCGATGTCCTCCGGGGTGAGCACCCGGCAGTCACCGAGCCCCGGTGGCTCGGTCCGGCCGTCGCTCTCGGAGTCGTCGGAGCCGGCCTGCCCACAGCCGGCGAGGAGCATCACGAGAGCTGCGGCAGAGGCTGCCAGGCGGGGGAGCAAGCGGCGTCCTTGTCGTGGAGATCAGGGGGCGAGGAGTGCTGCGATGGTACCCCCGAGCTCGTAGGCCGAAGCGTGGTGCTCCTCGCTCACGTCACCGAGCACCTCGAGCACCTCCGCCGACTGGCGCCAGCCCAGCGCACCGACGATCGAGAGCACCGAGCGCACGGCGCCGGCGGTGTCGTAGCGGCCGTGCACGAACAGCCCGAACGGTCGCCCGGCAGTGCTGCCGCTCGACTCGTCCGGCGCCCCGGACGACGACAGCGAGCCACCGACCTGGAGGAAGGTCGAGTCGAAGAAGTGCTTGAGCGCGCCGCTCATGTAGCCGAAGTTCGCCGGGCTGCCGAGCAGGTAGCCGTCGGCGACGAGCACGTCCTCCGCGGTCGCCTCGAGAGCCGGTCGTACGACGACCTCGACTCCCTGGATCTGGTCGTCCTGGGCTCCGGCGAGGGCGGCGTCGAGCAGCGCCTGCACCGAGCGCGTGGGGGAGTGGTGTACGACGAGCAGGGTCTTCGTCACAGGCCGGCCTCCCGGAGCCGGAAGCTCTCGTTGTAGCCGATCAGGCTCGCCCCGAGCCGCTCGTTGACGGCGATCATGTGGTGGTTCGTGACGTCGTTCCAGGTGTCGGTCGCGGCGACCTCGGGACGTTCGTGGGCGACCCAGCGGAGCATGCCGGCCTTCATCAGCAGGCCGAGACGGTGCCCGCGGTGGGCGCGCACGACGGAGGTGTCCTCCTGGTGGGCGATCGTGGGGTCGAACTCGTCCACGCACAGCATCGACAGGCCCGCCCAGTCACCGGTGGTGCGGTGCCGGGCCAGCACCCGGTAGACGGTCTGCCGCCGCTCGGCCATCGCCCGGTCGTAGGCACGGACCCGCTCGGTGTCCCAGTGGTCCGGCTCGGAGGCGGGATCCCCCAGCGGTGCGTCGTTGATCGCGGCGTGCAGCGTCACCATGTCGGGTAGCAGCTCGGCCGGCGTCGGCCCGACGAGGTGCACCAGCTCGTAGGCCGACGCCCGCGCCGACGCCTCGTCGTACAGCCGGTCCCACTGGCCGTGCGGCGCGCCGTGCACGTCCACGCGGCGCACCGCGTTGACCCCGAGCCCGTCGGCGGAGAAGCCCAACGCCCGGAGTGCCGGGACGCCGTCGCTGCCCCGCCAGGCGCTGGAGTAGATCCGGGTGCGTCCCTCGGCGCCGGCGAGGCCGACGGCGGCGTCCACCAGGGCCCGGCCGAGGCCGCGGCGGCGGGCGTCGGGGTGCACGGCGCCGCCGAGATACGCCGCGTCGGTGTTGTCCTCCACCGGCAGGTGGGCGAAGCCGTAGCCGACCAGCCGGTCGGCGTCGCGGGCCAGCCACAGCCCTGCGACCGGCCGCCCGTTCGACCCCAGCTGCAAGGTCTTCATCCGCGTCGGACCGACCGGCGGTGCGAGCGCGAGACCGGTGGCGGCGACCGAGGCCCGGTCGGTGTCGGCGATCGCGTCGGCGATGTCGAGGTCCAGGTCGAGCGGGTCGATGTGTGCGATGTCCACCCGGTCATTCAACACGGGGGGTCGTCCCGGTTTCCGGGCCGGGCAGACGGGCTCGGGGTGGAGCAGGTAGTCTGGTCGGCATCATGACGCGTCAGCTTCTCCTTCTTGGCTGCCGCAGCGAGGTTCGCTAACAGACCGGACCCCCTCGCTGCGGAGTTCGTCGTTGCATCCGGACCACGACACCAGACCCGAAGCGAGACACCTCATGACGAAGTTCCAGAGCAATCCTCAGCAGCCCAGCGGCATGCCCTTCCACCGCTACACCGCGTTCCCGCCTGTCGAGGTCCCCGAGCGCACCTGGCCCGACAGGCAGATCACCAAGGCGCCGCGCTGGTGCGCGGTCGACCTGCGCGACGGCAACCAGGCACTGATCGACCCGATGACGCCGGCTCGCAAGAAGAAGATGTTCCAGCTGCTCGTCGACATGGGCTACAAGGAGATCGAGGTCGGCTTCCCGGCGGCGTCGCAGACCGACTACGACTTCGTGCGGATGCTGATCGAGGAAGACCTGATCCCCGACGACGTCGTGATCCAGGTGCTGACCCAGGCCCGCGAGCACCTGATCGAGCGCACCTACGAGTCGCTGCGGGGCGCCAAGCAGGCGATCGTGCACCTGTACAACTCCACCTCGACCCTGCAGCGCCGGGTGGTCTTCGGCCTGGACATGGACGGCATCGTCGACATCGCCGTGACCGGCGCGCGGCTGTGCCGGAAGTTCGAGGAGACCATCCCCGAGACCACCGTCTACTACGAGTACTCCCCGGAGTCCTACACCGGCACCGAGCTGGAGTTCGCCGCGCGGGTCTGCAACGAGGTGCTCGAGGTCTTCGAGCCGACCGCCGAGAAGCCGGTGATCATCAACCTGCCGGCGACCGTGGAGATGGCCACGCCCAACGTCTACGCCGACTCGATCGAGTGGATGAACCGCCACCTGAACCACCGCGAGCACGTGGTGCTGTCCCTGCACCCGCACAACGACCGGGGCACGGCAGTCGCGGCGGCCGAGCTGGGCTACCAGGCCGGCGCCGACCGGATCGAGGGCTGCCTGTTCGGCAACGGCGAGCGCACCGGCAACGTCTGCCTGGTGACGCTGGGGCTGAACATGTTCACCCAGGGCGTCGACCCCGAGATCGACTTCTCCGACATCGACGAGATCCGCCGCACCGTGGAGTACTGCAACCAGCTGCCGGTGCACGAGCGTCACCCCTACGGCGGCGACCTGGTCTACACGGCGTTCTCCGGCTCGCACCAGGACGCGATCAAGAAGGGCTTCGAGGCCCTGGAGCGCGACGCAGCCGCGGCCGGCGTGCCCGTCGACGAGCACCCCTGGGGTGTGCCCTACCTGCCGATCGACCCCAAGGACGTGGGCCGCTCCTACGAGGCCGTGATCCGGGTCAACAGCCAGTCCGGCAAGGGCGGCGTGGCCTACATCATGAAGTCCGAGCACAAGCTGGACCTGCCGCGCAGGCTGCAGATCGAGTTCAGCCGGGTGATCCAGGAGCACACCGACGGGGAGGGTGGCGAGATGTCACCCGAGGCGATCTGGGCGGACTTCGAGCGGGAGTACCTCGCCCGCGAGACGCCACTGAAGCTGAACTCCGTGCACACCTCGTCGGCGGCGGGGGAGAAGGACGCACTGTCGGTCAACGTGTACGTCGACGGCCGCCTGCGCACGCTGGAGGGCACCGGCAACGGCCCGATCGCGGCCTTCGTCAACGCGCTCAACGAGATGGTCGCCGAGGAGCAGGCGGCGGGGAACCCGGTCTACGCCGACCGGACCGACGTCCGGGTGCTCGACTACGCCGAGCACGCGCTCTCCTCGGGCGGTGACGCGATCGCCGCGGCCTACGTCGAGTGCGCGGTGGGCGGCCAGGTGCTGTGGGGTGTCGGGCTGGACCCGAACATCGTGACCGCGTCGCTGAAGGCCGTGATCTCGGCGGTCAACCGCGCCTGAGGTCGGGCGGCGGGCTCAGCCCTCGATCGGCTCGGCGACGCAGGCGGTGCCCACCCGGCGGAAGCCGATCCGTTCGTAGACCCGCGCCACGGCGTCGTCCTGGGCGGAGAGGAACACCGTCTCCACGCCGCGCCGGCGGGCGTCCGCGACGAGTGCTGCGGTGATCGCCGCTCCGAAGCCCTGGCGCCGCGCACGCGGCAGCACGGCGATCCCGGTCAGCTCGGTGGTGCTCCCGCGCGGCGAGTGGGAGCCGCCTCCGATGGGACCGTGAGCGTCGTACGCCCCGGCCATGACCAGCAGGCCCGAGCCGGTCAGCCGGGCCAGGCGTCCCGCTCGGGGCTCGGTCGTTGGTTCCGGGAGCCGGTCGTGCCCGGCGAATCCGGCACCGACCGCTGCCGAGACCGTCGCGAGGTCGGGGGAGTCGGGGTCGAGGATCCGGACGCCGGAGCCGGGCGGCAGGGTGACGTCGACCGCTGGTGTGTCGCCGGGCAGCACCAGCAGCGGGCACTCCGCGACGTGCATCCCCGCCTCACGCGCAGCGGCGAGAAGGGTGGGTGTCGTCTCGTGGACCCACTCGAGACTCTCCGGCACGCCGAGCTCACGCTGCCTTCTGCGCACCTCCTCGACGTGCGCGGCGGTGAACGGCCCGGCGTGACCCAGGGAGGGGCGCGCGTAGAACGGCCAGCCCTCCTCGTCGGTGCGGACGAAGAGCGTGAACGGGCCGACCTCCTCGGCGGTGGCCAGGGGCCGGGGCGCGGCGTCGTAGTAGGTCTCCAGGACCGGGCTGAGAGTCACCCGCAGAGCATCCCACCGTCGGGCACCGGACCCAACGCCGTGCCTGCGCTCTGCCTCAGCGCTGCTCGCCGTGGTCCCCGGTGGGAGCCAGCAGCGGGATCGTGACCCGGGCCTCGGTGCCGACCGTGTGCTCGGAGCGGATGGTGATCTCGCCGCCGTGGCTGTGCACGATCGACTGCACGATGGAGAGGCCGAGGCCGGTGCCTTTGATGGCACGCTCCTGGGCGATGCTGGAGCGGAAGAACCGGTGGAACAGGTTGGCCTGCTCCTCCTCGGGGATGCCGATCCCGGTGTCGCGGACCTCGATCACCGCCGCGTCGCCTGCGGAGGTGAGTGAGCACTCCACGCGGCCACCGTCCTCGGTGAACTTGATGGCGTTGCCGACCAGGTTGAGCACGACGCGCTCGAGCTGGCTGGCGTCGCCGAGGACGGTCACCGGCCCGTCGGGCGCCTCGAAGGCGACCATGAGCCGACGTTCCATCAGGGTCGGGCTCAGCGCCTCGAACGCCCGGGTGACGACCGAGGTGAGGTCGGTGGCGGTCTTCTCGAGGCTGAACGTGCCGGCCTCGATCCGCGACAGGGTGAGCAGGTCCTCGATCAGGGCGATCAGCCGCTCACCGTTGCGGCGTACCGCGTTGAGCAGCCGGTCCTGGTCGCGGGAGATCGCGCCGGCGGCACCGTCCTGGAGCATCTCGGTGTAGCCGACGATGCTCGTGATCGGGGTCCGCAGCTCGTGGCTGACCATGGAGACGAAGTCGTTCTTGGCCTGGTCGAGCTCCTGCAGCCGCTCGACGGCCTCGCGCTCCTTCTCGAGCGTCTCGAGCAGCAGCCTCTGGCTGCGCCGGGCCTCGGTCACGTCGCGGGCGACGGCGAGGTAGCCGATGTGGCTGCCGAACGCGTCGCGCACCGCGCTCAGCGACACCGCACACACCACCCGGCTGCCGTCCTTGCGGACCCAGGACCAGTCCCGGGTCAGCGGCTCGCTGTCGACCCCGGCCACGATCGTCTCGAACCCGGCCCCGGTCCCGGTCGTCGTGGCGAGCTCGGCGAGCTCCTCCGGGTCGTGGAAGCTCTGCAGCCGCAGCCGGCCGATGACCTCCTCGTCGGTGTAGCCGAGCAGGTCGCGGGCGCCGGAGTTGAAGATCGTGATGGTGCCGCGCAGGTTCATCCCGATGAACGCGGTCGCGCTGGCCGAGTCGAGCAGGTGCTTGGTCATGCTCCGGACGTTGCGCTCGGCGGTGACGTCGATGCCGGTGAGCACGACGTGGCTGGGCCGTCCGGCCTCGTCGGTGAGCGGTGCGCTGGACCAGATCACCCGGCGCCGGTGGCCCTGCCGGGTGAGCAGGTCGCCCTCGAGCGTCGGGGTGTCCTCACCGGGCCGGGTGCGGTCGAGCAGGTCGCGCACCCGGGCCGCGTCCGCCGGCGGCACGATCGTCTCCCACAGGGTCCGGCCGAGCACCTGCTCCTCGGCGTAACCGCTGGCCTTCTCGGCCGCCGGGTTGAATCCGGCCAGCCGCCCCTCGACGTCGGCGACGACGATCAGCGCCGCGGTCGTGCCGAGGACGGCGGCGGTGAAGTCCTTCTCGCTGCGCAGCCGGGCGGCCGCGTCGTAGGCCTCGCTGATGTCGATGATCTGGGCGCTGAACATCATCTGCCCCGCCGACGTCGACAACGGCGAGATCGCAAAGCCGACCCGACGTTGGGGCAGGTCCGCCAGCCAGGTCTCCTCGCGCCAGCCGGCCAGGTTGCCGGCCTGCATCGCCGAGGCGACGTCGGCGAACGAGGTCTTGGTCGTGAACAGGGACTGGAGCGTCCGCTCCTCGAACCGGTCGGGCTCACCGCCGAGGATCGACGCGGCGGTCTGGTTGACCTCCTGGACCAGCAGCTCGCCGCGGGCGGTGACCGAGAGCAGCATCATCCCGACGAAGGACTCGCTGAAGCTCTTGCGGAACAGCTCCTCGCTGTGCGACACGCGGCGCATCGCCATCTCGCGCTGGTCGACCACGAGCGCCAGGGGCAGCACGACGAGGGCGGTGACGATCAGGAAGCTCTGGACCAGGGTCGCGGTGGCCGCGTCGCTGGAGACGCCGGTGCGGAAGCCCTGGGCGAAGGGCCCGCCACCTGCGGCGGTGAGCACCGTGGTCAGGATGCCGAGCATGATCAGCTGGTAGGAGACCGTGCGCAGCCCGAAGCGCAGCGCCGCCCACAGCAGCAGCGGGATCGGCAGGAACGTCAGGCTGAGCTCCTGCCCGGGGCTGAACACGAAGAGCGTGGAGGCGAGCAGCAGGAGGGTCTGTACGACGAGCTCGGGACCCCGCCCGGCCAGCGTCGAGGGGCCCACCCGGAGGGCCAGCGGCGCGAAGACCAGGATCGCGGCCGCGTGGGAGGCCATCACCGCCAGCGCCGCCGGGAAGCCGTCACCGTCGAGCAGGAGCTGCACGGTCAGGCCGATGCCGACGCCCACCACCAGGTTGCCCAGCAGCATCGCCGACAGCAGCCGCCACAGGTCGTCCATGGCGCGCAGCGGGGACCGGCCGGAGCGGCCCCGGGTCAGCAACCACGCCACGACGTAGGCCTCGGCGGCGTTGGCGATGCCGAAGGCGGCCGCCGCCTCCGGGCTGCGGCCCGCGCTGTAGTTGGCCAGCCCGCTGAAGACCACGACCCCGACCGCAAGAGCGAGCATCCAGCTGCGGGGCAGCGCCACCAGCAGTGCGACGCTCAGGCCGGCCGCGGGCCACCAGACGGCGACGGTGGACCCTTCGGGGGCGAACAGCACCGAGCCGAGACCGAGCAGGTACACCCCGGTCAGCCCGAGCAGCGCCACCAGCCAGGGCACGCGGGCGAGGGTCGTGTACGCCGAGCGGCCCGTGCCCTCCTCGACCGGCCGGCCCGGGGCGCTGCGCTGCGAGGGCATCGCGGCCTGGTGCTCGCTGCTCTCGGGGCGCGCCGTGACCGCCTCACCCGGCGCGGGTGCGCGATGGCTCATCGAGGCGCGCCCGTCGGCAGCAGGGGGCCTCCGAGATCCATGGTCTCCATCTTGGGCCATCTCGCCCGCGTTCGCGTCGTTTTCGACGGCGGAGTCGCGGATCCGACAACCAGAGTCCCCCGAGTCGAGCCCCCCAGGCTCGACTAGGCTCGGAGGTTCCACACCGGCCGGTCGAAAGGGTGGGCCTCATGGCAACGCTGGTCTCGGAGCGCATCGGGCAGTTCTTCATCGACCAGGAACGCCTGGAGTACACCGAGTACGGCGGCGGCGACCGGTGGGTCGTCCTCGTGCACGGGCAGCTCATGCCGCGCCGGATGCACCAGCCGCTCGCGCGCGCCCTCGCCGACGCCGGTTACCACGTCGTCACCGTGGACCTGCTCGGACACGGCCGATCCGACCGGCCGACCGACCCGATGGCCTACTCGATGACCGCGTTCGGCGAGCAGGTGATCGCGCTGCTCGACCATCTCGGGGCCGACCTGGCGGTCGTCGGCGGGACGTCGTTGGGCGCCAACGTCGGCCTCGAGGTCGCCGACCTGGCCCCGGAGCGCATCCGTGGGCTGCTGCTCGAGATGCCCGTGCTCGACAACGCCGTCGAGGCCGGGATCATGGCCTTCGCGCCGCTGATGTTCCTCGCCCGGTTCGTGCCGGTCTCGGTGACCGCCACCCGCGCGGTGACCCGGCTGGTGCCCCGTGGCCTGGTGCCGTTCTGGGCCGGGATCGTGCTCGACACCCTCAACCAGCGGCCCGCGCCGATGGCCGCGGCGATCCACGGCATCTTCTTCGGCCGGGTCGCGCCCTCGAGCAAGGCACGACGGCGGCTTCGGGTGCCCGCTCTCGTGGTGGGCCACCGCCGTGACCCGATCCACCCCTGGGCGGACGCCGCGATGCTCGCCGAGGAGATGCCGAACGCCCGGTTCGTCGAGGCCCACGGCATCCTCGAGTGGCGGCTGCGTCCCGAGCGGCTGACCGGGGAGGCGATCGCGTTCCTCGACGAGTGCCACCGGCCGGTCAGTCCGCGTCGTGCGCGCGCGGGACGGTCGGCCCGTCGTACCTGAGGTCGCGCTTGGGGTGGTTTCGCACGATTCCACCCCCAGGAACGAGCCGCGTCTGAGACCCTGATCACGTGCCGGGAGCCACCGGCGCGTCACACGGGGGGCAAGGTGCACAACGGGTCACCGGTCATCAGGCGGGTAGGACAGCTGGTCACGGCCGAGACGGCCGACCCGCGCCTGCCGCAGCTGGTCTTCCTGGCGCCGATCGCAGCGCTGCTGGTGCTGGTCGCCCTGGTGCAGCCCGCGACGCTCGCCGCGCCGGCCTTCGCCGCGGGCGCGGCGATGGTGGCGCTGGCCACCGTGGCCGCCTTCACGGTGCCGTGGACACGGCTCGAGCCGCTGGCCGTCGTCACCGTCCCGCTGCTCGACCTCGCGGCCATCGGCAGCATGCGGCTGCTGCCCAACATCGGCGCGGTCGCCGCGCTGGTCGTGTTCCCCGCGATGTGGCTCGGGCTGGTCTTCCGCCGGCGCGGGGTGGTGATCGCGACGGTGGGCTGCATCGCCGTGCTCACCGCTCCGGGCCTGCTCTACTACGGCCTGGGCCTCGACGGCTGGTCCCGGGCGGTGCTGCTGCCGATCATCACCGGGGTCGTGGCACTGAGCACCAGCATCACCGCGGAGGTCTGGGACACCCAGCGGCAGGGGCTGGAGCGCCAAGGGGCCGAGCTCCAGGAGCTGCTGCGTGAGGTGACCCAGCACCGGCGGCTGACCGACGCGATCGTCGAGGCGGTCGACGTCGGCCTGCTCGCGCTGGGCGCCGACGGCGCATACAACTCGATGAACCCCCGGCACCAGGAGTTCATCCGGCTGGCCTACCCCGACGGGCACGGGGGGATGGCCGGCGAGCTGGGCTACGCCTTCGGCGAGGACCGGGTCACCCCGCTCTCCGAGGACCAGATGCCCTCGGTGCGCGCCGCGAGCGGGGAGGCGTTCAGCGACCTCGTCATGTGGATCGGCAAGGAGCCCGCGCAGCGCCGCGCACTGTCGGTCTCGGCCCGACCCTTCTACGACGAGACCGGCCGCTTCGACGGTTCGGTGCTGACCTACAAGGACATCACCGACCTGATGCGCGCGCTGCAGGTCAAGGACGAGTTCGTGGCGTCGGTCTCCCACGAGCTGCGAACCCCGCTGACCTCGATCCTCGGTTACGCCGACCTGATGGCCGAGCAGCACGAGGAGCTCCCGAGCGAGGTCAACCACTACCTCCGGGTGGTGCACCGCAACGCCGAGCGTCTGCTGCTCCTGGTCTCTGACCTGCTCAGCACCGCCCAGCTCGAGAGCGGGACGCTGCGGATGAACCCCGAGCCGACCGATCTCTCCGACGTGGTCCGCCACGCGGTCGAGGCGGTGCGCCGCAAGGCCGACGCGGGTGCGGTGAAGCTGCACGCCTCGATCCAGCAGATCCCCGACGTCGTGGTCGACCCCGCGCGGATGGGCCAGGTGGTCGACAACCTGGTCTCCAACGCGGTCAAGTACACCCTCTCCGGCGGTGAGGTCGCGGTGTGGTTCGCCGTCGAGGGCGACGAGGTGGTGCTGGAGGTCCGCGACACCGGGATCGGGATTCCGGAGGAGGACCTGGCCAAGCTCTACACCAGGTTCTTCCGGGCCCGGACCGCCGAGGAGCGCGCGATCCCCGGTGTCGGGCTCGGCCTGGTCATCACCCGGGCCATCGTCGAGGCGCACGGCGGCGCGATCGAGCTGCAGAGCGCCGAGGGCGTGGGCACCACCGCGCGGGTCAGACTGCCGTTCGTGCCCGACTGAGCGACAATAGGAGGCGTGGGCCTCTACCGTGACGAAGCAGTCGTGCTGCGCACCCAGAAGCTGGGTGAGGCCGACCGCATCATCACCCTGCTGACCCGCAACACCGGCCGGGTCCGCGCGGTCGCCAAGGGGGTACGCCGCACCACCTCCCGGTTCGGGTCCCGGCTGGAGCCGTTCACCTACGTCGACCTCCAGCTCGCCGAGGGTCGCTCCCTCGACGTGATCACGCAGGCGGAGACGCTGGCGCCGTACGGCTCACGGATCGGTAGCGACTACGAGCGCTACACCGCCGGCACGGTGATGCTCGAGACCGCGGAGCGGCTGGTCGTGGAGGACAAGGAGCCCGCGCTCCAGCAGTTCCTGCTCCTGATCGGTGCGCTGCGCACGATGTCGTCGGGGGAGCGGGCTCCGGCGGCGGTGCTGGACTCGTTCCTGCTCCGGTCGCTGTCGGTCGCCGGTTACGCGCCGTCGTTCGACGCCTGTGCACGCTGCGGCGTCGAGGGGCCGCACCGCTCGTTCAGCCCCGCGGCCGGCGGCATGCTCTGCGGGGCCTGCCGCGTGCCGGGGTCGGCCAGCCCCGCACCGGAGACAGTGCTCCTGCTCGGGGCGCTGCTGGCCGGTGACTGGCCGGTCGTCGAGGTCAGCGAGCCGCGGCACCGCAAGGAGGCCAGCGGGATGATCGCCGCCTACCTGGCCTGGCACCTCGAACGCGGCCTGAAGTCCCTCAGCCACGTGCAGCGCTGAGACCGGCGGCTCAGCCGGTCTCCCGGTCGCGGCTCTTCTCCACGAGCGCCGAGATGGAGTCGTTGGCCTTGGCCAGCAACCGGGCCAGCTCCTCGCGGTCGCTGTCGGGCCAGTCGGCCAGCACCTGCTCGAGGCGACCGCGGCGGTAGGCGCGGGTGTGCGCGAGCACGGTCCGCCCCTCCTCGGTGAGGTCGACGATCCAAGCCCGTCGGTCGGCGGCGTCGGACCGGCGGCTGACCAGCCCCGCCTTCTCCAGGGCCTGCACCTGCCGGGTGATCGTGGACGGGTCCAGGCCGAAGGCGGAGGCGAGCAGGCCGAGCCGCTGGGCGCCCTCGTCGGCGAGGCGGCACATGATGCCGTAGGCCGAGCGGTCGAGGTCCATCTCGCCGGAGGAGGTCGAGATGTGGATGCTCTGGACCCGCCGCAGCAGGATCGTCATCTGCTGCTCGATGCGCTCGGTCACGCCGTCCAACTGGGCCCTCCCGGGGGTCTCCACCTCGGGCATCGCCGTGAGGCTTAGGTTGGTGGCGATCATACGGATCATCAGGCGGAGAGGACGGACGTTGGCGCGGACCAGCAGGACAGCCGGACGGCGCGAGGTACGACGACCGACCCCGCATCCCAGTGGCGCCCGTCCGCCCGCCGTACCCGCCGAGCTGGTGCCGCGACACGTCGCGGTGGTGATGGACGGCAACGGGCGCTGGGCCCAGGAGCGCGGGCTGCCGCGCACCGCCGGCCACGAGCAGGGGGAGCACTCGCTGTTCGACGTGGTCGAGGGTGCCATCGAGATCGGGGTCAAGGCGGTGTCGGCGTACGCCTTCTCCACCGAGAACTGGAAACGCTCACCCGACGAGGTGCGGTTCCTGATGGGGTTCAACCGCGACGTGATCCGCCGCCGGCGCGACGAGATGCACGAGCTGGGTGTCCGGGTCCTCTGGGCGGGGCGCACCCCGCGGCTGTGGCGCTCGGTGATCAAGGAGCTGCAGGCCGCCGAGGAGCTCACCCGCGACAACGACGTGCTCACGCTGACGATGTGCGTGAACTACGGCGGCCGGGCCGAGCTCGCAGACGCCGCCCGGTCGATCGCCCGCGAGGTCGCCGCCGGCCGGCTGGACCCGGAGAGGGTCGACGAGTTGGTCTTCGCGCGGCACCTCTACGTGCCCGAGCTCGCCGACGCGGACCTGGTCTGGCGTACGTCGGGGGAGCAGCGGCTGTCGAACTTCATGCTCTGGCAGGCGGCCTACTCCGAGCTGGTGTTCACCGACGTCCTGTGGCCCGACGTGGACCGGCGGCACCTGTGGCAGGCGATCGACACCTACGCCCGCCGCGACCGTCGCTACGGCGGCGCCGACCCCGCCTGACTCCCATGTAATGCGGGGTTACCGACGCTTCACACGCGGCAGGCTGCCTGTGAAGCGTCCACAGCTCTGGGTAAGTGCGACTCAGCCGGCGCAGGCGGGGCAGGTGCCGAAGATCTCCAGCGTGTGGCTGACCTCGGTGAACCCGTGCTGCTCCGCCACCGACCTCGACCAGCGCTCCACCGTCGGTCCCTCGACCTCGACCGTGCGGCCGCACGAGCGGCAGACCAGGTGGTGGTGGTGGGTCGTGCTGCAGCGGCGGTACACCGCCTCGCCGTCCTCGGTGCGCAGCACGTCGAGGTCGCCGTTGTCGGCGAGCGCCTGCAGCGTCCGGTAGACCGTCGACAGCCCGACGTTCTCGCCGTTGCGCCGCAGCAGCTCGTGGATCTCCTGGGCGCTGCGGAAGTCGTCGCACGACTGCAGGGCGGTGGCGACCGCGCGTCGCTGGCGGGTGGGGCGGCTGCCGGCGAGGGGGATGTCGTTGCTAGTGCTCGTCATAGTGGCTCCCGTGCGGTGCGTGGCGGTGCCCGTCGTGGACGTAGTCGACGTGGTCTCCGTGGGGCACGGCGAGGTGCCCGCAGTCGTCGCCGTGCCGGTGGGTGTGTGCTTCGGGTACGACGGTGTGCTCGTCGTCGTGGGTCGCGGATCCGACCGTCGCGGCGAACGGCGCCTGCATCCGGGTGCGCCGGCGCAGGAACACCCCGAGCGGCCAGGCGGCCATGAACCCGGCGAGGGCGATCAGCACGATCGTCGCGCCGGGCGCCACGTCGACGTAGGCCGACGCCAGGAAGCCGCTCACCGCGGCCGCCGTGCCCAGCCCCATCGCCGCGAACATCGTGGTCCGGAACCCCTGGGTGAGCTGCTGCGCAGTTGCGACCGGCACCACCATCAGCGCGCTGACCAGGAGCAGGCCGACGGTGCGCATCGCGACGGTGACCGTGACCGCGGCCATCACCGCGACCAGCAGGTTGTAGAAGCGCACGTGCAGCCCGGCCACCTGCGCGAACTCCTGGTCCTGGGCGACCGCGAACAGCTGGGGTGCCAGCCCGACCGCGACGAGGACCACCAGCGCGGCCAGCCCGACGGTGAACCAGACGTCGGTCGTGGACAGGGTCGTGATCGACCCGAACAGGTAGGAGTTCAGCTTGCCGGCGCTCTGCCCGGCCAGACCGGTGAGCAGCACGCCGCCGGCGATGCCGCCGTAGAACAGCATCGCGAGCGCGACGTCGCCGCTGGTGTTGCCCTTCTCCCGGATCACCTCGATCACGACGGCGCCCAGGATCGCCACCACCACCGCGGTGATCAGCGGGGAGGTGCTGGTGAGCAGCCCGAGGGCGACGCCGGTCACCGCGATGTGGCCGATGCCGTCGCCCATCAGCGCGAGCCGGCGCTGCACGAGGTAGGTGCCGACGGCCGGTGCGGCCAGGCCGGTGAACAGGGCGGCGACGAGCCCGAGGACCACGAAGTCGTAGGCGAGGATGCTCATCATCGGTGCTCCTCACGGGTCGGGAGGTCCAGCGGCGAGACGACCGACGGGGCGTGGTCGGTGCGGTGCTCGCCGAGGTCGGGGTGGTGGTGGCCGTGGTCGGCCCAGCCGTGCTCGTCGGCGTCGGTGAACGACGCCAGCGGGGGACCGTCGTAGGCGATCCGGCCGTCGCGCATCACCACGGTGCGGTCGACCAGCGGGGCGAGCGGGCCGAGCTCGTGGGCGACCAGGATGATCGTCGCGCCCTTGTCGACCAGCGACGCGAGCGTGTCGGCGAAGGTCTGCTGGCTGACCAGGTCGACACCGGCCATCGGCTCGTCGAGGACGAACAGGTCGGGCTCGCCGGCGAGTGCTCGGGCGATCAGGGCGCGCTGCTGCTGGCCACCCGACAGCGTCGAGCACCCCTCGTGCATCCGGTCGGTAAGACCGACCGCGGCGATCGCCTCGCGGATGGCGGTGCGGTCGGCCTTGCGGAGCGGCCTGAGGAGGCGCCGACGGGACAGCCGGCCGGCCGCGACGACCTCCCGGACCGAGGCCGGCACGCCGCTGGTGGCGCTGGCGCGCTGGGGCACGAAGCCGATCCGGTGCCAGTCACGGAACTGCGTCAGCGGCCTGCCGAACAGGCTGACCTCGCCCCGGGTGGTCGGTACCAGGCCCATCAGGGTGCGGACCAGGGTGGACTTGCCGGACCCGTTGCCGCCCAGCAACGTCACGAACTCGCCCTGGCGGACGGTGAGGTCGATCCCGCGCAGGATCGGTCGCCCGCCCAGGCTGACGTTGCCGTCGCTGACCTGGACGACGAGGGGGGCGTCGGTGGCCGCGCTCATCGGCATCCGTTCGCGGTCCGCAGGGCGTCGAGGTTCGCGCGCATGAGGGAAAGGTAGTCCTCGTCGGCGGTGTCGTCGCTGAGTCCTTCGAGCGGGTCGAGCACCGCGGTCTCGACGTCGAGCTCGCGGGCGAGGGTCTCGGCCATGGCGGGGCTGGCAAGGCTCTCGGAGAAGACCGTGGTGATCCCCTCCTCCTCGATGATCTCGGCGAGCTCGCCGAGGTGTGCCGGCGAGGGCTCGGCGTCCGGGGAGAGTCCCGCGATCGGCTCGAAGTGCAGGCCGTACTTCTCCAGGTAGCCGAACGCGTCGTGGCTGACCACGACGGTGTCGAGGCTGCACTCGGCAAGACCGGTCCGGTAGTCGGCGTCCAGCGTCTCCAGGTCCTCGCGCAACGCCTTCAGGTTCGCCGCGTAGTCGCCGGCGTTGTCGGGGTCGACCTCGGCCATCTGCTCCTGCACCGCGGTCGCGACCTCGACCATGCGCACCGGGTCGAGCCAGAAGTGCAGGTCGCCCTCGGCATCGGCGTGTGCTTCGTGGTCCGCCGCGGACTCACCCTCGTGCGCCGCCTCGTCGAGAGGGGCGAGCTCGACGACCTCGGTGGCCTCGATCGTGTGCTCGGGGCCGTGCTCGGCGACCGCCTCGTCCACGGCCGGCTGCAGGCCCGCCTCGTAGACCATCAGGTCCGCCTCGGTGATCTCGGCGGTCTGGCGCAGCGACATCTCCAGATCGTGCGGCTCCTGGCCGGGGGAGGTGAGGTTCACGACCTCCGCGTGGTCGCCGACCACCCGCTGTGCGACGTACTCCAACGGGTAGAAGGAGGTCACCACCCGCGGCCCCTCCGCAGACTCGCCGCCCAACGGACCCCCGCAACCGGCGAGGAGGACGGAGGCGGCGACCGCGGCCGGGGCGGTGCGGCGCAGGGTGGGGCTCGACAGGATCTTCATGACAATCATTGTCAACACAAATGACAACCGTTTTCAACTCGGGGTGGCCGTGGGGTCTCGAGACGCTCGCTCCGCTCGCTCCTCGACCACTGGCCGGGGCTCGCTCCTCGACCACCGGCCGGGCGCGCTCCTCGACCACCGGCGGGGCGTGGGTTCGACCACCGGGTAGCGTCCGGGGTGTGCTGGTGGTCAACAGGTTCCGGGTCGAGGAGCCGGCGGACGCGTTCGCCGAGCAGCTCGCGGCGGCGCACGAGGTGCTCGCGAGCAAGCCCGGGTACGTCGACGGGGTGGTCGGGCGCAACATCGACGACCCGTCGCTGTGGGTGCTCCAGACCCGCTGGGTCAACGTGGGGAGCTACCGCCGGGCGTTGTCGGCCTACGACGTGAAGGTGGGCGTCGTACCCCTGCTGTCGCAGGCGGTCGACGAGCCGTCGGCCTACGAGCTGGTGGACGCGGCCGCGGGAGACCTCAACGAGGCCCGCCCCCGCGAGCTGGGCTGACCTGGGGACATTTCCCGTTGTCCTGCTCGATAGTCTGAGGGTTCGCCGTCAGCCAGCCGGCGTTCCCCTGACGCATCGGAGCAGTCCCCCATGAGCAAGGCCGCCAACAAGTCCTCCGCCCTCGACCAGGTCGTGTCGCTGTGCAAGCGCCGCGGCTACGTGTTCCCCAGCGGTGAGATCTACGGCGGCACCAGGTCCGCCTGGGACTACGGGCCGCTCGGTGTGGAGCTGAAGGAGAACATCAAGCGCCAGTGGTGGAAGTCGATGGTGACCTCGCGTGAGGACGTCGTCGGCCTGGACTCCTCGGTGATCCTGCCCACGCGCACCTGGGAGGCCTCGGGCCACCTGGCGACGTTCAGCGACCCGCTCACGGAGTGCCAGAGCTGCCACAAGCGGTTCCGGGTCGACCACATGCAGGAGGCGTACGCCGCCAAGAAGGGCATCGACGACCCCGACACCGTGAAGCTCGACGACCTGGCGTGCCCCAACTGCGGCACCCGCGGGGCCTGGACCGAGCCGCGCAACTTCAACATGATGCTCAAGACCTACCTCGGTGTGATCGAGGACGAGTCCGGCCTGCACTACCTGCGGCCCGAGACCGCGCAGGGCATCTTCCTGAACTTCGTCAACGTCATGAACGCCTCGCGCAAGAAGCCGCCGTTCGGCATCGCGCAGACCGGCAAGAGCTTCCGCAACGAGATCACGCCGGGCAACTTCATCTTCCGCACCCGCGAGTTCGAGCAGATGGAGATGGAGTTCTTCGTCAAGCCCGGCGAGGACGAGGAGTGGCACCAGGAGTGGATCAACACCCGGCTGAAGTGGTACGTCGACCTCGGCATCGACCCTGACAACCTGCGGCTCTACGAGCACCCGCAGGAGAAGCTGTCGCACTACTCCAAGCGCACCGTCGACATCGAGTACCGCTTCGGCTTCAGCGGCCGTGACTTCGAGGAGCTCGAGGGCGTCGCGAACCGCACCGACTTCGACCTCTCGCAGCACAGCGAGTTCTCCGGCCAGGACCTGTCGTTCTACGACCAGGCGACCGGCGAGCGCTACACGCCGTACGTGATCGAGCCGGCAGCCGGTCTGACCCGCTCGTTCATGGCCTTCCTGATCGACGCCTACACCGAGGACGAGGCACCCAACACCAAGGGCGGTGTCGACAAGCGCACCGTGCTCCGGCTCGACCATCGCCTGGCGCCGGTGAAGATCGCGGTCCTGCCGCTGTCGCGCAACGCCGACCTGTCCCCGAAGGCCAAGGACCTCGCGGCCGAGCTGCGCCAGCACTGGAACGTCGAGTTCGACGACTCCGGCGCGATCGGCCGACGCTACCGCCGCCAGGACGAGATCGGGACGCCGTACTGCGTCACCGTGGACTTCGACACCCTCGAGGACAACGCGGTGACCATCCGCGAGCGGGACTCGATGAAGCAGGAGCGGATCGGCCTCGACCACGTGAAGGGCTACTTCGCCGAGCGCCTGCTCGGGTGCTGATGTCCGGTGCCGCCGTGACCGGGTGCCGGCTCCGGTGGACCTGACCCTGCTCCTGACGGCCGCGGTGCTCGCCTTCGCCGCGGCCGTCCAGATGACCAGTGGATTCGGGTTCGCGCTGGTGGCCGTGCCGCTGCTCGCGCTGGTCACCGGCCCGCACACCGCGATCCTGCTCGCGCTCGTCAGCGGCATGCTGTTCAACGCCTGGCAGGCCGCCGAGGGGCGCGGCCACCGTGATGCGGCGGTGGTCCGCCGCCTGCTCGCCGGCTCCGCGTTCGGCCTGCCGGTGGGGTACGTCGTGTTCCGGTCCATCGACGAGGGTCCGCTCACCGTCCTGGTCGGTGCGCTGGTGCTGGTCGCGGTGCTCGTGCTCGCGACCGGGTGGCAGTTCCCGGCCGTCTCGCGGACCGCGGACGTGGCGACGGGGCTGCTCACCGGCGTGCTGACGACCTCGACCGGCACCAACGGGCCACCGATCGTCACGCTGCTCCAGGCGCGACGGCTGCCACCGCACGAGTTCCGGTCGACCGTCACGCTGGTCTTCCTGGTGCTGAACGTCGCGGCGCTCGCGGTGTTCGCGGTGACCGGAGCGCTCACCGGTGAGGTGCTGAGGACCGCGTTGTGGTGCGCGCCGGCGCTGCTGGCCGGCGGGGTGGCCG
>JBMOMG010000121.1:0-20938 GCA_049323155.1 Actinomycetota bacterium | reverse complement strand
CCGCCACAGCGACTTTCCCAGTTCGCCTTTGCTTTGTGGTTCGTGGGCGTCGGCAGTGGTTCACAGCCGGTCGAGTGGGTGTCGGTGCTCGTGATAGGGGGGAACCCATCGTTCACTTCATGGAAGGCCTCACGTAGGCCTCCGCCAAGCGTGGCGACCCCAGTTACTAGGACACCGGCCAGCGTTGCCACGAGCAAGGCATATTCAACCGCCGTTGCGCCGGTGTCGGCACGTGTGCAACGAGTGACTAGGCGCTTACTGGACCGCACGCCAAGCCGGTAGCGCATAGAGAGTGTTGCTGCTAGTTCGTGGGGATCTTGTCGCTGATCTTTGTGAAGGAGTTGTTGATCTTCCCACCGAGGGTGCCCACGATGACGACGATTGCTGCGGCGATTAGAGCGACGAGCAGGCCGTACTCGACAGCGGTAGCTCCGCGCTCCGTCTTCGGAAGCGCGCGGAGCCGGATGGCGATGTACTCAAGCATGGTGTTCCTCCCAAGTTCGTGCGAGGGCTGTCTCGCACCCTTTTCCTTCACTTTGATTTTCGGCCTCTGATGCGGCCAGATCATCGGGAAACCGGTCAAACGTGCATCACCCCGATGACCGGCCCATGTAGTCCATTCGGGCCATAGGTTCACTTCGGTCGCTCAGACCTCTTCCGTCGACAGGAGCCCCGCACGTACCGCGACCATGATTGCCTGGGCACGGTTGGCCGCCCCCAGCTTCTCGTAGATCTTGGAGACGTGGGTCTTCGCGGTCGACTCGCTGACGTAGATGTTCCGTGCGATGGCGGAAATCCCGAGCCCCTCCGCCAGGAGCCCAAGCACTTCGTGCTCCCGGGGGGAGAGCTGCGGGCCTGAGGGCTGCATCCGCCGGCGCATCGCCTCACCGAGGTCAGCTGCTGTGAAGGAGTTGGGGGAGACAAGGGCATGCCTTGCAGCGGCGACCACTTCGCCGGCCGGCGCGTCCTTCGCCACGAAGGCGGATGCACCCGCCTCGAGCGCGGCAAAGAGCTGCTCGTCGCCCGCGTACATGGTCAGGACGACGATGCCGATCGTGGGTCGCTGCTTGCGCAGGGCGCGGACCACATCCAGGCCCGTGCCGTCAGGAAGTCGCACATCGGTCACCACCACGTCGGGCGATGTCCGCTCGGCGACTGCCATCCCCTCGGCGACAGAACCGGCCTGACCCACGACCGTGAAGTCGTCCTGGCGCTCGAAGGCACGAGTCAGACCTTGGCGGATCAGCTCGTGGTCGTCGACGAGCATGACTTTCGCTATCCCGGTCATCGGACCAGATCCCCCTCAGGTTGGTGCTGGCGGCTCTTCCCGACAGCGACGGTGACACAGGTGCCGGGACGCTCGGAGGCGTCGTCGACGGGGCTGATGGTCAGGCCAGCGCCGATCCGCTCGGCCCGCTCCTGCATGATCTTCAAGCCGTAAGACGCGCTGCGACCCTTGCCGCGCACGCCTTGGCCGTCGTCGCGGATCTCGACGCGTGCATGCGGTGGGTCGACGTGGCAGTCGACCCACAGATTGTCTGCGGCCGAGTGCTTGCGCGCGTTGGTGATCGCCTCCTGGGCGATTCGAAAAAGCTCCGCTTCCACCGCCGGGGTCAGGCGGGTTGGCGCCTCGTTGAGGGTCAGGTGCACGGTGATGGCCGCTTGACGACCGACCTTGCGGGCGTACTCGGACAGCGCTGATCCGAGTCCTGCGCTGGTGCCCACGTCGGCCCGCAGGTCGAAGATCGACAGTCGGAGCTCGCTGACGACGCGGCTGAGCTCGCGGCGGAGACCCTCCAGGTCCTCGACGACACGCGGGTCGCCGGCGCCGGCGGCGATCTCGTCCACGACGTAACCGAGTGATGCGATCTCCTGTGCCACGCCATCGTGGATCTCGCGCGCCAGGCGCTGACGCTCGTCCGCAGTGACCAGGCTGCGGACCTCGTCGAAGGCCAGCGCAGTGTCCAGACGCAGGGACAGATCATCGAGCTCCCGGTTGACCAGCTCGAGCTGCCGTTTGCCGACGGCGAGTCCGCCTACAAGGACGACGCCGAGCAGGCCGCCGGTGCCTCCGCGCAGGGGAAGCGCGGCCCAGGCGACCGGGCCTGAACGGTCGCCATTCTGGTGGCGCTGCACCACTGTGCCCGAGGACCAGCAGCGCTCGAGCGTGGGATCGTTGGGATCGACGACGTCCTGGGCGCCTGGTCCGAGGTAGGCGAGCGGTGCGAACGCCCCACCCTCAGTCCGGGCAAAGACCGCTGAGACCTCGGCGCTGAGGCGAGCCTGCACGGTGGCCAGCAGCTCATCGGCGATGCCGACCGGGTCCAAGCCTGAGGAGAGCTGGCGGGCGAGGCCGCGCAGCTGACGGAGCAGCCGTCGCGCTGCGACGTAGTTCTCCTCCGCCTCACTCGTCGAAGGCAGGCGACGCACCTTGCGTGCCCAGGCCCCCACCAGGCCGGCACTGAGCATCGTCACCCACCACGGGGCAAGCTGGTCGAGTGCTCCGGCAAGTCCGCCAGATCCTCGCGCGACCAGGGTCGCGAGCACTGAAGCGACCAGCTGGAACAGCGCGTTGAGCAGAGCACCCGGCGCCCCGCGTGCCAGGCCGCCGATGAGTGGAAGCACCACAAGGTACGGCAGGAGCACGAAGGTCTCGGGCAGATACTGTGCGACGACGAGGCTCGCGACACCGGACTCGACCGCGACGACCCAGTGGATCGGACGCGTCGAGGAGAGTGACAAGAAGACACCGACCGCCGCCACCAGAGAGACGAGCAGTGTCGCCTGTGCCGCCACCGGGTTGTCTAGCGCCACGGCCAGGCCGAGCACCGCAGCGAGGGCGAAGATGCGGCTCGCGATGCCGACCCGGACGAACTCGAGCATCACATGCCCCCGAACGCGTCCATGATGCCGATGGCCGCAGGCCCGAGGACGACGATGAACAGGCAGGGCAGGATGCACGCCATCAGCGGCAGGAGGATCTTGACCGGCACCTTCTGGGCCTTCTCCTCGGCGCGCTGCCGCCGCTTGACCCGGATCTCGCCGGACTGAACACGGAGCACCTGACCGATCGGGATGCCGAACGCATCCGCCTGCACCATGGCGGAGGTGAATGAACGCAGATCGGGCAGGGGACTGCGGTCCCCGAGGGCACGCATGGCGGCCGAGCGGCCCAGACCGATCTGCATCTCCTGGAGCACGCGAGCGAATTCCTGGGCCAGCGGTCCATCGGTGTTGCGGGCCACCTGGGCGAGCGCGGAGTCGAACCCGAGTCCCGCCTCCACCGAGATGGTGAGCAGGTCGAGCGCATCGGGCAGCGCCTTCTGCATCTCCGACGTGCGTTCCTCACCCTTGGAGTGCAGGTAGAGGTTCGGCGCGTTGTATCCAAGGGCTCCGCCGATCGCCGCCGATGCCAGTACTGGTCCGATCCCCCACCCGAGCAATGCGCCGAAGAGGAGGCCAGCGACGGGGCCGACAACGAGCCCGACGACCTTCAGGGAAATGACGCGGTCGACTGTCCAGTTCGCCGGGTTGCCGGCGATGTCGAGTTTTGCGCGGATCCGCTCGCTGTAGTCGCTCGGCGTGATCCGCCGCCCGAGCGCTACGAACTTGTCCAGCAGCGGATCGAGGACTCGCTCCTGGAAGGAGGGGTCGAGCTCCTTCTGCATCGCCTCGGGCGCGGTGGTGAACGCCTCCACCACCGCCAGTGACTTCGAGACCCCGCGGGCCTCGTTGGTGAAGACGCCGATGGCGGTGAGTGAGAGCAGGATCGCCAGGAAAATGCCGGCAATTCCGACGATCAACAGGACAGACGTCGTGGTCATCAGACCTCCACCTTCACGACCCGGCTCATCCAGAAGGCGCCGACCGCCATCAAGACTGCGGCCACGCCGAGCATGATCCAGCCGATCGGGACGGCAAACATCTGGCCGAGGTAGCTGGGGTTGGTGATCATCAGGTAGACGAGCATGCCGGGTGGAAGGGCACCGAGGATCCATCCGGACAGGACCCCCTCTGCCGAAAGGGACTTCACCTGCCGGCGGAGGTACTCGCGTTCACGCATGGTGCCGGCGACCTTCAGCAACAGCTCGGCGAGGTTTCCGCCGACCTCGCGCTGGATGCGGATCGCCATCACGACCCAGGCGAAGTCGTCGCTCTCCATGCGTTGGGCGATGGAGTCGAGCGAGTCCTCGACCTGGACGCCCAGGCGTGACTCGACGAGCGCCCGGCGGAACTCGCCAGCGATCGGCTCGCTGCCCTCGCGGACCACGGTGTCCAGCGACTGAGCGAGGGAGAGGCCCGCGCTCAAACCACCGGCCACGAGCTGAAGGGTCTCGGGCAGCTGGGCGTTGAATGCCTTGAGCCGCTTGCCCTTCCTGTGGCTTAGGTAGACCCATGGAAGAACGAGTCCGAAGGCGAACAGCAGGAACATGAGCAGGAAGCCGCCCGAGCTCAGCAGGAAGCCGAGGACCGCGGCCACGAGCGCGATGCCGGAGTGCACGAGCAGCCACTCGGCCGGCTTGAGCGACATGCCGGCTGCGTCCAGCTTGGATGCCAGAGTCGACTCGAAGCCCTTGTTGCCGGCAAGCGCCTTCTGCGCCACTCCGACGGCGGACTCAGCGACCGAGCGTGCGGGGTCGTGCTGCTGTGCGGCCCGTGCGCGTGCAGCTGCCGCGGCCGCGCCTGCGCGGGTGTAGGCGTTGATGTGGTCGTCGAGCCGGTTCTTGTCACGGCGGCCGAAGGCCCCGAGCGCGGCGGCGAGCACCACCAGCAGGCCAAGACCCAGCGCAACGATGCCGCCGATCAGCATGCTGTCGCTGATCTGGACCGTCGGGGGAGCCACGGCACGCGGGGGAGCGATGGGGGCGGCTGCCGGCTCGGCGTCGAAAGAGCCCAACGAGACGAAGGCCCGGTCGGCGTAGCTCTCGCCGCCCGCGTCGACCGAGACTGCGAGCGAGCCCTCGGCCACCGCGAGGTCGACGGGCAATGCGGCCGAGATCAGCACCTGTCGGGAGAGCGCGGCGGCCTGGTCGTTGAACACTGCGGTGAGTGAGTCCGGGTTCGCGGCCTCGACGACGTGTCCCTCACTGTGCTCCGCCATCTCGAACAGCGGGGCGTTGGCCTGCGCGGCGGCGCCGAGCGCGACTGCATCCACACGTAGGTCGGCGGCGTCGATTGCGTCGAGAACCTCACTCAGCTCGGTTGCCGAGGTGTCCCGGCCGTCGGAGAGCACCAACACGCTGCGCTGTCCCTCGGTGCCGGCCGCCTCGACGGCAGTGACGACGCCGTCGTAGAGCCGGGTCTGGAAGGTTAGCTCGAGGCCGTCGAGGACGGTCGAGGCCGCGGCCCGATCGAGCGTCGGGGGCTGGACGACCTCGACTTGCCCCGCGAACGCGACGATCCCGATGTGCACGTCCTTGGGCGCGGCCGCAAGGAACGCCTTGGCAGCGGCCTTGGCCTGGGTGAACCGGTCGCCCTGCATGCTCTTGCTTGTGTCGATGGCCAGGATCGCCGTACGACGGATCTGCTCCGCGGCGTCGGCTGTCGCTGCCGGTTCGGCGACGGCCTCGAGCACCGTGTCGTTGATGGAGACCGACACGCTGTCCAGGTCCGGCTCGACACCCTCGGCCAGCTCCGGGAGCGAGTACAGGACCCGCAGGCCGCCGTCCTTGCTCTCGGCGTGGTCGATGTTGCCCTCGGCGACAGCGGAGGCGGCAGAACCGGACGCGACGACAAGGCCGAGGGCGGCCACGAGCCCGCTCAAGGCCGTCCGCCAGTGACGAGCCCGCATGGTCAGAAACCGCCGTCCATCGCGAACAGCATCGGGTCGACGTGCACGTTGTTGTGGGCGAGCTTGTCGAGGAACTTCGGTCGCAGCCCGGTGGAGCGCAGCACGCCCTTGCTCCGGCCGTTCTCGTCGAAGCCCATCGAGTGGTCGAAGAGGAAGATGTCCTGGAGGGTGATCACGTCGCCCTCCATGCGCTCCACCTCGGTGACGTGCGTGATCCGGCGCGAGCCATCGCGGAGCCGCGCCTGGTGCACGATGAGGTCGATCGCGGAGGCCACCTGCTCGCGGATCGCGCGCATCGGCAGGTCCATGCCGGCCATCAGCACCATCGTCTCGATGCGGGAGAGCGTGTCACGGGGACCGTTGGAGTGGATGGTGCAGATCGAGCCGTCGTGGCCGGTGTTCATCGCCTGAAGCATGTCGAGCGCAGACGCGTCGCGGACCTCGCCGACGATGATCCGGTCGGGCCGCATACGCAGCGAGTTCTTCACGAGGTCGCGGATGTCCACCGCGCCCTTGCCCTCGATGTTCGCCGGCCGCGACTCCAGCCGCAGGACGTGGTCCTGGTGAAGCTGCAGCTCGGCGGCGTCCTCGATCGTGACGATCCGCTCGTCGGGCGGGATGAACGACGACAGCACGTTGAGGGTGGTCGTCTTTCCGGCGCCGGTGCTCCCGGAGACGACGACGTTGAGCTTGCCGCGGACGCACGCCTCCAGGAAGTCAGCGGTGCGCTGCGACATCGACCCGAAGGCGACCAGGTCCGCGACCGTGTAAGGATCGGCGGAGAACTTGCGGATCGTGAGAAGTGACCCGTCCACAGCGAGCGGGGGGATCACCGCGTTCACACGGCTGCCGTCGGGCAGGCGGGCGTCGACCATCGGACTCGACTCGTCGACGCGCCGGCCGATCCGGCCGACGATCTTGTCGATGGTGCGGCGCAGGTGGGCCTCGTCGTTGAACCGGCCCTCCACCTTCACCAGCCGGCCGGCCTTCTCGATCCAGATGTCGTCCGGGCCGTTGACCATGACCTCGCTCAGGTCGGGGTCACGCAGGTAGGGCTCGATCGGCCCGTAACCCAGGATGTCGTCGGAGATCTCCTGGGTGATCCGGCTGCGGTCGGTGGAGGTGAGCGGTGTCTCCTCGAGCGCCATCACGTCCTGGAGGGCAGCGCGGACCATCTGCTCGAGCTCCGACTGCGGCATCTCGGCGTCGTAGAGCTTCGGCCCCAGCTGTTGCAGCAGCGTGTTGTGCACGTGGGACTTGAGCTTGGCGAAACGGTCCTCGGCAGGAGCGGGCTTCGCCCCCGCCTTCTTGGCGCCGATCGACGGAGGAGTCTCCGTCGGCTTGGCGACCCGGTCCCTGGACGCGGCGGCGAGCCGATCGGTCAAGCTGCTCATGGGCTACCTGCTGTTCCTTCGGAGGAGGCTGCGCTTCGGGGCAGCGGCCCTGCGGCGCTCCTCGGGCGGGTCGACCTCCTCGGTGGAGGTCCCTTCCAGCTCGGCGGCCAGGGCCGAGATCGCCTTGCTCACGATATGCTTGGGCTGGGCCGCAAGGATCGGGTCGCCGGCGTTGGTGGCGCTGGCGACCTGCGGGGAGGTCGGGATCGAAGCAGCGATCGACATACCGAGGGTGCTCTCGACCTTGTCGGCGGTGAGCCCGACCTTCTCGTCGGCGCGGTTGAGCACCAGTCGACGGCGCTCCTTGGGGAAGTTGAGCAGGTCCAGCGTCTCGACCGCGATCTTGACGTTCTTCAGCGTGGGCACGTCGAGCGTGGTCACCAGGACCAGCTCGTCGGTCTCGTCGATCGCCTGGAGCACGTGCTCGTCGAAGCTCGGGGCGGTGTCGACCACGACGTAGTCGAACCGGCTCCTCAGCAGTCGCAGCACCTTGCCGACCAGGGCCGCCGGGATGGCGTCCTTCGCGTCCGGCTGGACGGGTGCGACCAGGGTCTGGATGCCGTGCCGGTGTGGCGTGAGAAGCGCCTCCAGCGACTCGATGTCGAGGCCCGCCTCGAGCGGGATCGCGTCCGCCAGCGTGCGGGCGGGGAACAGTTGGAGGGTGATCGCCACGTCACCGAAGCCGAGGTCGAGATCGACGAGGCACACCTCCCTCCCTTCCCGCTGCAGAGCGAGCGCGAGGTTGACCGCCATCGTCGTCTTGCCGACGCCGCCCTTGGGGGAGAAGACGGTGATCTGCCGGCCCTGCTCGCCGGACGTCAGCGCAGCGGGGCCGTGAAGCGCTTCCCACACCTGTGCGGCCCGGCTGACGGCCTGGCCCAGCCCGGCGAGGTCGCGCTCCTCGATCACCTCGCGCATGCCGGAGCGAAGCGCCTCGGCCAGCACGCTGGTGTCCACCCGGCGGCGGATCAGGATCACGCTGGTCGCCGGCATGGTGACCCGCAGCGTGTCCGCGAGGGCTGCGGCCGCCTCGAGGTCGACGGTCGGGCCGAGCACGATGGCGTACTCCTCGCTGTTCTCGGCGAGGGTCCGCTTCAGGTCGTCCAGGGACGCGACGTGTCTGGAGGACGAGGCGATCGCGGCCGCGAACGTCTCGACGTTCGCGGGCGATGAGTCGACGATGGTGGGCATCAGATCACCTGAACACGCTGTCGGAGGTGACCCCGGGGCCGGCGCTCACCTTGGAGTCCTCGGTGAGGAGCGCGAAGGAGACCTCGCTGTTGCGTGCGGCGAAGATGATCTTCTCCGCATCCGCCTGGTCCACGGCCAGCGTCATCAGGGTCCTCGGAAGCTCCTCGACGGTCTGCTCACCTGTCTGGTCGGTCACCGTGGTCGACACCACGGTGGTGGTGCCCACTCCGATCACCGAGACACGCGGCAGCAGCAGCCGGGTCGTCGGCTTGGTGTTCCCCATCGCCCCGGCATCCACCGAGCTGAAGATCGCCACCTCTGCGCCAGGGTTGACGAAGCCGGCTACGCGGGCCGGGTCGGTCAGGTTGATCGAGATCGCCATCTGCCCCTTCGGGATGCTGAGCACCTCCTGGTCGCCGGCCTCACCGAACTTGGCGGTGACGATCTGCTCGCCGGGGTAGACGGCGGTGAGGGCGACCTTCTCGCCGAGGCCGGCGATGCTCGTTGTCGCGCCGGTGAGCACCTGCGACTCCGGGACCGTGCCCATCTGGATCTTGCCGGCGGCCTGGGCCTCGTTGAGTGTCTCGCCGGGGTTGATGACGTCGACGGCGGTCAGCACCTCGACCGCGTCGTACTTCTGCGCTGCGCGCGCCTCGACCCCCCGGACGTACAGGAAGACCAACGTCGTGCCGACGGTCGCGATCAGCGCCGCCACGATGAGTAGAACCGTTCTACGTCCCATGTCACTTCCACGTCTGTGTGTGATCCATCCCCACGACGAGCCCCCGAGAGGTTCTCGTCCCTTTAGATCGGCCCCCCGATCCGAAAATCAAGGGTTCTACACAGAAGGGCTTCTCGTCTCGAAAATATGTCTATTCGTACGAGGGTGACTAGTCTTTCAGGACAAGTCGTACAAAGCCTCTACTTCGGGAGCGAAGTCCCGCATGAGCGCGGTCCGGCGCAGCTTCAGGCTGGGCGTGAGGTGTCCCGCCTCCTCGGTCCAATCCACGTCCAGGACCGTGAAGCGCCGGATGCCCTCGGCCTGGGAGACCGCCTGGTTGGCGTCGTCGACCGCCTTCTGGAGCTCCGCTCGCAAATCGGCGTCGTCGACGAGAAGCGCGGGATCGGACGGCTTGCCCAGCCGCTCGGCCCAGAGCCGCACGGAGTCCGGGTCCATCGTGATCAAGGCCGCGACATAGGGCCGCTTGTCGCCGACCACCAGGCACTGGCTGACCAGTGGATGCGCTCGGAGCCGGTCCTCGAGGAGGGTGGGGGAGACGTTCTTGCCCCCGGCGGTGATCAACAGCTCCTTCTTGCGTCCGGCGATCCGGACGAAGCCCTCCTCATCGATCTCACCGAGGTCACCGGTGTGGAACCAGCCCTGGTGGTCGAGCACCTCGGCCGTGGCCTCGGAGTTCCTCCAGTAGCCGTCGAAGACCTGGTCTCCGCGCACCAGCAGCTCGCCGTCGTCGGCCACCCGCACGGAGACCCCCGGCAACGGGCGCCCTACCGTGCCGATCTTCACCATCGTCGGCGTGTTGGCGGTCACGGCGGCGGTCGTCTCGGTCAAGCCGTAGCCTTCGAGGACCACCAGGCCCAGGCCTCGGTAGAAGTGGCCGAGGCGCTCGCCCAGCGGAGCGCCGCCGGACACCGCGTAGCGGCACCGGCCGCCTAGGGTCTCGCGAAGGTGGTGGTAGACGAGTCGGTCGTACAGCGCGTGACGGGCCCGGAGAAGGACGCCCGGGCGACCGGTGTCCAGTGCCTTGCTGTAGGCGATCGCGGTCTCGGTCGCCTGGTCGAAGAGCCGGCCCCGCCCGTCCGCGGCGGCCTCCTGAGAGGCGGTGTTGAACAGCAGCTCGAAGACCCTGGGGACGCCGAGCACGAACGTCGGCCGGAAGGTCGCGAGGTCCTCGCGCAGCCGCTTCACGTCACGGACGTGCCCCAGGCGCGCCCCGGCGCGAATCGCTCCGACCTGGATCACCCGAGCGAAGATGTGGGCGAGCGGGAGGAAGAGCAGGGTTGCGGCCCCCTCCTCCTCGAAGAGCTCGTGAAGCTCGCTCAGCGCGCCGTCGAGCTCGGACACGAGGGCGCCGTGGGTGATCGGACAGCCCTTGGCGCGGCCGGTCGTGCCGGAGGTGTAGACGATCGTCGCGAGGTCGGCGGGTCCGGCCGTGGACCGTCGCCGTTCCAGCTGCTCGTCGGAGACACCGGCCCCGAGCGCGGTGAGCTCCTCGATCGCGCCCTCGTCGATCACCCATCGGCGTCGCAGGTCCGGCAGCTGGTCACCGATCTCGTCGACCGCAGCGGCCTGGGTCGTGGTCTCGCACACCAGCGCCACCGCGCCCGAGTCGGAGAGGATCCAGGCGGTCCGGTCGGGTGAGGCGGTCTCATAGAGGGGTACGCCGGCCCCGCCGGCGTACCAGATCGCGTAGTCGAGCAGCGTCCACTCGTAGCGCGTGCCGGACATGATGCCGACCCGTTGCCCCGGCTCGATGCCGGCAGCGACCAGACCCTTGGCAACGGCGCGGACCTCCGCCAGGAAGTCGACCGTGCTGACGTCTTCCCAGCCTGCGGACGTCTTGCGAGCGAGCGCAGCGTCGTCGGGGGCGACCCGGGCCCTGGTCAGGAGGTCATCGGTGAGGTTCCCCCGCACGGGGGAGTCGGCCACAGGGGGCGTGGCGTACTCGCGCACCCGGACCTCCCTGGTCTGGACAACCGGGCCAATCTGGCCAAATCCGACATTTCACTTGCAATCGAGGCACAATTGTTGTGTCCGAGAGAGGTCACTATGCCACTGTCCCGCATGTGGGCATCACGTGACTTGGGCGGCAGGCGTCGACGCACCGGGGAGGGTGCCGTCGCCGTCGAGTTCGCCCTCGTCCTGCCCGTTCTGTTGCTGCTGGTCTTCGGGATCATCGGCTACGGCCTGGTGCTCGCACAACAGGCCGCGATCTCCAACGCCGTGCGCTCCGGCGCCCGGTTCGGGTCGGTCAATCTCTACAACGGCGACCACACCTGCGAAGAGGTCATCACCAAGGCACGCGGTGCGGCTCGCACGATCGGTCTGAGCGACACCACGCAAGTCGGCATCAAGGTGGTGCGTCGCTCCGAGGTAGGTCCGGACCAGGTGATCTGCGCGGCCGCAGCCGGTGTCGAGGCACCCGCCGTCACCGAACGTCCCTGCGCCGGCTCTCCGCCCGCTGAACCAGACACGCTGTACGTCGAAGGGCGTTACACCACCGACATCGGCCTTCCCGTTCCGGGCCTTGATGGGACGGTGCTGACCGCGACCGGCGCATTCCAGTGCGAGTACTCCGGATGACCAGGCTGGTGCACCGTCCGACAGGCGAGCGTGGGGCTGCAGCCCTCCTGGTCGCGGCCCTGACCATCGTCCTGATCGGCGTGCTCGCTTTCGTCACCGACTTCGGGATGGCCTATGCCAACCAGCGTCGCCTCCAGAACGGCGTGGACGCAGCAGTCCTGGCAGTGGGGCAGAAGGTAGCTGCCTCGACCGGGGACCGCCAGAGCTGTCAGCAGGTGCTCGCCTCGCTCGATGAGGACGAGCTCCGAGCGTTCGCCGTCGGGTTCGTCGAGCAGAACGCACCGGCTGAAGGTGTCGACCTCGAGGCCGGCACCAGTGGCTTCAGCGTCACCTGTGAGGCGCTGGGGGAGACCGGTGCCGAGCAGATCGTCGTCTCCGCCGCAGGTGCCCAGTCGAGTCCGACGTTCTTCGGTGGGGTGCTGGGCGCTGACGGGATCGGCCTGCGGGAAGGTGCCCGCGCCGTCGTCGGCGTCGGCATTCCACTCGGGCTCCGACCGTTCGGCATCTGCGCCGATGACGCCGAGGAGCTGATGTCGTCGACGGGGGCGTACACCGTCGTGTACGCACGTGGGCAGGGCAACGGCCGAGCCGGAGACTCGGTGGGGAGCTGTGGTGAGACCGGTCCCGCGGGTCACTGGGGGCTTCTCGACTTCGGCATGGGCATCGAGCACGGACTGGGGTCCGGCAAGGACTGCACCGGGGCGGTCACCGACGGGATCAAGTGCTGGGTGAAGGAAGGCTTCAATGGCGCCCTCCGCCCACCCACCGCGGTGCCGGGCAAGACCGGTGTGCTCACCCAGGTCAAGGACGAGATGAGCGCGATCCTCGGCGCCGAGCTGCCGATCCCGGTGTACTCGAGCGTGGTGGCCGGCAACCCGCAAGACCACTACGTCGTCACCGGGTTCGTGTACGTGAAGATCTGTGCCTACGACTTCGGCGGCAACAGCGAGGCGACTGCTGGCTGCGTCGAGGAACCTCAATGGAGCCAGCGCGAAGAGGTGGGCGCTCAGGACGGCCAAGCAGCTCGCGCAGCGTGGCCAGCGGCAAACGTGCCCCTCTTCTCCCCCCGGATCGAGGCGGTGGCAGGTGTTGAGGCGAAGTCGCTGGCCAGGGCCGACTCCTGGTGGGACCAGGTCGACCAGTCGACGATCCGAGACCTGATCCGCGATCTGCTCTGTCGGATCTTCGGCGTCTGCGCCCCGTCCCCGCCGAGTCCGCCGTCGGACCCGGGACCGCCCGGCGACAGCAGCGGGGGCCAGTCGCAGACGGCGTCGTACCTGCAGCTGCGGTTCGTCCGGCACATCACGGCCGGCACTCTCGACCTCGACTGCGGCTTGGGAAGCGACTGCGACTTCGGCCTGCGCGTCGTCAAGCTGGCCGAGTAGCCCGCCCCCGGCTACCTGGGGGTGGTGAACCGGGTACGCTCGCGACACCTGCTGCCAGTGAGTAAGGGATCCGGAGTGCCATGGCCGAACAGACGACGTCCAGCATCGTGGTCAACGCCGCGCCCGCAGACATCATGGCGGTGATCGCCGGGTTCGACGCCTACCCCGAGTGGGCCCAGGGCGTGAAGACGGCCGAGGTCGTCGAGGACGGGAGCGACGGGCGGGCCAAGCAGGTCTACTTCGAGCTCGACGCCAGCCCCATCAAGGACCAGTACACGCTGGAGTACGACTGGGACGGCGACCGCTCGGTGCGCTGGTGGCTGGTCGAGGGCAAGATGCTCAAGGGCATGGACGGCACCTACGAGCTCGACGAGCAGGGCGACGGGACCACGGAGGTGACCTACCGGCTCGCGGTGGAGATCTCGATCCCGATGATCGGCATGCTCAAGCGCAAGGCGGAGAAGGTCATCATCGACACCGCGCTCAAGGGGTTGAAGAAGCGCGTCGAGTCGCTCAGCTGACGCGTGCGGGTCATCCTCCTCACCGGCAAGGGCGGCGTCGGGAAGACGACCGTGGCGGCCGGCACGGCCACGCTGGGCGCCAGGAGTGGTCAGCGCACTCTCGTGCTGTCCACGGACGCAGCGCACTCGTTGTCCGATGTCTTTGGTGTGCCGATCGGGGCTGAGCCGACAGAGGTCGAGCCGGGGCTCCACGTGCAGCAGGTCGATGCTCAGCGCCGCTTCGAGCAGTCCTGGTCGGAGATCCAGGGCTACCTGCTGTCGGTGCTCGACACCGTCGGGGTGGACGCCATCGCTGCCGAGGAGCTCACCGTGATCCCCGGCGCCGAGGAGGTGCTCGCGTTGCTGGAGGTGCGGGCCCACGCTCGGTCGGGGCAGTGGGACCTGCTCGTGGTCGACTGCGCGCCGACGGCCGAGACCCTCCGGTTGCTGGCCCTACCGGAGGCGCTCGGCTGGTACATGGACCGAGTCCTGCCCCTGGAGCGCCGTGTCGTGAAGGCACTGCGCCCGGTGCTCAGCAGGGCCGCCGGCGTGCCGATGCCGCAGGACACCGTCTTCGACGCCATCGAGCGCCTGCACCGCGACCTCGAGGAGGTGCACGGACTGCTGACGGGCGAGCACGCCAGCGTCCGGCTCGTGCTCACCCCGGAGACCATGGTCGTCGCAGAGGCACGGCGCTCGCTGACCACGCTGTCGCTATTCGGCTACCGCGTCGACGGCGTGGTGGCGAACCGGGTCTTCCCCGAAGCCGGCTCCGACTCGTGGCGCGACGGCTGGGTGGCAGCGCAGTCCCGCGTCCTCTCCGACGTCGAGCAGTCCTTCGGCGGTCTTCCGATCTGGCGGTCGACGTACCAGACTCGCGAGCCGCTCGGGCCGGATGAGCTGGGCCGCTTCGCCGCTGATCTCTACGGGTCGGACGACCCGTTCGCCCGCCCGAGCGGAGAGGGGCCGCTGACCGTACGCCGGACCCGGTCCGGGACCTCCCTGCGCATCGCACTACCGTTCGTCGCCAGGGAGGACGTGGATCTCGCCCGACACGGACATGAACTGGTGGTGACTGTGGGTTCCTACCGTCGACTGGTCGCGCTGCCCGCCGCGCTGACCAAGCAGACGCTCGCCGGTGCGCGGGTGGACGACGCCGGGCTCGAGATCCTGTTCGCCGGCCCCGCTGGGAAGCCGGCGTGACCGACCACGACGATGAGATCGGCAGCGTCTCCGAGGAGGCGCTGAAGCTCCTCGCCGCCCTGTCGGACTGGGCGCGTGAGACCGGCGGGGAGTACGCCGGAGCAGCCGCCTCGGCCTCCGAGGCGTTCAAGTCCGTCAACGAGCACCTCGCCACCGGCGGCGAGGACTGCAAGTACTGCCCCGTCTGCCGGATGATCTCAGCCGTGCGCGGGACCAGCCCCGAAGTGCGCGCCCATCTCACCACGGCAGCGACCTCGCTGTTCCAGGCCGCGGCCGCCGCGATGGCCACCGCAGCGCCGAAGGCGGACGACTCCTCGGCCGGCGGCGGGGTGGAGAAGATCGACCTCGACGCGGACTGGCCGGAGGACCCGGACAGCCAGTGGGATTGATCCTGTTTCGCGTCTTTCCTCAAGTCCCGCATCCGACTGTCCGATAAGTCCGCTACGGGGGCTGATGCGGAAGGTCAGCAGTAGATGAGATTCGCGAGACGATCGGGCGTGTCGCAGGAGCGTGGCGCGGCGGCGCTGGAGTTCGCGCTGGTCACGCCGCTGTTGCTGGCCTTCATCTTCGCGATCGTGCAGTTCGCGATGATCTTCGCGCAGTCGTCAGCACTGGCGAACGCGGCTCGGTCGGGGGCTCGGCTCGGGGCGGTCAACGCGCTGGCCATGGCCACGTGTCAGGACGTCGTCGACGCGACCCGTGGGCAGGCGTTGTCACTGGGCATGGAGCCGACCCAGGTCGCGGTCACCGTGCGGCGCGAGGACGCCCTTGCCGACGTGGCCGCGCTTGCTGGGGGATCGGCACTCTGCGATGTCGGTTCGGGCAGCAGCCAGGTCTCCGGTGCTTCCGGCAGCATCCCGTGTGACGAGGACGCCTCCAGCCAGAGGCTCGTCGTCACGGCCAAGTTCGATGCGGTGGTCAGCTTGCCGTTCGTGCCCGAGATGACCATCCCGCGCACCGCCACCGGGGTGTACCGGTGCGAGTCCTGAGGCCACGACGCGACGAGCGCGGCGGTGTCGCCGTCCTCGTGGCGGTGTTCATCTCCTTCGTCGCGCTGGTTGCGACCGCCTGGGTGAGCGAGTTCGGCCTGGCCTACGCCAACAAACGGTTCCTCCAGAACGCCGTCGAAGCATCCGCCCTGGCCGCTGCCTCGCACGTGAGGGAGTTCGCGCCCCTCGGGGCCACGTGCAGCGAGCTCGCAGCTGCCATCGAGAACGGTTCCGACACTTCCTGGAACGGCGGCTCGACGGCCTCGACTGCGTCGGTGGCCGACAGGTTCTTCGAGGACAACCTCGGCAACCACGACGAGGTCGCCTTCGGCGGGGTGCAGGTGACCTGCGACCCCTCGCTGGGCCTCCTCGTCACCATCGATGCAAGGCAGCGTTCGCAGACGGTCATCGGGCGGGCTGCTGGGACCGACGAGCTCCTTGTGCAGACGAGAGCCACGGCTGTCGTTGCGACGCCCAAGAACGTGGTCGGCCTGCGTCCGCTGGGCATGTGCCTGGACCGGGCCCGCGAGGCCGCGGCCATCCCTGGGCAGGAGTACAGCTACCCCATCGACAAGGGGGACAGCACCTGTGGCCTGGCGCAGAGCACGTGGGGCCTGATCAACTTCGAGGGGTCCCGGGGGAACGGCGGTGCGGACGGGACGGTGTCCGACCTCGTCATGGGATACCCGGGCGAGGTCAGCAGCTCCACCGTCGGCGATGAGGTCTGGATCGACGGTTCCCCGGGACTCAGGTCGAACCTGGTCGGCTATGTCCAGGACCTCATCGGGGACGAGATCGTGTTGCCGGTGTACGACGTCTACCGCGACAAGAGCGGCGGGGAGGTCCCGCCGCTGGAGAACTGGCCGTCGGAGGGTGACACGGTCACACCCACGCCGGCGGAAAGCAACCTGAATGCGCAGGCGCGGGGTGGCAACAACGGCGGCGGCTCGTCAGGCGACAAGGACAACGGCAAGGACTTCCGGATCGTCGGTTTCATCACCGTCGAGATCACCGGCGCCGACAAGGATGAGATCCGGTTCCGGCACAAGCGGTTCAGCCCCGTGGCGAAGATCAACCGGGACTGTGCCTTGGGGCTTGCCCAGTGCGATCTCGGCGCCCGGATCGTGAAGCTGGTCGGGTGACCGGTCAGACGACCGCGCCGTCGTCGTACCCGTCGCCGCGCTTGCGAGGCATGGTCGCGACCAGGTAGACGAAGCCGCCGGCGAAGGCGACGGCGAGCAGGAACATCACCCAGTCCGGCAGGGTCCAGCCGAGTACGACGGCCACCAGCATGAGCAGCGGGGAGCCGAACAGGCCCGCCCACGCCAGACGCCGGCGCGGGTCGAGGACCGGCATCGGCGGCGGGCTCGGCGGCACGAAGTGGCCCTCGTCGTCCCACGACGCCTCGGTGTCGAGCGGGTCGTTCCAGCTGGGCTGGAAGAGGTCGCGCAGCCGCTCGTCGCGGCCCGCCGGCGGTTCAGTCGCCGGCGGCTCGGGTGCGTCGACGGTCGGTTCCTCGCCGTAGTGGGCGACGATCTCGCGCCACGCCGCCTCCTCGTCGAGCTTGCGGTCGGACCCCTCCGCACCGGAGGACGGCCCGCGCTCGGCGGGGTCATTCGGGTCGTCGGGGTTCTGGCTCATCGCCTCGTCACTCGTCGGATGAAGTCGACGGACTCCTCGAAGATCGCAGGAGCGTCGTTGTCGAGCGTAGCCACGTGGTAGCTGTTTTCCAGAATGCGCTCCTGCACCTCCCGTGAGGAGACCTTGCCGGCGATGATCTGCGACGACGACGGGTCGACCACGTGGTCCTCGGCGGAGCGGAAGTGGATGATCGGCTGGGTCACCTTGGCCAGGTCCTCGCGGACCGCCTTCCAGCCGGCCATCATCGAGCCCAGCGCCTTCAGCGGGACGCGGTCGTAGCCGTACTCCTCCTGCCCGGGCTTCTTGATGTCGTTGCCGATGCCCGGCATGGAGGGCACCACCCACTTCAGCAGCGGTACGGCGAGCAGCTGCTTGTTGCTCGAGGCGACCGCGGCGTTCACGAGCATGACGCCGGCGACGTCGCGGCCCCGCTCGGCGGCCAGCTTGAGCACCAGACCGCCGCCCATGGACAGGCCGCCGACCACGACGTCGTCGTGCTCGGAGCTCAGCTTCTCGAAGGCACGGTCGAGCTCGCCGTACCAGTCCTGCCACCGGGTCCGGTTCATCTCCTGCCAGGAGGTGCCGTGCCCGGGCAGCCGCGGGACCGCGACGCCGAAGCCCTGCTCGGCCAGGTGCTTGCCCCACGGCACCATCGACGCGGGGGAACCGGTGAACCCGTGGCTGAGCAGGACGCCGACCCGCCGGCCGTCGGGGTGTGCATCGGGGGCGGCGCTGGCGAAGAAGGGTTCGGGGTGGGAGGCGATGGGCACAGGGGACTCCAGGGCGGTACGACGGGGCGGGCGGACGTCGCGCGCGGGCGCACGCGAGCCGTTGGGGGCATCGTCGCACGCGGCCCGAAACGGGGCTAGGGTTGGCGTCACGATACGGGAGGTCACGGGTGTTCTACTGGTTGCTCAAATGGGTGCTGCTCGGCCCCCTGCTGCGCCTCGTCTTCCGCCCTCGGGTGGAGGGCGCCGAGCACGTGCCGACCGAGGGTCCCGCGATCCTGGCGAGCAACCACCTGTCCTACGCCGACTGGCTGTTCATGCCCTTGACGCTGCCGCGCCGGGTCACCTTCGTCGCCAAGGCGGAGTACTTCAACGGCCGCGGCCTCAAGGGGTGGCTGCAGCGCGGGTTCTTCTCCGGCGCGGGCCAGGTCCCCATCGACCGCTCGAGCGGCAGCGCCGCGGAGGGCGCCTTGCTGTCGGCGAAGCGGATCCTCGGCTCGGGAGAGCTGTTCGGGATCTACCCCGAGGGCACCCGCTCGCACGACGGCAAGCTGTACCGCGGCAAGACCGGGGTGGCGCGTCTCGCGCTCGAGACCGGCGTCCCGGTGATCCCCGTGGCGGTCGTCGGCACCGACGTCGTGGCCCCGCCCGGCAAGAAGTTCGGCTCGTTCACCCGGCCGCTGGTCCGGTTCGGCAAGCCGTTGGACTTCTCCCGCTACGAGGGGCTGGAGAACGACCGCTACATCCTGCGGTCGATCACCGACGAGATCATGTACGAGATCATGCAGCTCTCCGGCCAGGAGTACGTCGACATCTACGCCACCAAGGCCAAGGCGCTCGACAAGGAGAAGGCGCGCGCGGAGAGCCGCAAGGCAGCAGCAGCCGAGTCCGGGGACTCCGAGCTCAAAGCCTCTTGATGGGCCGCGACGGCCTGGCCGGGCTGCTGGGGCTGTCGGGTCCGGCCGACGCCGCCACCGAAGCGGTCGAGACCACCATGTACCGCGCCTTGGCGGTGCTGCGGGTGGTCGTGCTCGTCAACGCGCTGGTCCTCAACGTCTACCGCTGGGACGACCTGGCTCGTCCGGTCGTCGGCGGGCTTGCCATGGCGGTGATGACCGGCTGGACCGCCTTCGTGGTCGTCGCCTACGACCGGCCGACGTGGCGGCGCAGCCCGTTGCTCGTCGCGGATCTCGTCGTCACGGTGGCCCTGCTCCTGGTCTCGCCGCTGGCGAAGGGGCCGGACGCGACGTCCACGGTGCCGGGCTTCTGGGTGATGGGCGTGGTCCTCGCCTGGGGCGTCCATGGGCACCTGGTCAGCGGCCTGATCGCCTCGCTCGCGGTGTCCATGGCCGACGTCGCCGTGCGCAGCGACCTGGACCAGACCAACTACGGCAACATCTTCCTGCTGATGATCGGCGGGCCGGTCCTCGGCTACACCTCGGGGCTGCTCAAGGACATGGCCGCCGCCCGCGACCGGGCCGAGCGCGAGGCAGCCGCTGCCGCGGAGCGCGCCCGCCTGGCCCGAGCCGTGCACGACGGCGTGCTCCAGGTGCTCGCCCTGGTGCAGCGGCGCGGCCACGAGATCGGCGGGGAGGCCGCCGAGCTGGGCCGGCTGGCCGGCGAGCAGGAGTCCGCGCTCCGGGCGCTGGTGCAGCAGGGGAGCACGACGGCGGTGCCGCCGTCCACCGGCGCGGGCGCCGACCTCGCGGCCCGGCTTCGTCCGTTGGGCACCGGCCAGGTGACGGTCTCGGTGCCTGCCACTCCGGTGGTCCTGGCCGACGGTGCCGTCGACGAGCTGGTCGCGGCGGTCGCTGCCTGTCTCGACAACGTCCGTCGCCACGCCGGTGCGCAGGCTCACGCATGGGTGCTCCTGGAGGACCTCGGTGACCAGGTGGTGCTCACCGTCCGCGACGACGGGCCCGGCATCCCCGCGGGCAGGCTGGACGCGGCCCAGGCCGAGGGCCGGCTCGGGGTCTCGCAGTCGATCCGTGGTCGGCTCGCCGACCTCGGGGGTACGGCGGCCCTGGTGACCGCGCCCGGACAGGGCACCGAGTGGGAGCTGGTCCTGCCACGCCCGAGGTAACTTGCGGGCATGACGATCCACTCCGAGCACCCGTTCGCCCAGCCCGAGTCCGAGCGCGATCCCGTGCGTCGGTTCCGGGGCCGGCTCGGCGGAACGGTGTCGTTGTGGACCACCGGGGAGGGGCCCGCCCGGGCCGGGCTGACCGTGTCCTCGCTGATGGTCGCCGCCGGCGAACCGAGTCGGGTCCTGGCGCTCGTGGACCCCGACTCCGACCTGGCCGACGCCGTGCAGGACAACCAGGTGGCCGTCGTACAGCTGCTGGAGTGCGAGCACCGCGACCTGGCCGAGGCCTTCGCCGGGTTGGCACCCGCGCCGGGAGGGCTGTTCCGGCTGGGGTCGTGGGTCGACACCGACTGGGGACCGCGGCTGGAGGGGGCCGGTGCCTGGATGGGGGTGCGGCTGGCCGGTGAGCCGCGGGAGGCCGGCTGGTCGCTGCTGGTCGAGGCGGTCATCGAGCACGTGGAGATCGGTGAGGAGACCGAGCCGCTCGTGCACCGGCGGGGGCGCTACGTCCGCCCGGCCGGCAGTCGGTAGCCTGCGGCCACACGACAGCGAGGGGGAGCCCGTGACCGCGATCAAGGTGATGGTCGTCGACGACCACCCGATGTGGCGCGAGGCAGTCGCCCGAGACCTGGGTGACGCCGGCTTCGAGGTGGTGGCGACCGCCGCGAACGGGACCGAGGCGGTCAACCGGGCGCGCGCCGCGCGACC
>JBMOMG010000120.1:0-21387 GCA_049323155.1 Actinomycetota bacterium | reverse complement strand
CTGACCCTCGACACATCCAAGCGCTACCAAGGCACCGGACGCCCGCCCGGACCAACACGCTGAAACGACGGACGGCCGAACCCACCACTATTGGGTTCGGCCGTCCGCGATGTCCTGAGACATCACATTGGTGCCGGGTGTGGGATTCGAACCCACACGCCCTTTCGGACAATGCCTTTTGAGGGCATCGCGTCTGCCGTTCCGCCAACCCGGCCAAATTGCGCGGCACCACCGTACCGGATCACACCGACACCGGTGTGCGCGCGTCGACCGTGCAGCACTAGCCTTTGTGACGTGACCGAGCAGCCGACCTCCAGCCCCACCCGTCGCGTCGTGATCGCCGAGGACGAGGCCCTGATCCGGCTCGATCTGGCCGAGATGCTGAGGGAGGAGGGCTACGACGTGATCGGTCAGGCCGGCGACGGAGAGCGGGCCGTCGAGCTCGCCGAGGAGCTGCACCCGGACCTGGTCGTGCTGGACGTGAAGATGCCCAAGCTCGACGGCATCACCGCTGCACAACGGATCGCCGAGAAGCGGATCGCGCCGGTGGTCATCCTGACCGCGTTCAGCCAGCGCGAGCTCGTCGAGCGAGCGAGCGACGCCGGTGCGATGGCGTACATGGTCAAGCCGTTCAGCAAGCACGACCTGGTGCCGGCGATCGAGATGGCGGTCAGCCGGTTCGCGGAGCTGCAGATGCTCGAGAACGAGGTCGCCGACCTGACCGAGAGGTTGGAGACCCGCAAGCTCGTGGATCGTGCGAAGGGCATCTTGCAGCAGCAGCTCGAGCTCAGCGAGCCGGAGTCGTTCCGGTGGATCCAGAAGACCGCCATGGACCTGCGGCTGTCGATGCGGCAGGTCGCCGAGGGCGTCATCACCCACGGTCCGGGCATCGCGGCGGGGGAGACGAGGTGAGCCGCGGAGCACACATCCGGAGGTGATCTCCGCGCCGGATCCGTGACAGCCGGTCCAGCCCACCGGGCAGATCGGGCAGATGGACGCCGGCTGGATCACGAATCGGCAACGACCGGGGTGCAATTTCTAATGAGACGCACACCACACCCGGGCTGGGCGCTAGGTTCTCAGCAACCACAAGGACGCAGCGTTCGCCGGTGACCGCCGGTCGCTGCACACGCCCTTCAGACGGAGGCTCCATGATTCGCCCTACCCGTGCCTGGCGCGCGGCTGCCGTGCTGGCGACCGCGACGCTCGTGCTGACTGCCTGCGGTGACGACGGCAACGAGACCGACACCGGCGCCGAACCAACTGCCTCGGAGAGCCCCGACACCAGCGAGTCGCCCGTGCAGCAGGGTGACGGCACCCTCCACGTCGGCACGCTGTTGCCGCAGACCGGTGACCTGGCGTTCCTCGGTCCCCCGGAGTTCGCCGGTGTGGACGCGGCGATCCAGGACATCAACGCAGCCGGCGGCGTTCTCGGCAAGGACGTCACCCAGACCAAGGCGGACTCCGGTGACGGCACCCCCGACATCGCGGGCGCGCAGGTGGACAAGCTGCTTGCAGCCAACGCCGACGTGGTCATTGGTGCCGCGGCCTCGGGCGTCTCGCTGTCGGTGATCAACAAGATCACCGACGCCGGCGTCGTGCAGTTCTCGCCCGCGAACACCTCGCCGTCCTTCGACGACCCCGATACCGACCCGAAGAACCTGTACTTCCGGACCGCGCCCTCCGACGTGCTCCAGGGTGCGGTGCTGTCGAACCTGGTGATCGAGGACGGTCACAGCAACGTTGCCATCCTGGCCCGCCAGGACTCCTACGGCGAGCTGCTCGCGAACCAGACCGCCGAGGGCCTCGAGGGCGGCGGCGCGACCGTGGCGGCGAAGATCCTGTACTCCGCCGACGCGACGAACTACACCGCCGAGGTCAACGAGATCGCTGCGGCGCAGCCGGACGCGATCGTGCTGGTGGCGTTCAACGAGACCACGAAGATCATCCCGCAGCTGATCTCGAAGGGTGTCGGCCCGCAGGACGTCCAGATCTACTTCGTCGACGGCAACACCGCCGACTACTCCAAGGACTTCCCGAAGGGCACGCTCGAGGGTGTTCGTGCGACGTACCCCGGTGCTGAGCTGACCGCCGACTTCAAGAAGCGGATGGACGAGGTCGACCCGAACCTCACCAGCTACACCTACGGCCCGGAGTCCTACGACGCCACCATCCTCACCGCGCTCGCGGCGGAGGCTGCCGGCACCGACCACCCGGAGAGCTTTGCTCCCTCCATCATCGAGGTCTCCGAGGGTGGCACCGAGTGCACCACCTTCCAGGAGTGCAAGGACCTCCTGGCCGACGGCGAGGATATCGACTACCAGGGTGTCTCCGGCCCGGTCGACCTCGGCGAGACCGGAAGCCCGACCAAGGCGACGATCGGTATCTTCGAGTACAACGCGAACAACAAGTACGACAACGTGGACTACATCACCGGCGTGATCTGATCCTCGCTGCAGCACGAAGGCCCCGGCGGTGACGCCGGGGCCTTCGTCGTGTCGTACGACGTTCCGAGCAGCTGCCGTACGGCGCGAAGCGGGGACCGGTGTCGACTTCGCCAGTGTCGTGGACGCATCCTGAGCGATACGCCCCGTGTGGAGCGTCCATAACCCCGCGTTACATGAAGGAGCCCCGCCGACCTGGTCCTGTCGGCGGGGCTCCGGCGTGCTCGGGTGCGTCGGTTCAGGCCTTGGCCAGCGTCCCGAGGTACAGCTCGATGACCTTGGGGTCGTTGATGAGGTCCTTGCCCGAGGCGGTGTAGGCGTTGCGACCCTGGTCGAGGACGTAGCCGCGGTCGGCGATCTGGAGGCAGCGGCGAGCGTTCTGCTCGACCATGATCACCGAGACGCCGGCGCGGTTGATGCGCCGTGTCTGCACGAAGACCTCGTCCTGGAGCACCGGCGACAGACCGGCCGAGGGCTCGTCGAGGAGCAGCACCGAAGGCTCCATCATCAGTGCGCGGCCCATCGCGACCATCTGCCGCTCACCGCCCGACAGCGAGCCGGCGCGCTGGTTGCGACGGTCGTACAGGGCAGGGAACAGCTCGCCGACGAACTCGAAGCGCTTCTTGAACGACTTGGGGCGCTGGTAGACGCCCATCTCGAGGTTCTCCTGGATGGTGAGGGAGGGGAAGATGTTGTTCGTCTGCGGGACGAACCCGATCCCCTTGGTCACAAGGGTGTCGGCACGCTGGTTGGTGATCTCCTCACCGTTGAGCAGGACGCTCCCGGAGTGGATCTTCACGAGTCCGAAGAGGGCCTTCAACAGCGTCGACTTGCCCGCGCCGTTGGGACCGATGATGCCGACCAGCTCGTTCTTCTGGCAGTACAGGTCGGCGCCGTTGAGGATGTTGACACCTGGCAGGTAGCCCGCGGTCAGGTTGTCGGCGCGGAGCACGGCGCCCTCAGCGGCCTTCAGGTGCGCCTCGCGTGCTGCCTTGTCGCCCTCGACGGTGCTCATGCCTGCTCCTCGCTCTGGTCGTGCTCTGCCTGGGCCTCCTGGAGGATCTGCTCCTCCTCCTCGAAGCTGAGGACCTGGTCGTGGTGGGAGCCCAGGTAGGCGTCGATCACGCGCTGGTCGCCCATCACCGAGTCCGGTGGACCCTCGGCGATCACCTGCCCCTGGGCCATCACGATCACCCAGTCGGAGATGTCGCGGACCATGTCCATGTCGTGCTCGACGAACAGGACCGTCATACCGTCCTCGCGCAGCGACTTCACGTGGCCGAGCAGGGACTGCTTGAGCGCCGGGTTGACCCCCGCCATCGGCTCGTCGAGCATCACCAGCTCGGGCTCGACCATGAGCGCGCGGGCCATCTCGAGGAGCTTGCGCTGGCCACCGGAGAGCGAGCCGGCGAAGTCCTCACGCTTCGCGTCGAGCTTGAAGCGCTCCAGGAGCTGGTCGGCGCGCTCGGTGATCGACTGCTCCTGGCCGCGCCAGAGGAAGGAGAACATCGAGCGCAGCAGGCTCTCCCCGGACTGGCCGGTGGCGCCGATCCGCATGTTCTCGATCACCGAGAGCTTGGCGAGCACCTTGGTCAGCTGGAAGGTCCGGACCATGCCCAGCCGGGCCACGCGATAGGCGGGCATGCCGGCCAGGCTGGTGCCGTTGAAGCTCCAGCTGCCGGCGTCGGGTTTGTCGAAGCCGGTGAGGAGGTTGAAGAACGTCGTCTTGCCGGCGCCGTTGGGTCCGATCAGGGCGGTGATCGCTCCGCGCTGGATCTCGACGTGTTCGACGTCGACGGCGGTCAGACCACCGAAGAGCCGCTTCACGCCGTCGGCGACCACGATGGGGTCCGGCTTGGCAGCGCCGGGCTCGTGGGCGACGTCGGTCAGGGCCTGGCGCGCCGCCGTGGCGCGGCCCCGGTCGACGAACGGGGCGCCCCCGGCTGCGGGGGAGGTGGTCTCAGCGGGCATCGATCGCCAGCTCCCTTCGGTCTCCGAAGATCCCTTGTGGTCGGAAGATCATCAGCAGCATCAGCGCGAGGCCCATGATGATCAGTCGCATCAGGCTGGCCTGCTGGTTGGTCATGATCCACTCCGGCATGAACGGGTCCGCGCCGCGGGTGAGCACACCGAAGAACAGGTCGAGGAAGGTGATCAGGAACCAGAACAGGATCGACCCGACCACCGGCCCGAAGACACGAGCCGCGCCGCCGAGCAGCAGGACCGTGTAGGCGAAGAAGGTCGTGTCCGTCGCCACCCAGGTCGGGTTCATGTTCGTGTGTTGCAGGGCCACGATGAAACCGGCGAAGGCTCCGAAGAGACCACCGATGATCAGGGACTGCATCTTGTAGAAGTAGACGTTCTTGCCGAGGCTGCGGACCGCGTCCTCGTCCTCGCGGATGCCCTTGAGGACCCGCCCCCACGGGCTGCGCATGAGCAGCCAGACAACGAGCACACCGAGCGCGACGAGCGCCCAGCCGACGGTCAGCAACCAGAAGTCGAACGGTCGCCAGGCCACGAAGCCGAGGTCGACACGGGAGCTGAACGGGTTCATCTCCACGAACGATCGCTGGAAGTTGATCAGACCGTCCTGGCCACCGAACCAGTCCAGCAGGGTCACCGACCCCAAGGTCTGGCGGATGATCTCCGCGGCGGCGATCGTCACGATGGCCAGGTAGTCCGCACGCAGCCGGAGCGTCGGGATGCCCAGCAGGATCGCGAGCACCACCGAGAGCACCAGACCGGCGACGATGCCCAGCCAGAACGGCAGTCCCCATGTGGCCACGAACGCGGCCATGAAGTAGCCGCCGACCGCCATGAAGCCCGCCTGGCCGAAGTTCAGCAGACCGGTGTACCCGAACTGCACGTTGAGGCCGATCGCAGCCAGGGCGTAGACCACCGCGGTCGGCCCGAGCGCCTGCTGGAGGGAGCCACTGAGCAGGTTCAAGATGTCCATGGTTCTCTCCTGGCCTTATCCGACGCGCTCGGCGCGACCGAGCAGGCCCTGGGGACGGAACAGCAGCGCGAGGATCAGCACCAGCAGCGCACCGACGAACTTCAGCTCGGCGGGAACGAAGAGCGTGGATACCTCGATGAAGATCCCGATGATGAACGACCCGAGGATGGCGCCCCAGACCGTGCCGAGACCGCCGAGGACGACGGCGGCGAAGACCAGCAGCAGGATCTTGAAGCCGACCTGGTAGTCGAATCCCTGCGTCATGCCGAGCAGCACCCCTGACAGGCCGGCGAGTCCGGCGCCGACCGCCCAGACCACCGAGATCACCCGGTCGACGTTGATGCCCGACGATGCGGCCAACGCCGGGTTGTCGGAGACGGCACGCGTCGCCTTGCCCAGCCGGGTCTTCTGGATCGCCAGCGTCACGATCACGAGGACGAGGGTGGCGAAGACGATCACACCGACGTCCTTCGGCGTGATCGACACCTGGCCGATCTGCCACGGGGCGGGGCTGGTCCACTGGGAGTAGTTGTGGTTACCGGCGCCGGCGAAGTACTGGTACAGGTTCCGCAGGAAGATCGACAGACCGATGCTCACGATCATCGCTGCGATCAGGCCGGTGCCACGTCGGCGCAGGGGCTTCCAGAGGACCTTGTCCTGGGTCCAGCCGAACAGCGTGGAGATCACCAGTGCCACGGCGACCGCGGTCACCATCGTGATGTTGGTGCCCCCGACGGTGATGTCACCGGGCAGCCGGTCGATGAACAGAGCGACCAGGGCGCCGAAGGTGATCAGCTCGCCGTGGGCGAAGTTGGTCAGCCCGGTGGTCCCGAAGATCATCGACAGGCCGAGCGCCGCCATCGCCAGCAGCAGCGAGAACACCAGGCCGCCCACCGCGAGCTGGAGCGCACGCACGCCGAGCCCGGTGCCCGTGGTGGCTTCGCCGATCGGGAAGGTCACCGAGATGTCGGCGGAGATGCGCACCTGCCGCTTCAGCTCGACCTGCTCGGGGTCGCGGAGCTCGGTGCCTTCCGGCAGCGTCTCTTCGTCGAGCTTGATGGTGTAGGTCTCGCCGACCACGTCGATGTCCTCGCCCAGCGGGATGCTGAAGAGGCCGTCGGCGTCGGAGGTCGCCGTGCCGACCACCTCGCCTGCATCGTCCTCGACGCTGATCTCGACGCCCTCGACCGGGGCCGGGGGCTTTTCCCGGGTGTCGACCAGCTTGCCCTTGACGTCGATGACGCTGTCTTCCTCGGATGTCGCGACCGGGCCCGCCGACGGCGTTGCCGCCTGCGCCGGTCCGAACGTGAGGAGAACTGCGAACAACGACATCAGGGCAAGCGCGGCGATCCTGCTAACACGCACTCGCACGGAATCTCCCGTCGCTCTTCCAATGTCTGGGGCGGGACTATAGCGATCAGTGTGATCTGGGACACGTTGATCCGCCGACTCCACCCCCCCCCGGCCGTGTCGGTGAGATCACACTAGAGGTGGATGCACAGACTGGCAGCACTCGCCGTGCAACAAACCTGCAACGGTCTCTGGTCCGGCGCTCGTTCGGAGCACCGAGCAGAGCGGCTCAACGGAAGACGATGACCAGCTGGGTCAGCAACGGGGCGATCAACAGGCCCGGAAGCAGATCGCCGACGGGCAGCTGCTTCATGCGGAGCAGGCGCAGTGCCACGCCCACGAGCATCAGCCCCCCAGTCGTGGTCAGAGCGGCCAGATGGGCGTCGGGAAGGAACTCTCCGAGCCCGGCGCCGAGCAGCGTCAGGCTTCCCTGTACGACGATCACCGCGATCGCGCTGAACGCCACGCCCCACCCGAGCGACGCCGCGAACGCGATCGCCGCGAACCCGTCGAGAGCCGCCTTGAGGAACAGCTGGTCTGGACCGTTGCCGAGCCCGTCGTTGATGGACCCCAGGATGGTCAGCGGACCGACGCAGAAGACCAGCGAGCTGGCGACGAAACCTTCGATGAACCGCTGCCGGTCCGCGCTCTCCTCACGACCGCCGGCTCGGGCGTGGAGGCGGGCCTGCAGCCAGGCGCCGAACCCCTCCAGCCGGTCCTCGATGCCCAGGACCGAGCCGATGATGCCGCCGACGAGGAGCGACCCGAGCACGATCAGCATCGGGGCGCTGTCGCCGACGGCGGCGTTCCAAGCGGCGTCGGTGATGCTGGCGGCCGAGAGCGCGGCGATCAGCAGGGTCACCAGACCGAGGCCGTCGGTGACCACGTCACGGGTGCGTTGGCTGAGCCGATGGCCGACCAGCACGCCGATGACTGTGCCGATCAGCACAGTGGCGACGTTGACGAGCGTGCCGAGGCCAGGGAACACCGTGACTCCTCTACCGAATCCGGACCAACAGGCGTAATCTTCCACCTCGTCTGCTGCGTACGGATACGGGGACCGTCAGCGGGGGACCTGGGCGTGTTTACCGTTCAGGATTTTCGGTTATCGGTGACATGTCACCGTCCATGCAGAAGGGGTGTCCCGGTTGTCCCGAGCTCCGGTCCAGGTCCGCGATGCCACTCCTGAGGACGCTGCCGCGCTGGTCGCGGTGTGGGGTGACTTCCGGCGGGCCGGCGAGCGCTCGACCGAGCAGGCGGTCTCCGAGGCGGCCAGCGCGGTGGCCAGGATCGCTGCTGACCCCGACGAGCGTCTCCTGGTCGGGCTCATCGACGACGAGGTGGTGGGCGCGGCGCACCTGCTGCGTGCGGCCACCTCGCCGATCCACACCGAGACCGCGATCCACATCACCCACCTGCACGTGCTCGGTGGGCACCGCCGGCACGGCGTCGGCAAGGCGCTGATCGAGGCCGCGGTCTCGTGGGGCGAGGAGAAGGAGACGTCGCACCTGCTCGCGGCGGCGTCGGTGCACTCCCGGGATGCCAACCGGTTCATGGCCAGGCTGGGTCTCAGCCAGGTCGCCATCGTGCGGGGCGCCACGATCCCGGCGCTCCGGGCCAAGCTGCCCGTCGAGCCGCCCGCATGCGCGATGGTCTCCGGGCGCAACCACCGCACCGTGGGTCAGGTGCTCGCCCAACGGCGGCTGCAGCGCCGGGCCCAGGCCAAGCAGGGCTGAGGGCAGGTCAGTCCTCCTGGCGCACCGGCACCAGTGCGCAGGTGATCCGCGAGGTGCACAGCCGCTTGCCCTGCTCGTCGGTGATCACGACCTCGTAGCAGGCCGAGGTGCGCCCCAGGTGGATCGCGGTCGCCGTACCGGTCACCACACCCTCACGCGCGGACCGGTGGTGGGTGGCGTTGATGTCCACGCCCACTGCCTGCCGGTCGGGGTAGGCGTGCATCGCCGAGCCGACCGAGCCGAGGCTCTCGGCGAGCACGACGGACGCGCCACCGTGCAGCAGGCCGTAGGGCTGGGTGTTGCCGGCGACCGGCATCCGGCCGACCACGCGCTCCGGGGAGACCTCGAGCAGCTCGACGCCCATCTTCTCGTTGAGGGCGCCCATCGGGAACTGCCGCAGGAACTCTGCGTGCTCGGGGGTGTCCGTGGCGGGTGGCGTCATGTGGTCCATGGCGTCATTGTCCCGGCCCGCCCGCCGGTCGAGTCCTGGGGGTGGCCCCGGCTAAGGTCGGACCCGTGTCGAACCAGCCCCCCGAAACCGGTCAGCGTCCCCGCCTGCTCCTGCTCGACGGCCACTCGCTGGCCTACCGCGCGTTCTTCGCGCTCCCGGTGGAGAACTTCTCCACCACGACCGGGCAGCCGACCAACGCGGTCTACGGCTTCACCTCGATGCTCATCAACGTGCTGCGCGACGAGCGGCCGACCCACGTGGGTGTCGCCTTCGACGTCTCCCGGGACACCTTCCGCGTCGCGGAGTACTCCGACTACAAGGCGAACCGGTCGGCCTCGCCGGACGAGTTCAAGGGCCAGGTCTCGCTGGTCAAGGAGGTCCTCGCCGCGCTCCGGGTCGCCACGATCGAGAAGGAGGGCTACGAGGCCGACGACGTGATCGCGACCCTGGCGACCCAGGCCGTCGCGCAGGGCTTCGAGGTGCTGATCTGCACCGGCGACCGCGACACGCTGCAGCTCGTCGGTGACTCCTGCACGGTCCTCTACCCCCGCAAGGGGGTCTCCGACCTGGCCCGGATGACACCCGAGGCGGTGCAGGAGAAGTACGGCGTGGAGCCCGGCCGCTACCCCGAGATCGCCGCCCTGGTGGGGGAGACCTCCGACAACCTGCCCGGTGTGCCCGGCGTCGGCCCGAAGACCGCGGCGAAGTGGATCAACCAGTACGACGGCCTCGACAACGTGATCACCCACGCCGACGAGATCAAGGGCAAGGCCGGTGACTCCCTGCGCGCGCACCTCGGCGACGTGATTCGCAACCGTCGCCTCAACGCACTCGTCTGCGACCTCCAGCTGACCGCCACCCCGACCGACCTCGCCGTGCAGCCCTGGGACCGCCAGGAGGTCCACAAGATCTTCGACGGCCTGGAGTTCCGGGTGCTGCGCGACCGGCTGTTCGCGACGCTCGAGTCGGAGGAGGAGATCGAGGAGGAGGGTTTCACCGTCGACGGCGTGCGCCTCGCCCAGGGCCAGCTGGCCGGCTGGCTCGAGCAGCACGCCGCGACCCAGGACGCCCGGGTCGGTGTGCAGGTCCAGGGCGGCTGGCGGGCGGGCACCGGCGACGTGTTCTCGGTGGCGCTCGCCACGGGGGACGGCTCGGCGGCGTGGATCGACGTCGAGCAGCTGAGCCCGGAGGACGACGAGGCGCTCGGCGACTGGCTGGCCGATGCCGACCGCCCGAAGGTGCTGCACGACGCCAAGGGGCCGATGCTGGCCCTGGCCGCACGAGGCTGGTCCCTGCGCGGCCTGGAGCGTGACACCGCCCTCTCGGCGTACCTCGCCCGCCCCGACCAGCGCTCCTACGACCTGGCCGACCTCACCTTGCGCTACCTCAAGCGCGAGCTGCGTCAGGACACCGTCGACGACGGCCAGCTGACCTTCGACACCCTCGGCGAGGACTCCTCCGGCGACGTCTCGATGCTGCAGGCGCGCGCGGTGCTCGACCTGGCCGCCGCGCTCGACGACGAGCTCGAGGAGCGTGGCGGCACCCGCCTGCTCGCCGACGTCGAGCTGCCGCTGGTCTACGTGCTCGCCGAGCTCGAGCGCACGGGCGTCGCCGTCGACGTGGCGCACCTGGAAGGCCTCGAGGCCCACTTCGCCGCGGAGGTGAAGCGAGCCGCCGACGAGGCCTTCGACGTGATCGGCAAGGAGATCAACCTCGGCTCGCCCAAGCAGCTGCAGGTGGTGCTCTTCGACGAGCTGAACATGCCGAAGACCAAGCGCACCAAGACCGGCTACACCACCGACGCCGACGCGTTGCAGCAGCTCTACGTCAAGACCGAGCACCCGTTCCTGCTCGCCCTGCTGCGCCACCGTGACGTCTCGCGGCTGCGCCAGACCGTGGAGGGGCTGCTCAAGACCGTCCAGCCCGACGGCCGGATCCACACCACGTTCAACCAGATGATCGCCGCGACCGGCCGGCTGTCGAGCACCGACCCGAACCTGCAGAACATCCCGGTCCGCACCGAGGAGGGCCGCCGGATCCGCGAGGCCTTCGTGGTCGGCGAGGGGTTCGAGTCGCTGATGACGGCCGACTACAGCCAGATCGAGATGCGGATCATGGCGCACCTGTCCGAGGACGCCCTGCTGATCGAGGCGTTCCGCTCCGGCCGCGACTTCCACTCGGTCACGGCCTCGCGCGTCTTCGACGTCGACGCTGCCGAGGTGACCCCGGAGATGCGGGCCAAGATCAAGGCGATGAACTACGGGCTGGCCTACGGACTGTCGGCCTACGGGCTCTCGCAGCAGCTCGGCATCGAGACCGGTGAGGCCCGCGGCCTCATGGACGAGTACTTCGAGACCTTCGGCGGGGTCCGCGACTACCTCGCCGGGATCGTCGACGAAGCGCGTCGCTGCGGGTTCACCGAGACGATCATGGGTCGCCGCCGCTACCTGCCCGACCTCACCAGTGACAACCGCCAGCGGCGGGAGATGGCCGAGCGGATGGCGCTCAACGCGCCGATCCAGGGCTCGGCCGCCGACATCATCAAGGTGGCCATGCTCAACGTCGACCGCGCGCTGAAGGACGAGGGGCTCCGGTCGCGGATGCTGCTCCAGGTCCACGACGAGCTGGTGCTCGAGGTCGCACCCGGTGAGCGGGAGCGGCTCGAGGAGCTGGTCCGCACCCAGATGGGCGCCGCCGCCGAGCTCACCGTGCCGCTCGACGTCTCGGTCGGCACCGGCAGGTCGTGGCACGAGGCCGCTCACTGAGCCACCGGGAGGGGGCGCTGTCCCGACGGCCGCGGCCGGGTCGTAGGACCCTTATGTATCGCCCGAGCGCGATCTAGTCTCGATTTACGGGGCAGGTTGCGAGGGAGGCGTGAGATGTCCGTCCACGGCACCGCATCACCGAAGCCGGGTGCGCACCTGGCGAGGCGGTCGAGGTCGGGGACTCCGGCCGACACCGCCTACCGACACGCCTGGTGGTCGCTCGCGCTGTACCCGGTCACCTTCGTCCTGGCGTTCGTGATCGGCGAGGGGCTGCTGTCGCTGCTGGCGGAGGACGAGGCGGAGCCGGCGTTCTGGGAAGCGCTCGTCTCGGTCACGCCGGCGCTGCTGGTGTTCGTGCTCCCCGGCGTGCTGGCCGTCAGGTCCGGACGCAAGGCGATGCGCCTCGGACGCCAGGACGGACAGGTCCCCGCCGTGGTGGGTGCGGTGATCGGCCTCGGGTTCGCCGCCCTCAACGTCCTGGCGTTCGTCGTCGGCTCGTTCACCGGCTGACCCGCCGAGCCACCCCCGCCGGGTTCCGGGCAGGTCGGTCACCGGTCAGAGCGGCGTCAGTCCGGTCTCGACGCCCGTACGCCGGACGCCCAGCCCGAGCAGCACCAGGAGCACGGCACCCTCGATCACCACGACCGCGACGAGCAGGAAGCTGATCGAGTCGACCGCAGGCGCCGTGGCGACCAGCGCGAGCAGCCCCGCCCAGACGACCGCTACCGCACGCTTGTTCTGCCGGGCCACGACGTTGTAGACGAGGAGCTGGATCATCGCACAGATCGTGCCGACGGCCGCGAACGCCCAGATCGTCGCCGCCAGCTCGGCGTAGGCGGCACCGCCGATGAACTCCACCGCGAGCGCGTCGAACAGCCAGGCCACTCCCGTCGCCAGCAGTCCGATGCCGAGCACCATCGCCAGCGCCTTGAGGGTCATGCTGGTGCGCGCCTCGGCCTCCGACATCGACGGGAACGCGACCACCACGACGAACTGCGGCAGGAACAGCACCGCCTTCGCCAGGATCAGACCGCCGGCGTACAGGCCGCCCTGGTGGTCGTCGAGGACCACCCGCGCGATGACCACGTCCACGTTGGACAGGGCGAAGAAGGCCAGCAGGGCGTGGGAGTTGTGGAACAGCTCGCGTACCACGCGACGGCTTCGGCCCGGAGCGGCGCCGCCGGCCCCGGCCCCGTCGGTGACCGGGGTGCGCGAGGGGTGCCGCAGCGCCGCGGAGCCGACGACCACCGGTAGCACGGCACCCACCGCGACACCGGTCATCCCGCCGAGGGTGTTGTCGTCGAGCAGCAGCCCCAACGTGCCGAAGCCGACCCGGCCGAGCCCGACGGCGAGGTAGATCCCGGCCAGGGGGAGCCAGCGTCGCTCGCCCTGCAGGATCCCGGCCTGGGCACCCATCACGGTGAGCGGGATCGCGGTCAGCGCGATCATCCCGGCGGTCAGCCAGCTGTCCAGCCGGAGCACCCAGGTCACCAGCGGGATGCTGACCATGCACAGCAGCCCCACCCCGATCGCGGACTTGTAGCTGGCCGTCATGATGTCGGCCTCGATGCGCTCGAGGTCCTCCGGTGCGGCGGACACCCGGCGGGCGCCGGTGGCCTGCAGGCCGAGGGAGACCACGTTGACCACCAGCAGCAGGCCCATGACAGCCGCGAGGGCGCCGTACTCGCTGGGGCCCAGCAGCCGGGCGGCGATGATCGTGAAGCCGTAGGTGCCGAGGTTCATCACGCCCATCGCCAGCGCGATGATGCCACTGCCGAGAAGCCACGGCGGCAGGCGGCGGCCGCTGCTCTCGAGCATCGATTCAGCACTTTCGTCTGGGTGGGCGGGCTACACGATAGGTTCTGTCGCACCCTATGCCCAGCGGCGGATCGGACGAGCACGTGACACGACGGATGCAGGTCGCCGTCCGGTGGTGGCCCTGGGTCCTCGCGTTGCTGGTGACTGCTCCGCTGCTGGCGCCGGGCTACGTCCTCAGCTACGACATGGTGTTCGTCCCGGACCTGGCGATGCGCTCGGACTTCCTCGGTCTCGGCACGAGCCTGCCCAGGGCGGTCCCGTCCGACGCGCTCGTCGCCGTCGTCGACGAGGTCGTCCCCGGGATGCTGCTGCAGAAGCTCGTGCTGGTCGGAGCGCTGGTGGTCGCGGGAGCCGGGGCGCGACGGCTGGTGCCCGCCGACAGCGGCGTGGCCCAGCTCGCGGCGACCTCGGTGTACGTCTGGAACCCCTACGTCGCCGAGCGGCTGGGCATCGGGCACTGGCCGGTGCTGCTCGCCTACGCCGCGCTGCCCTGGGTGTTCGACCGTGCCCGCCGGCTGCGGCTCGGTCAGCCGGGCAACCTGCCCGCGCTCGTCGGCTGGCTGGCGCTGGCTGCGACGAGCGCGGCCGGAGGGCTGATGGCCGCCCTGGTCGCCGTGGTCGCGGTCGCCGGCCGGGGGAGTACGGCGCTGCGCACGACGTCGTGGGTCGCCGGCGCCGCCGTCGCGGTCAACGCCCCGTGGCTGGTCGCCGGCCTGGCCCGCGGCGGCGACGCCGTCACCGACCCCGACAGCGTGGCTGCCTTCGCCGCAGGAGGGGAGGGCCCGCTGCCGGTGCCGCTGTCCCTCCTGGGACTCGGCGGGATCTGGAACGACGAGGTGGTGCCGGCCTCCCGGTTCGGCTGGGCCGCCGTGGCCGCCCTGGTGGCGACGGTCGCGGTGTGCGCGGTCGGTTGGAGGAGGTGGTCGTCGTACCTGCCCGGCCGCGACCGCGCCACGCTCCTGCTCGCCGGCGCCGCCGGCCTCCTGGTCGCCATGGCGGGCGCGCTCGCCCAGCCGGTCTTGGAGTGGATCGTGGCCGAGGTGCCGGGCGGTGGGCTGTTCCGCGACGGCTCGCGCTACCTCGCGCTGCTCGCGCCGGTGGAGGCCGCGCTCTTCGGCGCGGGCGCGGCCGTGCTCACCCAGGTGCGGCTGGAGAAGCCCGGGCGGATCGCGCTCGCCGGCGGGGCCGTGCTGATGCCGCTCGCGTTGATGCCCGACCTGGCGTGGGGCCTGGGCGGCGCGCTGCGACCGGTGGCGTTCCCCGACGACTACGCCGCGGCTCGCGCGGTGCTCGCCGACCGCAGCGCCGAGCGCGACGGCGTGGTCCTCGTGCTGCCGTTCAGCTCCTACCGGCTGCCGGAGTGGAACCTCGGTCGTCGCACTCTCGACCCGGTCGGCAGGTACCTGACCCCCAACTACGTCGCCAACGACGAGCTGTCGGTCTCCGGCAAGCTGCTCGCCGGCGAGGACCCACGCGCGCGGCGCATCGCGGGCCTGCTCGGACAGCGGCTCCCCGAGCCGGGACTGGTCGCTGCCCTGGCGGCTGAAGGCGTGTCCTGGGTGGTCGTCGACGTCGAGGCCCGCGCAGCACTCGCGGAGGTGCTCGACACCCCGGAGCTCGACGGGCGGCGCCTGCTGCTGGACACCGCGCACCTGCAGGTCTACGAGCTGCCCGAGGCGCCCGCGCGGCCGGGGCCGGGGGCCGCAGCCGTGGTGGCGCAGGTCCTCGCCTGGCTGGTGGCGCTCGGCAGCGTCGCGGCCGCGCTGGCCGCCGGAAGCGTCGCCTCGGCGCGGTCGTGGGCCAAAAGCCGCTCGTAGCGCCGCCTCGCTGCTATCGTTACCTCAGTTTTCTGAGGGAGTGGAGAGATCGTGGGCGGATTCATCGCTGGTGCCGTTGCCGTGCTGATCGGCGGCGCGCTCGCCTTCGCCACGGCGGCCGGCGTGGTCTCGGTGGTCAGCGGCACGCCGCAGCAGCCCGAGACCGCTGTCATGGACTACGGCACCAACACCGACTAGCACCGCGCGCCACGGCGCGCAGACTTCGGAGGCGGTACGGCGCACAGCCGGCCGCCTCTTCGTCGTGCTGCACCGAGACCGCGCGGTCAGGGGACGACCGGGTCCTCCGCACTCACGCGCAGCCCGGCCAGGACGTCCTGGACGACGACCGCGAAGGAGCGTTGCGACTCCTCCCAGGAGAACAGGTGTGACCGCTCCCGGGCCCCCTGTCCGAGCCGGGCGAGCTCGGCGGGGTCCGACAGCAGCACCCGGATCGCCTCGGTGAGCTCGGCCTCGTCCGCCACGAGCAGGCCGGACCGGTCGTGGGCGATGGACTCACGCGTCCCCCCGGCCGACCCGTAGGCCACGGTGGGTACGCCGTGCGACCCGGCCTCGCCGACCACCAGGCCCCACCCCTCCTTGAGTGAGGGCAGGGCCATCAGCCAGGACCGGGCGTACAGCTCGTGCTTGCGCCGCTCGTCGACGTGGCCCTCGAAGACGACGAGGTCGAGCGCACCCAGCTGGGCGGCGTACTTCTTGAGGTCCTCCTCCCACCAGCCACTGCCGATGACGTGGACCCGCAGGTCGGGCAGCTCGGTGCGCAGCGCCACCGCGGCGTCGATCGCGTGCTCGACCTGCTTGTGCGGCACCAGACGGCCGACCACGCAGACGGTGGGCGTCTCGCTGCGCCGTTCCTCGACCGCCGGTGCGGGATCGGTGCCGTTGTGCACGACGGCGATGCGGCTGCCGTCGACCCCGAGCTCGATCAGCTCCTCGCGCGTGGCACGGGAGACCGCGACGTACTGGCTGCGCCGGTACAGCCACGGGGCGAGACGACGCTCGATCCACCAGCCGAGCCGACCCATCCGGCCGGGGTAGACCACCGGCCACTGCTCGCGGTGGACGTGGTGCACCAGCACGATCACCGGCTTGGTGGTGCCGAGCCGGGTGAAGAACGGCAGACCGTTCTGGACGTCGACGACCAGGTCCACCTTGCCGAGCCGGCGCAGCAGCAGGTGCAGGACTCCGAGCGCGTAGATGTCGAGCTTGGTGCCGCGGCGCATGAACCGGACGCCGTCGACGACCTCGTCACGGGGTGCAGCGTCGTGGGCGGCACAGAAGATCGTGACGCGCGCGCCGCGGTCGACGAGGCCGCGCGCGACCTTCTCCACGTAACGCTCCGACCCACCGCCCTCGGGGTTGGCGGTGTCGCGCCAGTTGAAGAAGACGATGTGACGACCCCGGACCGAAGCGGGTCTCCCTCCCTGCATTCGGTCAAGGTTACCGGTCGGTCACACCTCCTGCGGGACGAATCGACAGTCGGGTAAGGTCACCGCGTGCCGCGCCCCGCCCAGCCCCACCAGCGCGTGTGGGCACCGTCGCTGCGGCGCTCGGTCGAGCTTTTCCGGGCCTTCCGCTACGAGCAGGTCGACCCGCCGCGCTTCTACACCGCGCTGGCCGACGACTCGGTGCACCAGCTCGGGCAGTACGTCGACCTCGCCGGCCGGACCGTGCTCGACGTCGGCGGGGGTCCCGGCTTCTTCGCCGACGCCTTCGAGCATGCCGGGGCCCGCTACATCGCGCTCGACGCGGACGCCGGTGAGCTGGCCGGCCTGGGTGGGATCCGGCCGGGCACGGTGGTCGGCAGCGGCATGGCGCTGCCGTTCGCGGAGGCCTCGGTGGACGTCTGCTACTCGTCGAACGTCCTCGAGCACGTGCCCGATCCCTGGCGGATGGCCGACGAGATGGTGCGGGTCACCAAGCCGGGCGGGATCACCTTCCTGTCCTACACGGTCTGGTACGGCCCGTGGGGCGGGCACGAGACCTCGCCGTGGCACTACCTGGGCGGCCGTCGCGCGCGCGAGCGCTATGCGCGCAGGCACGGGCACGAGCCGAAGAACCGCTACGGCGAGTCGTTGTTCCCGGTCACCGTCCGGGCCGCCCTGGACTGGGCCGGCCGGCTGGACGCGGGAGAGGTGCTCGACGTGTTCCCCCGCTATCACCCGCGCTGGGCGTGGGGTCTGGTCAAGGTCCCGGGCCTGCGCGAGCTCGGCACGTGGAACCTGGTGCTCGTGGTGAGGCGCCGATGAGCGTGAGCGCGACCTCCCGTCTCCGGATGGTCGGCTACTGCCTGCTGCTCGCCGCCATCGCGTTCATCCAGGCACCGGGCCGGATCGTGGCCGACACCAAGCTCGACCTCGCCGTCGACCCCGGCGGTTTCCTGGCCCGGGCCGCCGACCTGTGGGACCCGCTGGCGGCCTTCGGACAGCTGCAGAACCAGGCGTACGGCTACTTCTGGCCGATGGGACCGTTCTTCCTGCTCGGCGACGTGACGGGCATCCCGACCTGGGTGACCCAGCGGCTGTGGTGGACCCTGCTGCTGTGCCTGGCGTTCGTCGGCACGGTGAAGCTCGCCCAGGCACTACGGATCGGGCGGCCGTGGGCGCAGGTGCTCGCCGGCTTCGCGTTCGCCCTGTCCGTGCACATGCTGACCCTCCTGGGACCCACCTCGGTGGAGGCGTGGCCCTCGGCGCTCGCGCCCTGGGTGCTGCTCCCGCTGGTGCGCGCCTCGAGCGGGGGGTCACCGCGCCGCGCGGCCGCGCTCTCGGCGCTGGTCGTCGCATCGGCCGGTGGGGTGAACGCGGTCGCGGTGTCCGCCGTACTCCCGCTCGGGGTCGCGTGGCTGCTCACCCGCACCGGTGGCCCACGGCGCCGGGCTCTGTTCCTCTGGTGGACCGGCCTGACCGTCCTCGCCACGCTGTGGTGGGTGGTGCCGCTGCTGATCCTCGGGCGCTACAGCGTGCCGTTCCTGGACTACATCGAGAACGCCCCGATCACCACGCTGCCGACCAGCCTGCCGGACGTGCTCGCCGGCAGCTCGGACTGGGTTGCCTACATCTCCCCGCAGGACTGGTACGCCGGCAACCTGCTGGCCACCACGCCGTTCCTGATCGTCAACGCCGCGGTGATCGCCGCTCTGGGCCTTGCCGGGATCGCGCGTCCGGACAACCCGCACCGGCACTTCCTGGCGCTCGGCCTGCTGCTCGGAGTTGCCCTCGTGGGCTTCGGCTACACCGGCGACCTGCACGGCTGGTGGGCCGAGGAGCGCCAGGCCCTGCTCGACGCCGAGCTGGCACCGTTCCGCAACCTGCACAAGTACGACGTGGTGCTGCGCCTGCCGATCGTCTTGGGCATGGCGCACTTCGTGTCGGTGTTCCAGGCCGAGCCGCGGCTGCTGCGGGACCGGCTGATCCGGTGGGCGGCGGTCGTCGCGGCGGCGGTCTCGGTGGCCGGGGTGGCCGCACCCGCCTACGCCGGCCAGCTCGCGCCCGAGGGCTCGTTCAAGAACGTGCCCACCTACTGGGAGGAGGCCGCTCGCTACCTCGGCGAGCAGGAGGACGGCCTGGCGCTGGAGATTCCGGCGAGCGCGTTCGGCGACTACTTCTGGGGGCGACCGCACGACGACGTGCTGCAGCCTCTGGCGGCCAGCCCATGGGCGGTGCGCAACATCGTTCCCCTCGCACAGCCGGGCAACGTGCGGCTGCTCGACGCGGTGACCGAGGTGGTGGAGTCTGGGCGGCCGAGCAACACGCTGGCCGACTTCCTCGCCGCCAACGGGATCGGCCGGCTGGTGGTGCGCAACGACCTCGCGTTCACCTCCGACGCTCCTGACCCGGTCGTCCTGCACCAGGCCCTGGACCGGTCACCCGGACTGCACCTGGATCGCCGCAACGCCCGGTTCGGTCCCTACCTCGGCAGCTTCCCGATCTCGGAGCGCCAGGGCAACCGCTGGGTGGCCAACCGCGGTCGGCAGGCCGGCTACTACGCGATCGAGGTCTACGAGGTCACCGGCACCGCCGAGCGGGTCACTGCCTGGGAGGTGTCCTCGGTGCCTGTGGTGTCGGGTACGCCGAGCGCCGGGCTCACCTGGGGCGAGCTCCTGCTGGCCGGCCCGTCGGTGTTGATCGGCGACCGCTCCCCGGCCTTCGACAACAGCCCCGTGGTGGCCACCGACGGGCTCAAGCGGCGCGAGACCGCGTTCACCGCGGTGCGGCACAACACCTCGGCGACGATGGCCGAGGGCGAGGACTGGGCGCTGAGCTCGGTGGTGCCCAACCACCGGTTGTACGACGACCAGGCGCGCTGGGAGACCGTCACCCGCTGGTGGGGCGTGGACCGCGTGACCGCGTCCAGTGCACAGTCGGACGCCTCGACGCTGCCGCCGGTGCGGCGCGACCGGAGCCCCGCCGCCGCGGTCGACGGCTTCCCGGGAAGCTCGTGGGTCTCCGGTGGCCTCGACGGCGCCGTCGGCCAGTGGTGGCGGGTCGACCTGCGCCGGCCCGCGGACCTGGACGAGATCACTGTACGGATGGGTCGCGCGTTTGGTCCGCGGGTCACCCGGCTACTGATCAGGACGTCCGGGGATCCCATCCGCGTCAAGGCGCCCCTGCCCGGACGCAGCACTACCCGAGTCCTCGACGAACGCACTGACTTCGTCGAGGTAAAGGCACTCCGGGTGCGCGGTGGGGGCGAGGGACAGCACTTCGCGCTCGCCGAGGTCGCCCTGCCCGGCGTCGAGATCGACCGGGCGCTCGCCCTGCCGCCGACCGACTCCCAGCCCGACCGGATCCTGCTCGCCCGCGACCAGGGCCGGAGCCCGTGCGTGGAGACCGCCGGTCCGGTGATCTCCTGCAACGACACCTGGGCGGTCGCGGGGGAGGACTTCGACAGCCTCCAGCGGGTCGTCCCCGTCGCTCGCAGGCAGCGCTTCGACCTCCACCTGAGTGCGTCGGTGCGCCAGCGCAGCGTCGCCACGCGCGCGTTGGCGGCGCACCTGCCGGTGCGCGTGGAGACCTCCAGTGACTGGTCCCGGCACCCGCTCGCCGGGGGCCTGGCCGCGGTCGACGACGACCCCACCACCGCCTGGGTCGCCCGGTCGCGGCTCGACCCGGACTCGCTGGCGCCGCCTCGGGAGTCGATGACGCTGCGCTGGGACCGCCCGGTGCGGCTGAGCCGGATCGCGTTCGACCTGCAGCGGAACACTCCGGCTGCCTTTCCCACGTCGGTCACGTTGCTCACCGACCGGGAGGGGCAGCCCGAGGACGACCGCAAGGACGAGCGCGCCACCGTCCGGCTCGACGACGGAGTCGGGGAGTTCGAGCCGTTCGTGACCGACGAGGTGACCATCCGCTTCGACGGCGTCGAGCAGGCATTCTTCACCGACGGCCTCTCCGGCGGCCCGCTGCCCGTCGGGGTCGCGGAGGTGTCCTTCCCTGGAGCCCGCGTCCCCACGATCGACAGGCACGAGCAGCTCGACCTCGGGTGCGGCAGTGGCCCCGAGGTGATGGTGAACGGCGTGCGGACCCAGACCCGCGTCGCCTCCACGCTCGCCCGGCTGATGGCGGGCGAACCGGTCCGGGTGCTTCCGTGCGGTGAGGGCACCGTCGAGCTCGAGCCGGGGGAGAACCGGATCGGTGTGTCCCCGTCCCGGCTGATGCGGCCGGAGACGCTGCGGCTGGTCTCGGACTCGGTTCCCGCGTTGAGCCGGCCGCAGCGGGTCTCGACCGCGGTCCGTGACTGGACGGCCACCGAGCGCACGGTCGAGGTCGGTGACCGTGACCAACCGACTCTGCTGGTTGTGGCCGAGAACGCGAACGACGGCTGGGTCGCCACCCTCGACGGCGAGGAGCTGCAGCCGCAGCGCGTGGACGGCTGGAAGCAGGGCTGGGTCCTGCCTGCCGGAGCCGCGGGGGAGGTGCGGCTGGAGTTCGCTCCCAACGGCTCCTACCAGGCCGGTCTCCTCGGCGGCGCTCTCCCGGTGCTGCTGGTGCTGCTCGCCGCGCTGCTGCCGGCGCGTCGGCGTCCGGCACCTG
>JBMOMG010000119.1:0-21786 GCA_049323155.1 Actinomycetota bacterium | reverse complement strand
CGTGCCGGCGGTGGCCTTCGCGGACTTCGTGGTCTGGGTCCGGGTGGTCTTCGCCTTCGCCACGGCGGTCTGGGCAGAGGCCTTCGCGTCCTGGGTCGCCTGCTGCCGGCGGATCCGGGCGACGAGGTTGCGGCCGCGGGCGGCGAGGTCGCCGTAGGTCTCGGTGACCTCGGCAACGGTGTCGTTGACGTAGGACTCCAGCTGTGCCCGAGCCTTGGTCGCCCGCGCCTCGACGGTGGTCCGCGCCCCCTTGGCGTCCTCATTCAGCTCGTCGATCCGGGCCGTGACGACGGTCTGGACCTGGTCGCGCAGCGCCTTCGGCTCGAGGTCGAGCTTCGCGAAGCGGGCCTGGATGTCCGCGCTGTAGTGACGTGCACGCTCGACGGCGAGGTCGGTGACCCCGACCACGGCGTACAGCGGGGCGGTTGCGTCGATCTTCTTGGTAGCCATGTGCTTACCTCCTCAGTTCCCGGAGGGCTCCTGGGCCCCACCGGAAGTCGTTGTTGCGGCCGGCCCCGAGACAGGATCGACCGGTGCGCCGTTGGCGGCGCGGAAGGACTGGTAGACGTCCAGCAGCGACTGCTTCTGCCGCTCGGTCAGCCCCGGGTCGGCCAGGATCGCCAGCTCGACGGAGCGGACCCCCTCCTCGTCCGGGTCGAGGATCCCCGCCCGCACGTAGAGGGTCTCGGCAGAGATGCGGAGCGCCTTCGCGAGCTGCTGGAGCACTTCCGCTGACGGCCGGCGCAGACCGCGTTCGATCTGGCTCAGGTACGGGTTCGACACACCGGTCTGCTCGGCGAGCTGCCGCAGCGAGAGCTCGGCGCTGACGCGCTGCTCCCGGAGGTACTCGCCGAGACTCTCGACGGTCTTGCCGACCTTTCCCTTGCCCACATCCCCATCGTGCTAACTCTTGCAAGCAGATACAAGAGGCGTGGAGGTGAGACGGGGCACATTCCGCCTTACAGATAAGGCACTTCCAGGAGAAAACGGTGTTAGCTGGCGGAGCAAGCGGACGTCTGCACGTCGCCGACGCCGGACGAGTGCGCACCCGGCGTCACCCGCAGGTTCACCGCACCAGGCTGGTCGAGTCCGGTCATCACGACGTATCGCAACCGCCGCGCCTGCCCCGGCGCGAGGTCGACCGTCCGCGTCACCACCGGGTGGCCGAGGTGGTCCACCGAGCTGACGGGCAGCTCCTCACCGTCGATCGTCGAGGACTCGACCCACCCCTCGACCGGCGCGTAGAGGTGGGTGACCAGCCGCATGGACCCCGGCCGCACGCCGATCTGCTCGGCCATGCCGACGACGTAGTCCGGGAGCTGGGAAGGGTCACGAGGCGCGGTCGAGCGCAGCGTCACCGTCACCTCGAGCTCCTGACGCCCCTCCAGGTTGCAGGCGATCGGCTCGACGTCCACTCGATGCTCGAGGAAGTACTGCATCTTGGCGCCGGTGCCGTCGTTGAGGAAGACACCGACGAAGGGCCTCTCCACCCCGGGCGAGAGGGGGATCTCGCCGCCGAGCGGCGTCTGCGCGAGCAGGTCCTGCTCGGCCTCGACCGACGACCACGCGTAGACCCGTCCCTCGCGCACACCCCGGGTGAGTCCGTCGAGCACCTCCGTGGGGTCACCGGCGCCCGAGACGATCTTCTCGAAGACCGCTCGCGCCGCGGCCGCGAAGAACGCGTCCTGAGCGGCAGGGTCCGGCAGGCGGCTGTAGAGGTCGTTCAGCAGCAACGGCACCGCGTCCTCGGCGCCCAGTCGCTCACCGCCCGGGAGGTCGACCGGCCCGGTCCCCTCGAGCACGTAGGAGAGCGCCACCGGGTCGACCGAGAGGACCCCGTCGACCGCCGTACCCAGACGCTCCTGCCACATGGCTCGGGCCAGCTGCGCGGTGCGCGGGAAGTCGGGGGTGAAGTTGATGTTCTGCGGGAAGAGCGCCAGCTCCTCGCTGAAGAGGTCGAGCTCCTCGTCGGTGACCGGCAGGGCCGGCCGCGGCAGCTCACCGAAGTCAGAAGCTCCGCCCTGCTGGCCGAGCCTGATCCGCCCGCGGTGGACGGTCATCGTCGCCCACGCACCCGGGATGCCGCCGGTGGCGCGGACCTCCGCGTTGTTCTGGAAAAGCACCAGGTAGGTCCGCTCGCCGTCCGCGCCGAGCATCGAGGGCAGCAGGCGCACCGCGTAGGACGCCTTCGCGGACAGAGACGCAGCATCGGCGAGCTTGGTCTGCATCAGCTCGACCGGCTCGGCGAGCGCATCATTGAGCTCGGCGGTGTCGATCGCGGCGACGCGGTCTTCTTGAAGCTGCATGTGGGCGTCGGCACGGATCACCGCCGGCGCGACCTCGGCGAGCGGAGCGGTGTCGATCCGGCCGTCGGTGGGCCGCAGGCTCTCGGGGGTGAGCTTCTCTCCCGCGTCGATCACGGTGGGCAGCACGTCGACCGCGAGCCGGTCGGTGACGTCGGCGACGGTGCGTACGGCGTCCACGTCGTCGCCGACCCCGGGCAGGCGGCTGGTGATCCACCAACCGGGGCCCCGGGTGTTGGCGCTCGCCTCCGCGGCGGCGTCCTGCGCGCTATGCAGGCGTGCTCGAGCGCTCTCCTGCTCACCGGAGGTCAGCGCGTCGGCGATCTCCTCGAAGTCGCTGGCGACCGTCTGCAGCGCGTCACGCGCCTGGAGGGCCTGATAACCGGTGAATCCGACCAGCGCAACGACAACGACTCCGGTCAGCCCGAGGGCCAGCCGGAGTCGTTGTGCGTGATGCGAACGTGCCAACGCAGGCGATCAGCGGCGGAAGACGCGGAGGTCCGTGGCGTGCGAGCTGCGCGTGAAGTGGTCGGAGCCGAGGTACTTCACGATCACGTCGTAGTAGCCGGCCCGACGCTTGCCGAACCACGCGCGGGCGCTCTCCCCGCTGAGCTCCACGGTGCGGCGAGCAAGGACGACGCCACGGCGCTTGAGGATCACGCGCGCCTTGCCGACGACCGGGTGCTGGCTGACCGAACCGACGGACACGTTGACCCGAACGGCCTTGGTGCGGCTGAGGTTCGGAGCATGTGCCGCGGTGCGGGTCGGCGCCTTGCGGACGGTGTAGAACGCGTCTGCGGCACTGCTGCCGGTGAAGCCGGCGCAGTCGCTCGGGTTGTAGCGGGCGGTGACCCGGTACGTCTGCCGGGAGGCGAGACGGCTCGGCAGGCTGACACTGACGGTTCCGTTGCTGACGGCCGGGTTCCACGACCGGATCACGCTGCCGCTGCCGTCGAACAGCCGGATCCGGACGGTGCCGGCCGGAGTGCCCTGACCGGCCTCGTCGGAGCTCACGCGGACCGAGACGCCGTTGCTGGCGCCGTACGGGCCCTGGACTCGCTGCAGGCTCATCTGGGTCGTGGTCGACGCGTTGGCCGGGTAGCCGTGGCAGCTCACGTTGTCGATCTCGGGGGCCGCCGTGGTGACGGCCGGCGTGGCGACCAGCGCCATCGAGAGAGCGGTGCCGGTGGCGGCAGCCCCGGCGAAAGACTTGAACAGGATCTTCTTGAACATGGGTTCCCCTCGTATCCGACCGCGGGACGGCGGCCGGCAGCTCCACGCTCAGGTTCGTCCATCTCCCCCGAGACAACCGTGAAGTTTGCGCTACGCAACCTACCACGCATATGCACCAAATCGCATGTGAACCCCTCGGTGGTCGAGCTTGTCGAGACCTAGAACACCGCCCGGATCTCGCCGACCCGCCGCCCCCCGCCGAACAGCGGCACGTCGCCGGTCGCGTTCACCTCATCAAGATCCACGCCGGGCAGCTCGCGGACCTCCAGCCGCCGCAGCACCTCGGCCATCAGCACCGGGCGAACCCGTGCCGCACCGTCGTCGGTCTTGATCGCCACCCCGCGCCCATCGGGCAACGCGACGGCGTAGCAGGACTCTGCCCCGGCCTTGCCGATTGCGCCGGGGATCGCCTTGAGCAGCCGCGCCTCGTCACGGCGAGACCCGGAGACGTGCTCGGGGTGCTGCCGGATCGCCTGGGCAACCCGCCGCTCGGGACCACCCTCGCCGACCGCGATCGCGCGGAACGCCCGCGCCAGACCGGGCAGGGACGTGGACAGCAACGGCGCGCCGCAGCCGTCGACGGCGACCATCTCGACCGGCTCACCGGTCAGCTCCGCGAACGTCCTTGCGATGGCGAGCTGCAGCGGGTGGTCGGGAGAGAGGTACGTCGAGGTGTCCCAACCGTTCACGACACAGGTGGCGAGCATCGCGGCGTGCTTGCCCGAGCAGTTCATCGCGATCGACGTCTTCCCGCCGCCCGACCGGAGCACGTCTTCCCGCGCCCCGTCATCGAGGGGGAAGTCGGGCGGGGTCTGCAGCGCCGACTCGTCGAGGCCGACACCGGCGAGGATCTTGCGGACCCCGTCGAGGTGGAACGGCTCCCCGGAGTGCGAGGCGCAGGCCAGCGCGAGCAGCTCACCGTCCAGCTCCAGCCCGGACCGGAGCATGCCGAGCGCTTGGACCGGCTTGTTGCACGAGCGCGGGAAGACCTGCGACTCCACGTCACCGACGCTCCACGCCAGACTCCCGTCAGCGTTGAGCACGGCCACCGACCCGTAGTGGTGGCCCTCCACGAACCCCGAACGCACGATCTCGGCCACGACCACAGGTTTCGCCATGGCGCGACAGTAACGCTCCCCGGTGGTCGAGCCTCCCCGGTGGTCGAGCCTGTCGAGACCCAGCCGGTGGTCGAGCCTCCCCGCTGGTCGAGCCTCGCCGGTGGTCGAGCCTGTCGAGACCCCGGGTGCGATCATTGCCCGGTGTCCGAACCGACGAGCACCCCTCCCCAGCACTCCCCCTCCCCTCGCGAGCTCGACGACCTCGAGCTCCTCAGCCACGGCGCGCTCGCCCCGCTGACCGGCTTCGAGGGCCCAGACGGCCTGGTCACCCTGCATGTCCCCGCGGAGGTCGCCGCCGCAGCGACGCAAGCCGGCGCGCTGGAGCTCGTCGACCCCGAGGGCGTCCCGCTCGCGAGCGTCACGGTCGAGTCGACCTACGAGGCCGGCGACGGCACCGTCGGGATCGTCGGGGATGTCGCGCCGATCACGCACAACGAGTTCGGCGCGTTCCGTCGCCTCTACCTCTCACCGGAGCAGGTGCGGCAGCAGTACGGCGCCACGACGGTCACCGTCCCTGTCGCCGGACCGCTGACCACCCAGGACATCGAGCGCATCGCCGCCGCGTCGGCCGGTGCGCCCGTCGTACTCCTCGCACTGGTGGGCGCCGGAACCCCCGAGCTCCCCGCACCCGCACTGATCCGGGCCACCCTCGCGGCTGCGAGCCACCTGCCCGACGCGCACGTGGTCGCCGTCCCCCTCGCCTCCCGCGGCGACGCGACCCTCGACCACGACCTGGGGCAGCGGGTCGTGGCGGCATACGCCCCCGGCGAGGTCGTCGCCGTCACCGGCGAGGGCGAGCTGCCCGACGATGTCGCCGCCATCGTGGACGCGGCCGTTCCCGGGCCGGAAGAGCAGGGCCTCGTGCTGTTCTTCACCGGTCTCTCCGGCAGTGGCAAGTCGACCCTCGCGCGGGCGCTGCACGATGTGATCCTCGAGCAGGGTGAGCGCACGGTGACCAGCCTCGACGGCGACGTCGTACGACGGAACCTGTCGAAGGGGCTGACGTTCTCCAAGGAGGACCGCGAGACCAACATCCGCCGGATCGGGTGGGTCGCCGCGGAGATCGGCCGGCACGGCGGGGTCGCGATCTGCAGCCCGATCGCGCCGTTCGACAGCACCCGCAAGCAGGTCCGGCAGATGGTCGAAGAGGCCGGCGGCGCCTTCGTGCTGATCCACGTCGCCACACCGCTGGAGGAGTGCGAGCGTCGCGACCGCAAGGGGTTGTACGCCAAGGCCCGCCGCGGCGAGATCCCGGAGTTCACCGGCATCTCCTCGCCCTACGAGGAGCCCGAGGACGCCGCAGTCCGCGTCGACACCACCGGCCGCACCATCGAGGACGCCCTCGACGACGTGCTCACCTACCTGCGAGACGAGGGCTACCTCGCATGAGCGATCTCCTCACCCTGTCCGCCTTCTCGGTGCTGGTCGTCGCCTTCTTCGTCGGCATCGTCGTCGGCCTCACCGGCATGGGTGGCGGTGCGCTGATGACACCTGCGCTGATCTTCCTCGGGGTGAACCCCACCGCCGCGGTCGCCAACGACCTGGTCTCGGCCTCGGTCAGCAAGAGCGTCGGCGCCGCCGTGCACTGGCGTGAGGGCTCGCCCCACATCAAGCTCGCGCTGTGGCTGATCGCCGGCTCCGTCCCGACCGCGTTCGCCGGGGCGTTCCTGATCCAGGCGTTCGGTGGCGGCGAGGGTGAGCAGGACAGCTTCCTGACCTACGCCATCGGCGCGGCACTGCTGTTCACGGCGAGCACCTACGCGCTTCGCATGTACCTCAACCTGCGCGTGGTCACCAGCGGCGGCGACGTGCACTTCGAGCAGAACCCTCCGGTCAAGCCGGTGCCCACGCTGCTCGTCGGCGCCCTCGGCGGCCTGCTGGTCGGCATCACCTCGGTCGGCTCGGGGTCACTGATCATGGTGGCGCTGCTGCTGCTCTACCCGACCCTGTCGGCCGTTCGCCTGGTCGGCACCGACCTCGTCCAGGCCGTGCCGCTCGTGCTCGCCGCCGCGATCAGCCACGTGATCGTCAGCGGTGTGGACTGGGCCGTGCTGGTCCCGCTGCTCGTCGGCAGCGTCCCGGGCACGTTCATCGGCGCCCGGCTGGCGAACTGGGTCTCGCAGTCGGTGATCCGCCGCGGCATCGTGATCGTGCTGACCCTCACCGGCCTGAAGATGCTCGGCACGCCCCCCGAGATCGTCGGTCTCGTCGGCGCCGGCCTGCTCATCCTGGGGCCCGTGTTGTGGGGCTTCGTCCGGATGAGCCGTGGCCTCCCGCCGTACGACAACTTCACCGTGCCGGGGCAGGACAAGCTGGCGAACAAGCAGCAGGAGCGCCAGCCGCGCTGAGCCTCGACCGGAGCAGACCGCGTCGTGACGGGGGTTACAGCCCCCGTGGGCGTCGATTATCGGCCCCATGGGTATGTGGATACGATGCTGGCTGATCCCCGAGAGAGGTCCTGCTAACTGATGACCGAAACCCATGCGGACTACCGCCTGAGCCAGCTCGACGAGCTGGAGGCGGAGTCGATCCACATCTTCCGTGAGGTCGCCGCTGAGTTCGAGAAGCCGGTGCTGATGTTCTCCGGCGGCAAGGACTCCATCGTGATGATGCGGCTGGCGGAGAAGGCGTTCTACCCCGCGAAGATCCCGTTCCCCGTGCTCCAGGTCGACACCGGCTACGACTTCCCCGAGGTGCTGCAGACCCGCGACAACTGGGTGAACCGCCTCGGCGTGCGCCTGATCGTCGCCTCCGTGGAGCAGGCGATCAAGGACGGCGTGGTGGTCGACGACGGCAAGACCAGCCGCAACCGGCTCCAGATCGGCACCCTGCTGAACGCAATCGAGGAGCACGGCTTCACCGCCGCCTTCGGCGGTGGCCGCCGCGACGAGGAGAAGGCCCGCGCCAAGGAGCGCGTCTACTCCCACCGTGACGACTTCGGCCAGTGGGACCCCAAGAACCAGCGTCCCGAGCTGTGGAGCCTCTACAACGGGCGGATCCACGGCGGCGAGCACATGCGGATCTTCCCCCTGTCGAACTGGACCGAGCTCGACATCTGGCACTACATCGGCCGGGAGGAGATCGAAATCCCCTCGATCTACTTCTCGCACAGGCGCCGGGTGTTCGAACGCGACGGGATGCTGCTGACCGAGAGCGAGTACAACCCGCTGAAGCCCGGCGAGACCGCCGAGGAGCGCACGGTCCGCTTCCGCACGGTCGGTGACCTGACGCTCACCGGCTGCGTGGAGTCCGAGGCTTCGACCATCCCCGAAATCATCGACGAGATCGCGATCGCCCGGGTCACCGAGCGCGGCGCGACCCGTGGCGACGACCGCTTCTCCGAGGCCGCCATGGAAGACCGCAAGCGTGAGGGCTACTTCTGATGGATCTTCTCCGGTTCGCAACCGCCGGCTCCGTCGACGACGGCAAGTCCACCCTGATCGGCCGACTCCTCCTGGACTCCAAGGCGATCTTCGAGGACCAGCTCGAGGCCGTCGAGGCGACCTCGCAGTCGCGCGGCTATGACTACACCGATCTCGCTCTGCTCACCGACGGGCTCCGCTCCGAGCGTGAGCAGGGCATCACGATCGACGTGGCCTACCGCTACTTCGCGACCCCGAGCCGCAAGTTCATCATCGCCGACACCCCGGGCCACGTGCAGTACACCCGCAACATGGTCACCGGGGCCTCGACCGCCGACCTCGGCCTGGTGCTTGTCGACGCCCGCCAGGGCCTCACCGAGCAGTCCCACCGTCACGCGGTGATCCTGTCGCTGCTCCGGGTGCCGCACCTGGTGCTCGCGGTGAACAAGATGGACCTCGTCGACTACGACGAGAAGGTCTTCCGTCAGATCCACGAGGAGTTCACCTCGTTCGCGACGAAGCTCAACGTGCCGGACCTGGAGATCATCCCGATCTCGGCGCTGAAGGGCGACAACGTCGTGCACCGCAGCGAGCACATGCCGTGGTACGAAGGCCCCTCGCTGATGCACCACCTGGAGAACGTCCACGTCGCCTCAGACCGCGACCTGGTGGACGCCCGCTTCCCGGTGCAGTACGTCATCCGGCCGAAGTCCGACGAGTTCCACGACTACCGCGGCTACGCCGGTCAGGTCGCCGGCGGCGTCTTCAAGCCCGGCGACGACGTGCTGGTGCTGCCGAGCGGGATGACCTCCAAGGTGGCCGGGATCGACCTGTTCGACAAGGAGATCTCCGAGGCGTTCCCGCCGATGTCGGTGACGCTGCGCCTCGAGGACGACGTCGACGTCTCCCGCGGCGACATGATCTGCCGCCCGCAGAACGCCCCGAAGCCGAGCCAGGACATCGACGCGATGATCTGCTGGATGACCAACGAGCCGCTGCGCCCGCGCCAGAAGCTCGCCATCAAGCACACCACGCGCACCGGCCGCGCGCTGGTCAAGGACATCCAGTACCGGATGGACGTCAACACCCTGCACCGCGACCAGGAGACCAAGGAGCTCGGTCTCAACGAGATCGGCCGCGTGCAGCTTCGCACGACGGTCCCGCTGCTGTGCGACCCCTACAGCAAGAACCGCACCACCGGGTCGTTCATCCTGATCGACGAGGCCACCGGTGTGACCGTCGGCGCGGGCATGATCAATACAGCGAGCTAGTAACGAGGATGCGGCAGAAGCGTGATCGGTTGCGGACCCGCTGGTCGCGCTGCCGTGGACATACTCCTGGGATTCTCACTGGCCCCGGGTGCGCTAGGAGCATTCGGCCGTGCTCGAATGGCTGATGCGCACAGGGTCTTCGCCCTCCGCGCAGATTGCACTGTTTACTGCGGCCGGCCAGACAGCTTCCTTTGCGAGCATCCCGCTACTCCTGACCATCTACCCACCAGATCAGTTCGGGAGCTACGCAGCCTTCCTAGCGTCGGCTGTGGTGCTCGCCAGTGTCGCAACACTTCGGTTCGAAGCCGCCATACCCCTGCCCAGCAATCCGGGGATATGGCGCGGCTTGGCTTCATGCAGTCTACTTAGCGTCGGCTTCTTCGCAGCTTCTGCATGGCTCGTGATTCGTTATGCGCTCGACGCCGCCGATCGGTCGGTGATCCTCACTCCGGCCTTGGTAGCCATCATGGCCGCCAATCAAGTGCTCACTGTTATAGCTACTCGGCAGGAGCGATATCGGGCCATCGCGCGGCGAGGGCTAACTCAGAGCGTGGGAGTGATCCTGGCTCAGCTGCTCCTTGGAAGCTTCTGGGCCCCGACAACGAACTCCCTTCTCATCGGACATATCACCGGTCAGACATTGACCCTAGTAACGCTGTCGCTCGCCCTTGAGAGACCCACCACTTCCTGGCGACTAGGCGATCTGCGACGTTCAGCAACAAGATATTGGGCATACCCAGCCACCCTGGTTCCCTCAACCCTCCTGAATAACCTTTCACTCCATTCGCCCGTCCTGCTTTCGAGCCTCTACTTCGGCCCTGAGGCGACGGGTGTGATCGCAATCGCCATTCGCGTCGTCAGCACACCTGTGAGCTTGATCTCCCAATCTGTGGCGACAGTGTACGTCGCCAGGTTCTCGAGTGCCCTTCGAAGCGGGGACTTCACCGCCGGCTACCAACTTTTCCTGCGCACCACGCGCAAGCTAATTCTGATCGCACTCCCAGGCGCAACGGTCATCGCCCTAGCTGCGCCGGCAGCTGCAGATTCGGCTCTTCCCGGCGCCTGGGCGAACGCAGGGCCGCTGATCAGCATCCTTGCCTTATCAGCAACAGCGCAGTTCATAGTTTCACCCACGTCGCAAACTCTCCTGCTGATGGGATATCCCGCGAACCAGTTGACATATGATGCCGCTCGCCTTATTGCAGTGGCACTGTCGATCACCGCAGGCGCTGCCTTCACGGACGACTTGCCAGTAGCGATCGCATCATTTTCTGGAATATCTGCCCTAACATATTCCGTGCTATGGTATATGGGCCATAAGAAACTTAGGCACGCCGCTTATGCACCGCCGGTTTGATAGAAGTGCCGCAGGGCCATTCCGATGGCTCCAGAGCGGCAAAGCTCATGAACCTAAGACACCTTCCCGAGGCAGAGCATGACGATCAGCACCCTCATCTCGCACGAATGGATCGCTCCTACCGGTGGATCCGAGAATGTCTTCTACGAGATGCTGCAGGTAGTCCCTGACGCGGTCGCGGTCACTTTGTGGAATGATGACCTTCAGCGATTCCCCACGGTCCACGAGACATGGCTTGCCCACACACCTTTGCGGCGACACAAGGCCATGGCCCTCCCCTTCATGAGCGCAACGTGGAAGGCGCGCGATTTAACTGGCGTCGATCGCGTAGTCGTCAGCTCGCACGCCTTTGGGCACCACCTGGCGAGCAAAGCCGCCCAAATGAACAAAGCGGCATACGCGTATATCCACAGCCCCGCGCGCTACCTTTGGGCCCCCACGCTTGATACTCGTGGCGGAGGCTCAGCGACGCGGCACTTGCGAGAACTGCTTACCAGGTATGACAGAGCGCAGGTAAACACCAACGTGAGGTATGCTGCCAACAGCAACTACATTGCTCAGCGGATCGCGGACGCGTGGGACGTGGAAGCCGACGTCATTTACCCGCCAGTTTCGCTAGGACCAAGGACTGGGACTCTAAGCGATGCGGACCAAACTCTTCTGGAGAAACTGCCGAGCGAGTTCGTCCTCGGCGCATCGCGCCTTGTCTCCTACAAGCGCCTTGACGCAGCCATTTCAGTTGGCGAAATGCTTGGCATGCCAGTGGTACTTGCTGGCTCCGGTCCCGACCGCGAGCGCCTGCAACACCTCGCACGCAAGGCGCGAGTACCCGTGCACTTCGCGGGACGAGTTAGCGACGACGTTCTATGGCAGCTTTACGACCGAGCAAACCTGTTTGTCTTCGTTGGGATTGAGGACTTCGGCATAATGCCCGTCGAGGCCGTGAGCTGCGGCACGCCCGTGGTTGTAAACGAGACTGGCGGCGCCGCGGAGAGCGTCCGCCTGCTACATGGTGGTGTGAGCGTGGACCCGCGCTCTCAGGAGGCTCTAAAAGACGCGGCCATGACGGCCATGGGGCTCGATATGTCGTACGCCGTAAACCACGTGAACTGCTTCTCAAGCGGAGCATTTCACGCGCGCCTGGGTGCATGGCTGTCTGACCCGGGAACCCGGAACGCGAGTGTCGAGTCTTGAACGCTCGAGGGACGTTCATCAACACGTACTTTGCCGCTCAGCCGGTCACCGGTCAACAGCGGTTCGCGCGAGAGATCTCTTCACGACTAGGCAACTACGTCCCCGAACTCCAACGTTTCTCGCCAAGTCGTTTGGCCTCGCGATCTCGACACGTGGCATGGGCAGAACTGCTAACGTCAGCCTCGCCACGCATCGGCTCAGGAGTCCTTTTGTCGCTCACCACCCGCGCGCCACTAGCCGTTCAGCGACACATCGTCACTGTTCACGACTTGTTCCCTATCACGCATCCAGAATGGTTTGCTCCGAACTATGCTCGAATGGCGGGCATGCTGTTACGGGCCCAGATCCGTCGAGCCACCACCATTATCACCGTTAGCGAACCAACTCGTCAGGAGATCCTCGAGGTGTCTCCCCCAGGGACTCGGATAATTGTTGCCACCAACGCGGCGAGCGCGCTGAACACTAAGTGTCTTGATGCCACCCCGCACGACTTCCCAGAGGGCTCCATCCTGACCGTCGGCAGCCTAGAACCTCGAAAAAATCTCATGAATCTAGTCGACGGTTTCAGTCGCCTGTCCAAGCGAACCCGCAGAGAACACCCGCTAGTAATCCTGGGGGCCCCGAACAAATCTGTGTTCGCTCGCGCTGGGCTGCTTAGTCGGCTTCCTGAGGAGGTGGTGATCCCGGGCCGGGTATGCGACGCTTGTCTACGTCGGGCATACGAAAGGGCCAAGGTCTTCGTGAGCGTTAGCATTGCTGAAGGCTTTGGGATACCCGTCTTGGAATCACTGAAGTACGGATCTTGCAGTCTGGTTCTTAGTGACATTCCGGTATATCGCTGGGTAGTTGGCCCATACGCCCAGTACGTTGACCCTGCCGACAGTAGGGAGATATCCGGCGCACTGTTGTCAGCGCTTGGTGAGAGTGTCCAGGACGTGCCTGCGGAATACACGGAACGATTTTCGTGGACTCGTTCAGCAAAAATCATCGCCGACGAGCTCCACAACTTGTCCACCTGATCGCCTGATAGGTTCTGCGTATGAACGTCGTCCTCATCGGACTTCACTTTCCACCGGAACTCCACGTGGCGTCAGGTCGGGTTGGGCATCTGGCCGCAGCGTTCCTGAGACACGGACATGACTGCACGGTGTTCACTCGAGAGCCGCCGGTCGCTGGCTACGGCGTGGCTGATCTTGAGCGTGCTGATGTCGTTCGCATTTCCGATCCCAGCGAGTCCCTGCGCCAGCGGATACCTGAGCTGCCGCCCGAATCAGGGACGGGCCAGCGGCGGCGCCTGCGGGCCTTTGCCCGAGGACTTCTCAAGCGCGCTTCGAGAGCCGTCCCATTAGATCGGCATGCTCTCTGGGCGCTCCGCGTTTTATGGAGTGCCCGAAAACTCCAACAGGCGGATGTAGTCATCGTCAGCGTTCCGCCTCTCTCAGCACTATTCGTCGCGTGGCTGCTGGCAATCCGCAAGCGTGCGAAGCTCGTTGTTGACTATCGTGATGCGCTCGTGGGCAATCCATACAATCCCCAAGGCCTGCTGCTACGCGCCACGCAGGGGGCACTGGAGCGCCTGTTCACCACGCGGGCTGATCTTCTGACAGCCGCGACGGTAGGCCTGGCGGACCAGCTCGGCGCTAAACTCGGAGCAACGATTCATACCGTGTTCAATGGCTACGACGCGGACCTCTTGACCGAAGCTCGTACGCGCGCCAGTGTGGCGAACAGCCTCGAAGCGCGAGCGCTCAGCATTGTTCACTGCGGCCACATCTTCCCTGGCAAGCGTGACCCAAGTGCGCTCTTTGCCGCACTTCGACTGATCGATGCGCCATTAGAAGTGCACTTCTACGGCACCAACTTGGAACATCTGCGGACACTTCCCGACTTCGCACCCGTTCAAGACCAAGTGTTTATACATGGCCCCGTATCGCACCTGGACTCCCTTACAGCACAGGTTGGGTCGGACATACTCCTATATCTCTCCTGGAATGACCCCCGTGACGCACCAGTCCTCTCTGGCAAATTGCTTGAGTATATTGGCACGGGGAAGCCCATACTAATGATTGGATACGAGCATGGCGAGGCGGCACGCTTGCTCCACGATTCGGGCTCCGGGCAGGTGGCGAATACGGCTTCAAGCATTGCGGACTTCATTCGTGCGCAACTTGGTTTAACCAGAGGTGCGCAAGCATTTACCGATCCGAGGCTGGATTCGAACTATTCGCGGAGGACCCAATCGAACCGTTTTGTAGACCTCGTGATGGGTGCTTGAGGGGTGGCCGAAGCGGAACTATATCCTGCCAATCTTCGGCACACGCCGTTGGCGGCTCGTCCGGGGCCCCTGATTCTCCTCGCGGCTATGCTTGCAGCGGTTCCCACCTACCTGCACGCACGCTTTCTTCCCGACCCCGCGTGGCGCGTCGGTCTCGTACAATACCTCCAAATCGCAGCGGCTGTTACGGCACTTCTGCTGGGATTCGGTATGTCGCGATTGTTCGTGAGTGCACAAGAGTCGCGGGTCCACCTCGGCGCACCCGGGGCCACTCTGGAAGATGTGGTGCCCGGTGCACGTAGAGCCGCTCGATGGCTACTTGCCATCTTCGTGACCGCCAACGCAGTCTGGTTGGTTCGGGCCGTCGAGGATGGGTTGACGTTGGAGCTGTCCATGAGGGCGATCGCAGGTGAGGACTTCGCCGCTTTCGTGACACGGCGAGTCATGCTCGACGCTTCGATCCCGGGTATCACCACGTGGACGGAAGTAGGTCCGGTTCTAGCAGCGTTGTTGGCCTACCTCAAGTCGCACAAAGCTCCCTACCGCGCATCTTTCGCGATTCTGCTGATAGGCGCAACTCTGCGGGCGTTTCTTGCGGCAGAGAGACTCGCCGTCCTGGGGATTCTGGTGCCGTTCATGGTCGTACTGTTTGTAGCTGATTCGCGCAGTGGGCGTCGGTCATCCCCGACTCCGCGAGCGAGGAGCTCGGGCCTATATGTCTTCCCACTTCTACTGCCCCTCCTGTTTGCGATCTTCGAGCGCGGCCGCAGTTGGGGGGGAGCGTCCCGTGAAGCCGGCCCGGGACTTCTCGGTTACTCACTGTCGCGCTTGTTCGAGTACTACGCGACAGCCACGAACAACGGCGTCATATACGTGCAAGAATACCTACCCGCAACCGGTGACGGCTCCAGTGTTTCTCTCGGCTTTGTAACACAACTTCCTATTGTGGGAACTTGGATTATGCAGCCTCCGCGATTCTTCACATGGCAAGACGTACTGCGCGCCAATGGCGTAAACCCCGAGTATACGAACGTTGGAGGCTTTCTTCCCATATTCGGCGAATTGGGGTCCGTCGCGGGTTTGTTGTTGTTCGTAGCTTTGGGCTTCGCTCTTCATTTATCCTTCCATCGATCAGTGGCAGGGCAGCGTGCTTACGCATACTGCCTTTACGGGTTCACAGCCCTTAGTGTCGTCGAACTTCCTCGACAGTTTCTGGCGACCAGCGGCCGGGCGATCCCGGCATACGTGGCTGTGGCACTCGTGGCGTTCTTTGCATCTAATCCCGGTCGGCGCCGAGATATGAAACGTCGCCGAAACCGGTGAAAATCCACCGCACGAAGCGACCGGGCAACGCTGGCGCTCCCGGGCAACGGTCCGCACGGGTCGTCCTCAAGTCTCTGCCTGCGGTCTTAACTCGCGGATCTTTCTGGCCGGGTTTCCTGCGACCACGCAGTGTCCCTGCGGGAACGACTTAGTCACGACAGATCCTGCGCCGACGACCGTGCCCGGCCCGAGTGTCACTCCGGGAAGAAGCACCGAGTTCATACCTACCCAACACCCGTCTCCGAGAGTCACGGGTGCCCCTGGAAGGTGACTGTGAAGATTCGCCGGATCATGGTTCGCGGTAATAATCCCCACATTTGGTGCGATATAGCAGCCCTTCCCCAGAGTTATGTCGGCGGCAAAGTTCTGAAAGTAGCAGCCCGGGGAGCTCAGGTTATCTAAGTCTCCTGGATCGAAGTGCAGCCTGCCGTAGTCGCTAACTCGAGTGAAAGGCCCCATTGGCCAAGGTGCCGCGCGGTTGAAACCCAGGACCTTCTGTTGCCAAAGTGCGCGACCAAGAATCCGATACCCTGCGGGAGGTCGATCGAATCTAGAATCTACCAGAACCCTTCGATCGAAGAATAGGCCAAAGAAGTAGCGCAGAATGCCAGCGAGAAATTTCTGGGCTCGGGTTCTTGGTGGTCTTGGCGTAGATCTCACACGTGCATCGTACAAACCGCCCCAGGCTTCCATCCGTTGGCGCAGTCCAGACGACTCGTTCGACGAATGAGGCGCAGAGGACGGCGTCCAGCGTGCGCGTCCGACCGCTGCGGGCCTCGAAAGCGTCAACGAACTTGTCGTCGCCAACCGCGCGAGTCGTGCAAGTTCAGCGCGCCGATGCTCCCATCATGTCGCAGGCCATTGATGGGGTCGATTCACCTGGTCTTGCGGGCTCTTCAACGATCCAGGATGTAGTCGCGGCCTGAAGCTGCCGGCCTCGTGCGATCTGGCGACGTAGTTTGGCAGGTTGCAGAGCCGAGCTACGACCCGCGCAGTTGCTCAAGCCAATCGTCTATGGCCTCGGTGGTCCGTCGGAAGTGCCGGGCCGGGTCGAAGTAGGCGAGTATGTCGTCGGCGCGCTTCTGCATGGTTCGCCCGACGGTGACGATCTCGGGCAGCGCCATCGGGCGCCGCCGCGCATCGCGTCGTGGAGCTTGACCATCGCCTCGCGGCCACGACGCCGGTCGTCCTCGCGGTAGGCGGCGATCATCCACTGGCAGATGCCCCAGTCGCCTGAACCTCGACGTGCTCATCGACTGTGGGGAAGGCGGCGGAGTCGGTCCTTCCGGGTGTTGGGGGGCCATCACCTAGACCGCGTCGTGCACTCGGTGAGCCCAGTCTGGAACACCCGCTCGGAGCGGCCCTTTGCGCCCACACCTCGACGCCGGGATAGCCGACGCCAGGCTCTGCACGTCGTGGCCCCTCAGGGCGCGGTCAGGTACTTCTGAGCAGCCCGGCGAAGGCGGTAGTGGATACCGCCGTACGCCTGCGCACCACCTGGGAAGGCCTTCGGAAGCTTGCCGACCATTGTGTAGTTGGTGTCGACGACGTTGCCGGCGGGCGCGAGGCCGGTCTGGCTGAACAGCCTGGTAGGCGCCATCTGCACCAGGCCGAGCAGCATGCCGGTTGAGCCGATGAGATCGTGCTGGCTCGTCCGGAAGGCGTCCTGCAGCGGCCGAGCCGACCGGTCGCCATCAGGAAGTCGTGGCTCTCGATGCGAGTGAGGGCGGCGCCTGACCTTGATCAGGTCGACCACGGCGACCGTCTTCATCGCGGCCTCCTGCGCGGTCCCGCAGACCTCCCGTTTCGCCTTGCCGGGCGTGACCGTCGCCAAGCGAGAGCATGGCCCCCTCGACATTGACGGCAAGTGCGCGGTGGTGCCGGCGTGCGGCTCGGGGTGTCCATGTTGCCGCCGTGTGCTGCCGGGGTGATGCTCATGATCACCTCGTTCGCGGTGGGAGCGACCCCGATCGTGCTGTGCGTCGGGTCCAGGGGCAGCTCGGCGGTGAAGTCGGAGTTTCGCGCCTGGAACGTGCACGAGCCCGCCGCGAGGTCGAGGTCGTAGCCCCCAGACCCGCTCCTCGATCGGCTGTGCAGCATTGCGGTGTGGGTCGTTGTCAGCGCTCTCAACAGCGGGGATCGTGGAGGACACCGCCCAGTCGCGAGCGGGCACGATCTCGACGAAGTGGACGGCCAGCGTGTCGCCGACCTCGGCACCCTCGACGGCGATCGGACCGTCACCGGGTTCAGCAACGGAAACGTCCAGACCTGGCTCGGCAGGTCCGACACGCCTTGCACGTTGCCACCGAAGGCGTCCTCGATGGTCAGCTCGACGACGGATCCCGGCTTGACGGTCAACCGTGGTCCCTTCCGCCGAAGGCGTAGGCGTACCGGTCGAGCGTCGGGTTCGGGGTGCGGACCTCCAGCGAGCTGTTCAGGCCTTCGTCCTCTGGTCGATCTGCTCGACGGCCGAGAGGCGCGGACGCCGTCTCGTTGCGACCAGTCCCACCAGTACGACGGCGCCGATCCCCAGCCACACGAACCCGCGAGTCTGGGCCGCGACCTGAGCATTGATCACGCCGTTGAACAGGATCGCGAAGCCGATCGCGGGCGCGATCCGGTGGCGCCACCAGTCACGGCTCTTGTTCCGCACCACGTCGTGGACGACGACCGACACGTGCAGGACCAGGAAGGTCGTGTCGCGCCGAAGCTGACCAGCGTGTTCAACAGGGTGATCCCGTGGTCGCGAGAGGCCATGTAGAGCCCCAGTGCCAGCGAGTCGCCGCGACGAGCAGGGTCGGGCTCACGGGCACCCCGTGCTCGGCGTGCACCTTCGACAGGAAGGGCGGCAACTGGCGGTCCCGGGCCATCGTGTACAGGAGTCGTGAGGTGGCGGCATGGGCACCGGGGAGTTGGCGAAGCCCCAGGCGATGGCGGTGGGAGCGACGGCAGGCTGGCCGCACCCTCGCCGACCGGGTGCACCCCGACCCGGCCGCATTTCCGCCCGCCGCCAGGCCCATCACGCCCGTCCAAGGGAGTTCTACTGAGCAGCCTCCTAGCGCAGGTTCGGGCGGACGTGCAGGCCCTCCTCCGGGTCAACGACGACCTCCTGGGACGCAGGAATCCCGTCGGCGTCCAGGGTGGCGTCCAGAGGGACGTTGCGCTTGACCATGGCCAGCGCGATCGGGCCGAGCTCGTGGTGGCGAGCGGAGGTGCCCACGAAGCCGACGCTCTTGCCGTTGTGGAGCAGCTCCGCCCCACGGGTCGGTAGCCGGTTGTCCGACCCGTCGAGGTGAAGGAGGGTCAACCGGCGCGGCGGGCGGCCGAGGGTGTGCACGCGCGCGACGGTCTCCTGGCCCCGGTAGCAGCCCTTGTCGAGGTGGACCGCCGAGCCGATCCAACCGGCCTCGTTCGGGATCGTGCGGTGGTCGGTGTCCAGCCCTAGCCGGGCCTCGCCACGGGCGATTCTCAGGGCTTCGAAGGCCCACATGCCGCAGGCTGGGTCGGAGGCCTGGGCGAAGGTCTCGAGGTGTGCGCGGGGGATGAAGCGGTAGCCGGCGTAGGTCTCGACAAGCTCGACCGACGGAGGGCGCCCGACCGACGAGGTGTGCTCGACCGGCGAGGTGGGGCGCCAGACGACGGCGACCTCGTCGGTGGCGTCGGCGACCTCGACGCGCATCATGAAGCGCATCCTGTCCAGCCACTCCACCAGCGCGGGTGCCTGACCGGGCTCGACGTGGGCGGTAAATGACTCGCCGTCATCGACGCCGTACATCGCGTGCTCCACGTGGCCCTGCGGGCTGAGGATCAGCGCGGCGGTCGGGACGTGCGGCGCAAGGCTCTCCAAGTGCTGGCTGGTCAGCGAGTGCAGCCAGGTCAGCCGGTCGGGGCCGGTCACCCGGACAACGCCGCGGTGGGAGAGGTCGACGAAGCCCTCACCTGACTCGAGGACCCTCTGCTCCTTGTTGAAGGAGCCGTAGTGAGCGGCGACGTCAGCGTCGATGCCGTCGCCGGCTACCGCGCCGGGGAGTTTCAGGAGGGGGCTGGGGTTGGTGTGGGACACGGTTTCGACTGTAGCGCGGAGCTTGGCGCGTCAGACCGGTGGTTTCGAGACGCTCACTTCGTTCGCTCCTCAACCACCGGGGGTCTCGACAAGCTCGACCAGCGGCAGTTACTCGACAGGCTCGACCGCCGGGGTGGACTGGCGGCCGTAGTCGTCGTCGTAGCGGTGGATGTCGTCCTCGCCGGTGTAGGCGCCGCGCTGGACCTCGATGATCACCAGCTCCTCGGAGCTCTCGTTGCACAGCCGGTGCTTGGCGCCCTGGGGGACGTCGATGCTGTGGCCCGGGCCCGCGGTGATCGTCTCGCCGTCGATGATGCAGGTGGCGATGCCGTAGACGACCACCCAGTGCTCGGACCTGTGGTCATGGGTCTGGTACGACAGCCGGCTGCCGGGCTTCACATGGATCCGCTTCACCTTGTAGCCACGGTCGACGTCGATGACGTGCCACGACCCCCAAGGACGTTCCTCAGAGTCGAGTACCACCTGCTGCCCCCTCGTTCGATCGACGGACAGGCACCCACCCTACGAGATACGTCCCCCGAGCCGCCGCCGGAGTCCGGGTTCGACGGCCTGAAGGTCCCGCGTGCACGGCGTTATGTCCCGTATCGTCAGGGCAGTGAAGAGGGAGGCACGCTGGCCGGTGGTCCTGGTCGTGGCGACGGCTGTCGCGGTGACCGTCTTCGTGGTCAGCGCCATGGCCTCCTGGCCGCCTGCGCCGCCGAGCTCTCCCCTCGCCGGACGGACCGTGCCGGACCCGACCCCCGCTTCAACGCCCTCCTCCGCACCCTCCGCCGACGACGAGCCGGCTGCTCCGGCAACGGAGGGGTCCTCGGACCAGCTCCTGCTCGTGGTGCTCGGCGACTCCTTCACCGCCGAGAGCGACGTCAGCGACGGACCGGAGTGGCCGCAGCTGCTCGCGGACTCGCTGGAGCTGCAGGTCGCGGTCGATGCGGTCGCCGAGACCGGCTACGTCAGCGACGCCGACGGCGACGCCGAACCGTTCGCGGACCGCGTCGACGACGTGGTCGATCTGAGCGCCGACGTGATCATCGTGGCCGGCGGCGTGGACGATCTCGGGGCGCACCCGATGCAGCGGATCACGGACGCCGCGGAGGCCGTCGTCACGCAGCTGGTCGAGCAGGCCCCGGACGCCCAGCTGGTCCTGGTCTCCCCCTTCTCCTACGGCGGCCCCGGCCCGCTCACCGAGGAGTTCACCGGCAACCTCCGCGAGATCGCCGACAACCGGGGCATCCCGTACGTCGACGCCACCCGCTGGCTGATGCCGAGCGACGACTACTTCTCCGGCGACCGTTACCACCCCGCCGACGCCGGGCAGCGCGAGATCGCCACCCGGATGGAGCAGGCCCTCGCCGAGGCCGGCATCGCCGAGGCCACATCGTGAACCGGTCGCTCCTGGTGAAGGTCACCGCCGGCGCCGACGACCCGGAGCGGTGCAACCAGGGCTTCACTGTTGCCGCAACGGCTGCCGCGGCCGGCGTGGACGTCAGCCTGTGGCTCACCGGCGAGGCGGTCTGGTTCGCCGTCTCCGGCCGGGCACCGGACCTCGGTCTGGAGCATGCCGCACCGGCCGGCGACCTGCTCGAGGCGGTGCAGGCCACGGGCCGGGTGACCGTGTGCACACAGTGCGCCCGGCGCCGCGACATCGGCGAGTCCGACGTACTCCCCGGCGTGCGGATCGCCGGGGCACCGACGTTCGTCGAGGAGGCCCTCGGCGAAGGTGTCCAGGCGCTGATCTACTGATCACCGCCCAGCACCGGACGGCCGGTTCCCTTCCTCCGAGGGCCTGTCATGATGGGTCACTGTGGATGCTCCCCAGCTCTCCGGTGAGCGCGAGGCCGACACCAGTGCCGACAGCGCTGCTGCTCACCTGCTCCGCCGCGCGCAGCAGGTGGCGGACGAGCTGCGCGCCCAGGCACAGCAGGAGCTGGACGAGGCGCAGGCGAACCGGCAGCGGCTGGAGGGCGAGGCACAGCGGCTGCGCGACGAGGCGGCCACCGAACGCGACCAGGCCGCACGGGCGCTGAGGACCGCGCGCGAGCAGCTCGCGTCCGCCTCCGAGGAGGCCCAGCAGCTCGTGGCTGACGCCGCCGACCAGTCCGCCATGCTGATGGAGGCTGCCGAGACCCAGCGCCGGGAGATCCTGGCCGAGGTCGGCACCCACGCCGAGCAGCGCCGGGCCGAGGCCGACCGGGTCGCCGAGGACGCCCACCGCGAGGCGGACCGCCTGCTCGCCGAGGCCGAGAGCCGGGCCGAGGCGCTGCTCGCC
>JBMOMG010000118.1:21312-21972 GCA_049323155.1 Actinomycetota bacterium | reverse complement strand
ACGGGGCCACCGACCCGCAGGCCGACACCCCAGAGCCCGTCTCGACGCCACTCACCGGACCAGCCGGGACACTCACCATCCCGGGACCCGCAGCGGTGATCAACCGCCGGAGCTCCTTACATGAGCCGGACGGGAGAGCGCCGATGGGTGGGGCGGACCTGCCGGGGGCGGGCGTCGCGGAGGCCGGTGGCCCGGCCCGGGTCGTGCAGTACCTCCAGCTCGTGCTGGCCTGCACCGTCCTCGGGGTCGGTGTGGCACTGCTGCTCGAGGCCTCGATGGGATCGGACGGGTACTCCACCCTCGTCAGTGGCCTGACCCTGGCCACCGGGGTGCCGTTCTGGCTGATGAACATCCTCGTCGGGGCCGCGTTCATCGGCCTCGCCTGGGTGCGCGGGACCCGCCCCGGGCCGGGCACTCTGGTGCAGTGGTTCCTGGTCGGGATCGTGATCTCGGCGGTGATGGCGGTGGTGCCCGAACCGACCTCGCTGGCGGTCAGGGCGGGGCTGCTGGTCCCGGCCCTGGCGCTGATCGCCGTCGGGGTGGCTGCCTACCTGGCGAGCGCGACCGGCGCCGGCCCGGCCGAGGCGATGGCGCTCGCGTGGGACCCGCCGCTGCCGTTCCGGTGGAGCTACAACCTCGTGCAGTTCGACGGTGCGGCCG
>JBMOMG010000118.1:0-21302 GCA_049323155.1 Actinomycetota bacterium | reverse complement strand
TGCTGGTGTTCCTGCTGCTCGGCCCGCTCGTCGACCTGTTCCGGCGCACCTTCCCGCGCCTCGAGCGGGGCCCTCGACCCCGCGCCTGACCCGGGCCGGCCGGGTGGCCCGGATCACAGATCCGGTCCGGAACCCCCGGGAACAGGAGGCGCGTGTGCTGCGTTGTTCCCAGTGACAAGAGTTGAGTTGAACCCACTCAAGTTGTTTGACAGTCTCTTGTTGGCGGGAGCCACGAGCATCCGCCCCTGAAGCAGACCAAGAAGCAACACCTCGCCACCGTGGCGGGGGAGATCCGTGGAGGTAGACACATGGCACGCGCGGTCGGCATCGACCTGGGTACGACGAACTCCTGCGTCGCCGTACTCGAGGGTGGCGAACCCACCGTCATCGCAAACGCAGAGGGTGCCCGGACCACCCCGTCCGTGGTGGCCTTCGCCAAGAACGGCGAGGTGCTCGTCGGCGAGGTGGCCAAGCGTCAGGCGGTCACCAACGTCGACCGCACCATCCGCTCGGTCAAGCGCCACATGGGCACCGACTGGAAGACCAAGATCGACGACAAGGACTTCACGGCGCAGCAGATCTCGGCCTTCGTGCTGCAGAAGCTCAAGCGCGACGCCGAGGCGTACCTCGGTGAGACCGTCACCGACGCCGTGATCACCGTCCCGGCGTACTTCTCCGACGCCCAGCGCCAGGCCACCAAGGAGGCCGGTGAGATCGCGGGCCTCAACGTCTCCCGCATCGTCAACGAGCCGACCGCGGCCGCGCTGGCCTACGGGCTCGACAAGGAGAGCGACCAGACCATCCTGGTCTTCGACCTCGGTGGCGGCACGTTCGACGTGTCCCTGCTCGAGATCGGCGACGGCGTGGTGGAGGTGAAGGCGACCTCCGGTGACAACCACCTCGGTGGTGACGACTGGGACAACCGGATCGTCGAGTGGATGGTCAAGAAGTTCAAGGACTCCAACAACGTCGACCTCGGCGCGGACAAGATCGCCCGCCAGCGTCTGCAGGAGGCCGCCGAGAAGGCGAAGATCGAGCTGTCCGCCTCGAGCGAGACCACGATCCACCTGCCCTACATCACCCACGGCGAGTCCGGCCCGCTCCACTTCGAGGAGAAGCTGACCCGCTCGGAGTTCCAGAAGATCACCGCCGACCTGCTCGAGCGCACCAAGAAGCCGGTCGAGCAGGTGCTCAAGGACGCCGGCCAGGACATCTCCAAGATCGACCACGTGATCATGGTCGGCGGCTCGACCCGGATGCCCGCGGTCACCGAGCAGGTCAAGCAGCTGCTCGGCGGCAAGGAGCCCAACAAGGGCGTCAACCCCGACGAGGTCGTCGCGGTCGGTGCCGCGCTGCAGGCCGGCGTGCTCAAGGGCGAGGTCAAGGACGTCCTGCTGCTCGACGTCACCCCGCTGTCGCTGGGCATCGAGACCAAGGGTGGCGTGATGACCAAGCTGATCGAGCGCAACACCACGATCCCGACCAAGCGGTCCGAGGTGTTCACCACCGCCGACGACAACCAGCCCTCGGTGCAGATCCAGGTCTACCAGGGCGAGCGTCAGATGGCGGCGCAGAACCAGCCGCTCGGCAACTTCGAGCTGACCGGCCTGCCGCCGGCTCCGCGCGGCGTGCCGCAGATCGAGGTCACCTTCGACATCGACGCCAACGGCATCGTGCACGTCTCGGCGAAGGACCGGGGCACCGGCCGCGAGCAGTCGATGACGATCACCGGCGGCTCGGCGCTGTCGAAGGAAGACATCGACAAGATGATCAAGGACGCCGAGCAGTACGCCGAGGAGGACCGCAAGCGTCGTGAGGCGGTCGAGGCCCGCAACCAGGCCGACAGCCTCGTCTACACGACCGAGAAGTTCCTCTCCGAGAACGCCGAGAAGATCCCCGGTGACGTCAAGACCGAGGTCGAGGCCGACGTCGAGGCGCTCAAGAAGCTGCTCGAGGACGAGAACGCCGACAAGGACGAGCTCGCCGCGGCGACCTCGAAGCTCGGTGAGTCCAGCCAGAAGATGGGTGCGGCGATGTACGCCGCCGGTGAGTCCGAGGCCGCCGCTGCCGGCGGTACGACGGGCACCGGGGACTCCGACGAGGATGTCGTGGACGCCGAGATCGTCGACGAGGACAACGAGGGTGAGAACAAGTGACCTCTGCTGACCACCAGCACGAGAGCACCGCAGCCGAGCAGGCCGGGACCGCGTCCGGCCAGGACGTCACCGGCGCCGGGGCCCCGCAGGACACTGCGGGCCCCGGCCCCCGGGAGGGCGTCGCCGAGAGCAGCGGCGAGGGCATGGCCGGGGACACCCCGACCGAGCTGGTCGCCGACCTGGCCAAGGCGCAGGAGGACGTGGCCACGCTGACCGGCGACCTGCAGCGGCTGCAGGCCGAGTACGTCAACTACAAGCGTCGGGTCGACCGCGACCGGGAGCTGGTCAAGCAGAACGCCACCTTCGCCGCGCTGTCGGCGATGCTCCCGGTGCTCGACGACATCGACCGGGCCCGGGAGCACGGCGAGGTCGAGGGCGGCTTCAAGGCCGTCGCGGACTCGCTCGAGCGGATCGTGACCGGGCTGGGCCTGGAGAAGTTCGGGGCACCCGGCGACGAGTTCGACCCGAACCTGCACGAGGCGCTCATGCACGCCACCTCTCCGGAGGTGTCGACGACCGTGTGCCAGAACATCGTGCACGCCGGTTACCGGATCGGTGACCGGGTCGTGCGGCCGGCACGAGTGACCGTGGTCGGTCCCGAGTCCGAGGGCTCGGCCGACGCACAGCAGTAACCGACGACGAACCACCGGAGGGGAGGTGCGCGCATGACCACCGCTGACTGGGCGACCAAGGACTTCTACAAGGTGCTCGGGGTCTCCAAGGACGCATCGGCCGAGGAGATCAAGAAGGCGTACCGCAAGCTTGCGCGCGCCAACCACCCCGACTCCAACCCCGGCGACAAGGCCGCCGAGGAGCGCTTCAAGGCCGTCGCCGAGGCCTACGACGTGGTCGGCGATGCCGAGAAGCGCAAGAAGTACGACGAGCTGCGCACCTACGGCGGCGGGTTCGGGCCCTTCACGGGGACCCGCACCGGCGGCGGCCGCGGTGGCAGCCAGACCTTCGACATGGGCGACTTCCTCGGCGGCCAGCACGGCGGCGGCGGGGGCGGGTTCAGCGACATCTTCGGCACGATGTTCGGCGGGGGCGGACGCACCCGCCAGCAGGCGCCGCGCCGAGGGGCCGACATCGAGACCGACGCCACGATCAGCTTCGTCGACTCGGTCGAGGGCGTGACCGTGTCGCTGCGGCTCAGCTCCGACGCACCCTGTGGCGACTGCAACGGCACCGGCGCCCGCTCGGGCACGGTCCCGCGGGTCTGCCCGGAGTGCGAGGGCACCGGGATGCACGCCGCGTCCGTGGGCGGTGCGTTCACGATGACCGAGACCTGCCCGGCCTGCCGCGGTCGTGGCCTGGTCGTCGACGACCCGTGCCCGACCTGTCACGGCTCGGGCCGCGGGCTGTCCTCGCGGACGATCCAGGCCCGGATCCCCGCCGGAGTCAAGGACGGCCAGCGGATCCGGCTGCGCGGCAAGGGGGCCAGCGGCGAACGCGGTGGCCCGGCCGGTGACCTCTTCGTGAACGTCAAGGTCACCCCGCACCCGGTCTTCGGCCGCAAGGACGACAGCCTGACCGTGACCGTGCCGGTGAGCTTCGACGAGGCCGCGCTCGGCGCCGAGATCAAGGTGCCCACGCTGACCGGTGCGCCGGTGACGGTGAAGATCCCGCCGGGCACGCCCAACGGCAGGACCTTCCGGGTCCGCGGCAAGGGCGTGCACCGCAAGGACGGACATCGGGGCGACCTGCTCGTCACCGTCGAGGTGCACGTGCCCGCCGTACTCAACGACAAGGCCAAGGAGGCCGTCGCGGCCTACCGGGAGGCGATGGCGGGCAGCGACCTGCGCGCCAACCTGTTCGCCGGAGGTGCCCGATGACCACGCCCCAGCGGCCGGTGCGTCAGGGCGGCGCGGGCCGACGCGCTCGCGCCGAGGCGCCCGGACCTGATGTCCCGGTCTACGTGATCTCGGTGGCCGCCGAGCTGACCGGCCTGCACCCGCAGACGCTGCGCGCCTACGACCGGATGGGCCTGGTCCGCCCCGGCCGCACCGGTGGCGGTGGGCGCCGCTACTCCTGGCGCGACATCGAGATGCTGCGCGAGGTCGCCGAGCTGACCGCCTCCGGGATCGGCCTGGAGGGGGTCAAGCGGATCCTCCAGCTCGAGCACCAGGTCGACGCCCTGCGGCACCGGGTCTCCGAGCTCGAGGACGAGCTGACCGCGACCCGCTACGCGCTCCAGCAGACGCTCGCCGAGGCCAAGGCACAGAGCAGCCAGAACCTTCCCGCGCTCCGCCCGTCGAGCCACGCCGTCACCATCTGGCGGCGCGGCCGGGTCTGAGCGCCCCCCCAGCACCACCCGTCGCACGCAAAGGACGCACCCATGGACGCATCGAAGTTCACCACGCGCAGCCAGGAGGCGATCAACACCGCGATCTCCACGGCTGCCTCTTCCGGCCACGCCCAGGTCGAGGCCGTGCACCTGCTCGCCGCGCTGCTCGCGCAGGCCGACGGTATCGCCCGCCCGTTGTTCGAGGCCGCCGGCGTGCAGCCGCAGTCGGTGATCGCCGGGGTCGAGACGGAGCTCAAGAAGCTCCCGGCCGCTTCCGGTACGACGGTCGGCGCGCCGTCGTACTCCCGTGCAGCGCTGTCGATCCTTAGCAAGGCCGGCGACATCGCCGCCGAGATGAAGGACGACTACGTCTCCACCGAGCACCTGCTGATCGCCGCCGCGACCGTCGAGTCGCCGGTGCAGAAGGTGCTCACCGACGCCGGCGCCACCGCCGACGCGCTGCGCGCCGCGCTGACCAGCGTCCGCGGCAACCGCCGGGTCACCACCCAGGACCCGGAGGCCACCTACCAGGCGCTGGAGAAGTACGCCGTCGACCTGACCGCGCGTGCCGCCGAGGGCAAGCTCGACCCGGTGATCGGCCGCGACGCCGAGATCCGCCGCGTCGTCCAGGTCCTCTCGCGGCGCACCAAGAACAACCCGGTGCTGATCGGCGAGCCCGGCGTCGGCAAGACCGCCGTCGTCGAGGGCCTCGCCCAGCGCGTCGTCGACGGCGACGTGCCCGACTCCCTCAAGGGCCGCCGGGTGCTGAGCCTCGACCTGGCCGCGATGGTGGCCGGCGCGAAGTACCGCGGCGAGTTCGAGGAGCGGCTCAAGGCCGTCCTGGAGGAGATCAAGTCCTCCGAGGGCCAGGTCATCACGTTCATCGACGAGCTGCACACCGTCGTCGGCGCCGGCGCGGGCGGCGACTCCGCGATGGACGCCGGCAACATGCTCAAGCCGATGCTGGCCCGCGGCGAGCTGCGGATGATCGGCGCGACCACCCTCGACGAGTACCGCGAGCGGATCGAGAAGGACCCCGCCCTCGAGCGCCGGTTCCAGCAGGTCTTCGTCGGCGAGCCGTCGGTGGAGGACACCGTCGCGATCCTGCGCGGCCTGCAGGAGAAGTACGAAGCCCACCACGGCGTGAAGATCACCGACCAGGCGCTCGTGGCCGCGGCGATGCTGTCGGACCGCTACATCACCGGCCGTCAGCTGCCCGACAAGGCGATCGACCTCGTCGACGAGGCCGCCTCCCGGCTGCGGATGGAGATCGAGTCCTCCCCCGAGGAGATCGACCAGCTGCGCCGCGCCGTCGACCGGCTGAAGATGGAGGAGCTCGCGCTCGAGCGGGAGACCGACGAGGCCTCCAAGGACCGGCTCGAGAAGCTGCGCGCCGACCTCGCCGACCGCGAGGAGGAGCTGCGTGGCCTCGAGGCCCGCTGGGAGCGCGAGAAGGCCTCCCTCGAGGGCTCCGGCGAGCTGCGCAAGACCATCGACGCGCTGCGCAGCGAGGCCGACCGGTTCCAGCGCGAGGGCGATCTCGCGAAGGCCAGCGAGATCCTCTACGGCCGGATCCCCGAGCTGGAGAAGCAGATCGCCGAGGCCGAGGCCGCCGAGAGCGCGCACGCCGGGGAGGAGCCGATGGTCCGCGAGGCCGTCGGTCCCGAGGAGATCGCCGAGGTCGTCGAGGCCTGGACCGGGATCCCCACCGGCCGGCTGCTCGAGGGCGAGACCGCCAAGCTGCTCCACATGGAGGAGGTCATCGGCAAGCGCCTGATCGGCCAGGAGTCCGCGGTCGCCGCCGTCTCCGACGCGGTACGACGCTCGCGGGCCGGGATCTCCGACCCCAACCGGCCGACCGGCTCGTTCCTCTTCCTCGGCCCCACCGGCGTAGGCAAGACGGAGCTGGCCAAGTCGCTCGCGGACTTCCTGTTCGACGACGAGCGGGCGATCGTGCGGATCGACATGAGCGAGTACTCCGAGAAGCACAGCGTCGCCCGGCTGGTCGGTGCTCCCCCCGGCTACGTCGGCTACGAGGAGGGCGGCCAGCTCACCGAGGCGGTCCGCCGCCGGCCGTACTCCGTCGTGCTGCTCGACGAGGTCGAGAAGGCCCACCCCGAGGTCTTCGACATCCTGCTGCAGGTGCTCGACGACGGCCGGCTCACCGACGGCCAGGGCCGCACGGTCGACTTCCGCAACACGCTGCTGATCCTGACCTCGAACCTCGGGTCGCACTTCCTGGTCGACCCGCTGCGCGACCCGGAGGAGAAGCGCGAGTCGGTGATGACCGTCGTCCGGCAGTCGTTCAAGCCGGAGTTCCTGAACCGGCTCGACGAGATCGTGATGTTCGACGCGCTCACCGAGGCGCAGCTCTCGCACATCGTCGACCTGCAGGTCGCCGAGCTCAACCGGCGGCTCGCCGTCCGGCGGATCGACCTCGAGGTCACCGAAGCCGCCCACGAGTGGCTCAGCCGCACCGGCTACGACCCGGCGTACGGCGCCCGTCCGCTGCGCCGGCTGGTGCAGACCGCGATCGGCGACCCGCTCGCCCGGCTGCTGCTCTCCGGCGAGGTCCTCGACGGCAGCAAGGTCGTCGTGGACGTCGACGAGGCGGGCGAGGGTCTGACCCTGCGGTCGGCCGCCCATGATGCAATGGCGTCATGACCGAGCAGACCAAGACCGCCCGGCCCAGCCAGGTCACCATGGCGGGCTGGATGGCGGCGATCGCCGCGGGGCTGCTCGTGCTCTCCCTGTTCGACTCCGTGGCGAACCTGCAGTCGGTCGAGTTCCGCGACTCCGTCGAGGAGTTCCTGTCCACCCCGCCCGGCAGCGGTCTGGGCGTGGGTGTCGACGGCGTGGTCGAGGTGGTCCGCTGGCTGCTGCTGCTCTCCGGGGCGGCAGCAGCGGCGGCCGGCATCCTCGCGATCTACGTGCTCCAGCGCCACAACGGAGCGCGGGTCGGGTTCACGGTCGCGGCCGGGCTGTTGATGCTGATCACCGTGTTCACCATGCCGGCGCTGAACAGCTTCCTGCCGATCCTGATCGCGGTCGCCGCCACCTGGCTGTGGACCAGGCCGGCGCGCGAGTGGTTCGCCGGCGTGCCGGCCGCCTCCCGCGCCGTTCCGTACGCCGGGCGGCACGCCCGCTCCCGAGTGGAAGGCAACATCGTGTCCTCTGAGAACCACCCTCCGCAGCCCGACGGGCCCGGGTCCGAGAGCGGGCAGGGCCCGGACGAGACTGCGCCGTGGCCGCGGATGCCGGAGGACTCCTCCGGCCGGCCGCTGCCGCCGCCGACGCAGGGCTTCGGCCAGCCTGGCGGGCAGCCGTCCGGTCCCGGCGGGCAGCAGGGCCAGCCGTATCGCCAGGGTGGCTACCCGCCGCCCCCGGGACAGCAGCCCGGCTACGGACGGCCGCAGTACGGCCAGCCCCAGTACGGCCAGCCCCAGTACGGGCAGCCCCAGTACGGTCAGCAGGGCCAGCCGCCGTACGGTCAGCCCCAGTACGGGCAGCAGGGCCAGCCGCCGTACGGTCAGCCCCAGTACCCCGGCTACGGCCAGCAGCCGGGCTACGGCCAGCCGGTGTACCCGTACGCACCGCAGGGCATGACGCGCACCAGCGACCCGGACGCACGGCCGGGCACCGTCACCGCCGCCGCCTGGATCACCTGGGTGCTCTCCGCACTGACCCTGGGACTGTTCCTGCTCGCGGCGCTGGCGATGTCGGTCTCCCGCGACGAGATGGTCGACCAGATCGAGTCCACGCCGGAGTTCCGCGACCTCAACGTGCCGATGGACGACGTGATCGCCGCCGTGTGGGTGGTGCTCGCGATCACGATCTTCTGGAGCCTCGCGGCGATGGTGCTCGCCTGGTTCGCCTACCGCCGTCAGAACTGGGCGCGGATCACCCTCGTCGTCTCCGCGGCGGTCGCCGCACTGGGCAGCCTGCTGACGTTCCCGGTCGGGTTGATCCACACCCTCGGCGCCGGCGCGGTCATCGCGCTGCTGTTCATGGGCGGCGCCAACGAGTGGTACGCCCGCCGTGGCGCCCAGCAGGCGCCGTACGTCGGCGGCTTCCCCGGCTACGGCCAGCCGGGCTCCACCTTCGGCCAGCAGCCGGGCCAGCCGGGGACGCAGCAGTACGGCGGCCAGGGCGGCCAGCAGCAGTACGGCGGCCAGGGCGGCCAGCAGCAGTACGGCGATCAGGCCGGCCAGCACGGGGAGGGCGACGACGCCTCCCGACGCGGCAAGGACGAGCCGCCGTCCAACGTCTGGTGATGCGACGGATCGCGGCCTAGCCGCGCGAGAGATGGGCCACGCAGCGGCTCGGCTCGACGAGCGGTTCGAGTGTGTCGACGCTCGCAGGCGCGCCGATCTGCTCGAGCACACCGCGCATCAGCCCCAGGTGGATCGAGCAGACCACCTCGTTGTGCTCCGCAGCGACCTCGAGGAAGGGGCAGTGACTGATCTCCAGCCGCAGGGAGCCTGGTTCGTCGACCACGTGCGAGTCGAACCCCATCCGGTCCAGCGCCTGGACGAGCGAGTCGAGTGCTTCCGGCTCCCGTGGTCGCCGGAACGGCTCGGGCGCCGGCGTGAGGTAGCGGCCCCACGCCTCGCCGGCCTGCTCCGCGGAGCCGCCTGGGTCGGGAAGCCTGTCGGCGAGGAAGCTGGTGAGGATCTCAGCGAGCAGGCGGTAGCTGCGGTGGGCCACCGGGGGCGCTGTCGTGGCGGCGGCGTACAGCACCTTCGGGCGCCCGGGCGTGCTGCGCTCCTCGCGCCGCCGGGTCACCAGACCGTCCTCGGTCAGAGCGTCGAGATGGAAGCGCACGGAGTTCACGTGGAGGCCGAGCCGGGCGCCCGCTGCGGCCGCGGTCATCGGTTCGGCGGCGTCCTGGAGCAGCGCCAGCACACGCGCCCGGGTCGGCCCCAGCCCGCGTGCGACGTCGTCGCTTCCTCGCTCCGTTGTCCCCATCACGTCCATGTTTCCATGTCCGCGCACGCTCGTTCGGTCACCCGGCGATCTCGGCGGCGGCGTGCGGGGTGGTGACCGGTCCGCCGGTCGAGCCGGGGTCGAGCCCACGGGCGAGGAGCTGCGTCCCCAGCCACTCCACCGCGGCCGTGCCCGTCCTCGGGTCGCCGGCGCCGGTCGCGACGACCGGCACGGTGTTGCTGCCGTCGCGCCGCCAGGCCTCGTCCCACGCGCCGACCAGGCGCCAGGCGGAGTTGGTGACCGGACTCCCTGTCGCGTTCACCGCGTAGCCCCAGCGTCGAAGCCGGGCGCTGGGAGTCGAACCGCTGCGGATCGCGTCGACCAGGAGGGTGCGGACGGCCCTGTGGTCGTCGAGGTCGAGGGAGTGCATCCAAAACGCCTCGAACAGCAGGTCCCTCACCTCTGCGGCGACGCCGGCGACGTGTGCCTCGGCGTATCCGGACACGGCCGCCGCGGTGTACGGCACGAAGCCGGCCAGCGAGTAGGGCAGGCGTTCCCCGGGGAGCAGGTGACTCACGACGTGGTCCATCTCCGCACGGAGCGCGGTGAAACGCAGCGAGCTGTCGGCGAACCGGCTCGGCCGCCACGGCGCGTGCTCGACCGCGCGCCACTCCACATCGACCCCGCCCTCCGCGAGCGCGGCGGCCCGACGTGAAGCCAGGTAGCTCCACGGGCAGTTGAAGTCGCCGTAGACGACGATCCGGTCGACGCTCACGGTGTCGTCCGCGCGATGCGGATCCGCCACACCTCCGGGCCCTCTTCCAACGGATACCACGCGAACTCGCCCTGGTGCTCGGCGGCGAACTGGTAGTACAGCGGCTTCGGGTCGTGGTCGTTGACCAGCTCGAACGCCTCGCCGGCCGCGAGCGCGCCGTAGGTCTCGAAAATCAGCTGGTGGCGGCGGGCCGGGGGCTCCTGGCGGACGTCGAGCTCGTGGGTCATGGAGGTCTCCTCACGGAACGGATGTCGATGTACATTCGTTTTTACAAGTTGTTCGTCAATATTGCAACGGGGGAGTGAGGAGGGACCCGCGTGACCTACGTGATCGGCGAGCCGTGCATTGACGTGAAGGACCGGGCGTGTGTCGACGAGTGCCCGGTGGACTGCATCTACGAAGGGGAGCGGTCCCTCTACATCCAGCCAGACGAATGCGTCGACTGCGGCGCGTGCGAGCCGGTGTGCCCGGTCGAGGCGATCTTCTACGAGGACGACCTGCCGGAGGACCTCGAGGCGTACCACGAGGACGACGCGCGGTTCTTCACCGACGTGCTGCCCGGGCGCAGCGAGCCGATCGGTTCACCAGGCGGCGCGGCCAAGCTCGGGGCGATCGGCGTGGACACCGAGCTGGTCGCCGGTCATCCCCCGCGGGAGGTGTAGCCCCAGACGCGCGGTCGGAGTCGGTCGCCGAGATCAGCGCCGTGGAGTCAGGAGTCGCGGTCCCGCCAGTAGTCGTTGGCTGCCGCGATCGTGGCGAACTCGATGGCCACGACGTGGCCGGCCATCGTGAGCGACTCCGCGTTCGACGCGTAGTCGGGCCGCAGAGACTTCCGCACCTCGGCGTCCGGTTGGATGGCACCGATCGTCTTGCGCGCCATCGCGATCGCCAGCTCGCGGCCCTCCTGGGGCGTGGCGGTGATCAGCGTGTTTCCGGGAACGAGCTCCATCGGTCGAGACCTCTCTGTCGGCGCTGCGACATGTCCGGCGAGGGTGCCGGGCTCTGGTCGCATCCTGGCACGGCGGGATCGTTGCCGGAAGCGCGTCCTCAGGCGTGCAGGTCGGAGCTGACCAGCCGCCGGATGCCCTCCTCGAGCACGTCGGCCTCCTTGCAGAAGGCCCAGCGCACCTTGTGCCGGCCCTCGTCGAGGTCGTCGTAGAACGCCTGGGACGGGATCGCGACGACGCCCGCCTTCTCCGGCAGCGCCCGGCAGAACTCCAGCCCGTCGGCGTAGCCGTACCGGCTCACGTCGGTGGTGACGAAGTAGGTCCCCTCGGGCACGTAGACGTCCATGTCGAGCTTGCGCAGCCCCTCGCACAGCTGGTCGCGCTTGACCTGCAGCTCACGGGCCAGCCCGCGGTAGTAGTCACCCTCCTGGTCCAGGGCGTGCGCGATCGCGGGCTGCAGCGGCGAGCCGGAGGTGAAGGTCAGCCACTGCTTGGCCGCCTCCACCGCCCGCACCCGCGGCTCCGGCCCGGTGGCCCAGCCGACCTTCCAGCCGGTGAACGAGAACGTCTTGCCCGCGCTCGACAGCGTCACCGTGCGCTCGAACATCCCCGGCAGGGTGGCCAGCGGGACGTGCTCGTGCTCGTCGTACACCAGGTGCTCGTAGACCTCGTCGGTGACCACGACCAGGTCGTGCTCACTGGCCACCCGTGCCACGGCGGCCAGCTCGTCGCGGGTCAGCACGGTGCCGGTGGGGTTGTGCGGGGAGTTGAGCAGGATGAGCGTCGTACGGTCGGTGACCGCTGCGCGCAGCGCGTCCACGTCGAGGCGGAAGTGCGGGGCGCGGAGCGTGACGGGGCGGCGCACCGCGCCGGCCATCTGGATCATCGCGGTGTAGGAGTCGTAGAACGGCTCGAGCACGATCACCTCGTCGCCGGGGTTGACCAGACCGAGCAGGGCCGAGGCGATCCCCTCGGTCGCGCCGGTGGTAATCACGACCTCGCGGTCCGGGTCGAGGTCGAGGCCGTAGTGACGGGCCTGGTGCGCGGCGACCGCGCGGCGCAGCGACGGGACCCCGACGCCGGGCGCGTACTGGTTGTGGCGGCCGCTGCGCAGCGCCTCCACGGCGGCCTCCACCACCGACGCCGGCCCGTCGCGGTCGGGGAAGCCCTGCCCGAGGTTCAGCGCCCCGGTGCTGACGGCCAGCGCCGACATCTCCGAGAAGATCGTGCCCCGGATGCCGCGCAGCCGCTCGGCCACCCGCTCGGTCGAAGGTGCGGTGTTCGGGTCGGTTGCTGCCATACCCGCGACTGTAACCGGCGGTGTCAGTCATCATGGGGGCCGTGAGTACCGACACCGGAGCACCCAGCGCCCCCGCCACGGACAGCGAGCCGTCCGGCGACGAGCCGGCGCGGCCCCCGCGGCGGAGGGGCGTCACGTTCTGGGTCGGCATCCTGCTGGTGCTCAGCGGACTGGGCATGCTCGGCTACGTCGCCTGGGAGATGTGGGGCACCACGCTGGTCTCCAAGCAGACCCAGCAGCGGCTGGTCGAGGAGCTCGACGAGGAGTGGTCGGTGGCTCCCGGCTCGACGCTCGAGCAGGCCGAGCCCGAGGTCCCCCTCGGCGAGGGCATCGCCCTGATCCGGATCCCCGCCTTCGGCGACGACTACGTGGTGCCGGTCCTGCACGGCATCGGCGACGACGAGCTCTCCTCCGGCTACGGCCACTTCCCCGAGTCGGCGATGCCGGGCGAGAGGGGCAACTTCGCCCTCGCCGCGCACCGGATCACCCACGGCGAGCCGCTGCGCGACATGCCGAAGCTCCAGCCCGGCGACGAGGTGATCGTCGAGACCCGCGACGCGGTGTACACCTACGAGCTGCTCACCGACCCCAACGACCTCGTGGTCACCTTCGAGGACGTGTGGGTGGTCGACCCGCTGCCGCGCAACCCGCGCGGGGGCGTCCAGCCTCCCCAGGAGCGCGGGCAGAAGCTGATCACGCTGACCACCTGCTCGGAGCTGTTCCACACCGACAACCGGATGATCTCCTTCGGCAGGCTCGTCGACACCGAGCCCAAGGCCGCTGGGACCGCTGGCTAGAGTCCGGGACATGAGCGACCGCGACGCACTCCTCGACCAGGTCAAGCGCAAGGCCGTCGTGCACGGCAAGGTCACCCTCTCCTCGGGCAAGGAGGCCGACTACTACGTCGACCTGCGCCGGGTCACGCTCGACGCGCAGGCCGCCCCGCTCGTCGGGAGGGTGATGCTCGAGCTCACCGCGGACTGGGAGTACGACGCCGTCGGCGGCCTCACCCTCGGCGCCGACCCGGTCGCGATGTCGATGCTCCACGCCGCCGCCGCGCAGGGCCGTCAGCTCGACGCGTTCGTCGTCCGCAAGGCGGAGAAGACCCACGGCATGCAGCGCCGGATCGAGGGTCCCGACGTCGCCGGGCGCCGCGTGCTCGCCGTCGAGGACACCTCCACCACGGGCGGCTCCGTGCTCACCGCGGTCGAGGCGCTCCGCGAGGCCGGGGCCGAGGTCGTCGGCGTCGCGGTGATCGTCGACCGGGCCACCGGCGCCAAGGAGCGGGTCGAGGCCGAGGGCTGCGACTACGTCTACGCCTACGGGCTCGACGACCTCGGACTGTCGTGAGCCAGCTCGACGGCGTGGCCGGCTGGGCCGTCGACCTCATGGAGCGGCTCGGCGGCCCCGGAGCCGGCCTGGCGATCGCCCTGGAGAACCTCTTCCCGCCGATGCCGAGCGAGGTGATCCTCCCGCTCGCCGGCTTCACCGCGAGCCAGGGCGACTTCTCCCTGGTCAGCGCCCTGCTGTGGACCACGCTGGGCTCGGTCGTCGGCGCCCTGGTCATGTACTACCTCGGGGCGGCGCTCGGCCGTGACCGGATGTACCGGATCTGGGACCGGCTGCCGCTGGTGAGCCTGGACGACCTGGAGCGGACCGAGCAGTGGTTCGGGCGGCACGGCCGCAAGGCGGTCTTCCTCGGCCGGATGATCCCGCTGTTCCGCAGCCTGATCTCGGTCCCGGCCGGACTCACCCGGATGCCGCTGCTGCAGTTCGTCGTCCTCACCCTGGCCGGCAGCGCGATCTGGAACACCGTGTTCGTGCTCGCCGGCTACCAGCTCGGCGAGCAGTGGCACCGTGTCGAGGGCTACGCGAACCGGTTCCAGGGCCTGGTGCTGGTGGCTGCGGGAGCGGTCGCGGTCTGGTTCGTGGTGACCCGCCTGCGCCGGGACATCCGCGACGCGAGGAAGCGACCGCTGTGACCGCCGACGACGCCCGCCCCGCGCGGCCGGCCGGTGCGCGCCACTGGCTGGCGACGGTGACCAACGCCGTCCGCGGGTTCCTGATCGGCATGGCCGAGCTGGTCCCGGGCGTCTCCGGGGGCACGGTCGCGCTGGTCACCGGCGTGTACGACGCGCTGATCGACTCCGCCACCCACGTCCTGTCCGCCCTCAAGAACCTCGTCGTCGGTCCGCACCGCCTCGCCGGAGCGGCGGCCGAGCTGCGGCGCACGAACTGGCTGCTCGTCGCGCCGGTCCTGATCGGCATGGCGGCCGCGGTGCTCACCATGGCCGGCGTGATGGGCTCCTTCGTCGAGGACCACCCCGAGCACGCGCGCGGGCTGTTCCTCGGTCTGGTCGCGGCGAGCGTCGTGGTGCCGATCAGCATGCTGCCGCCCCGGCTGATCACGACCCACCGGCACCGGCTGCGCGACGGCGTCGCCCTCGGCGGGGCGGCGGTGCTCGCGTTCTGGCTCACCGGGCTGTCCAGCGGGAGCACATCGAGCTCACCGCCGTACCCGATGGTCTTCCTCGCCGCCGCGGTCGCGATCTGCGCGCTCGTGATCCCCGGGGTCTCCGGGTCGTTCTTCCTCCTCGCGGTGGGGCTGTACCAGCCGACGATGGACGCGGTGCACGAGCGCCAGCTGGAGTACATGCTCGTCTTCGCCGCCGGTGCGGCCGTCGGGCTCGCGTCCTTCGTGCAGGTGCTGCACTACCTGCTGCGGCACAAGCGCCGGATCACGCTGCTGGTGATGGCCGGCCTGATGGTGGGCTCGTTGCGCGCGCTGTGGCCGTGGCAGGGCGACGGCTCGCGGGTGGAGGGCGAGATCAAGGGGGCCTGGGAGCTGCTCGCGCCGTACGACCCGTGGCTGGGGCCGACGCTGCTCGCGGTCGTGGGCGTCGCCGCGGTGCTCGTGCTTGTCCTCGTCGAGCGCCGGCTGTGGGCGCGCCGCGACACCGAGGCGGTCATCGAGGCGGCCGGTGGCTGACGGCGTCCCCGAGCAGCCCGAGGAGCGGCGCGCGCCGTACGACCCGATGCCGCACGGTCCCGCGGAGGTGGGGGTCGGCCCCTGGCAGGGCGAGTGGCCCGAGGGGGAGCAGTACGACGAGCACCTGCTCGCCGAGGGGGACCGGCGCAACGTCGTGGACCGCTATCGGTACTGGACGATGGAGGCGATCGTCGCCGACCTCGACACGCGCCGCCACGACTTCCACGTCGCGATCGAGAACTGGCAGCACGACTTCAACATCGGCACAATCGTGCGCACCGCCAACGCCTTCCTGGCCAAGGAGGTGCACATCGTCGGCAACCGGCGGTGGAACCGTCGCGGGGCGATGGTGACCGACCGCTACCAGCACATCCGGCACCACGCGACCGCCGCCGACCTCGCGGCGTACCTCCACGAGCAGGGGGTCGTGCTGCTCGGCATCGACAACCTCCCGGGCTCGCGGCCGATCGAGACCCTCGAGCTGCCCAGGCGGTGCTGCCTGCTGTTCGGCCAGGAGGGGCCTGGTCTCTCCTCGGGCGCGCGAGAGGCGTGCGACGGGACCTTCTCGATCGCGCAGTTCGGCTCCACCCGTTCCATCAACGCCTCCGCCGCGGCCGCGATCGCGATGCATACCTGGATCCGGCAGCACGCCGACCTCTCCGGCGCCGACGCCTGGCGCGGCTGAGCTCGCCGGTGCACGGCGTCTGGGGGGCCGGCTGAGCTCGCCGGCGAGGCGGTCGCGGCCGGCGAGCCGGGCGGACGGCCTAGCCAGCAGGCTGGTCGACGACCTCGAGGAGGAGGTCCTCCTTGGCGACGTCGAGGTCGACCCGGTGCTTGAGGACGGTGTCGGGATCGCAGTCCAGCACGACCACCGCGCAGATCGGCGAGTGGCCGGCGGCCTCGACCACCGCCGGGTCCCACGACACGATCGCGTCGCCGGGCTCGACGTGGACGCCCTCCCCGACGAGCAGCTCGAAGCCCTCGCCCTGCATGTGGACGGTGTCGACGCCGAGGTGGACCAGGACCGCCTTGCCGAGAGCCCTGTCGTGCACCACGAACGCGTGCGGATGGAGCTTCACGAGCGTCCCGGCCATCGGGGCCACGGCGACCTGCCGGCCGGGCAGCGGTGCGATGGCACGCCCGGGACCGACCAGGCCCTTGGCGAAGACCGGGTCGGGGATGTCGCTGACCGCGAGCACGTGACCCGCGACCGGTGAGAACACCCGAAGGGTCAAAGCATCTCTTCGATGTCGCTGGCCAGGGTGTCGGCGGCGGGCCCGACGACCACCTGGATCACCGAGCCGGCCCGCATGACCCCGTGGACCCCGGCGTTCTTGAGCGCCTGTTCGTCGATGAGCGTGCTGTCTGCGACCTCGGTGCGCAGGCGGGTGATGCAGGCCTCGACCTCGACGATGTTCGATCTGCCGCCGAGCCCCCGGACGATCTGCTCTGCTTGGCTCATAACCGCATTCAACCACCCGGGTCCACCGAGATCCGGACACGTCTGGTCAGCCGCTGCCCGTTCTTGACACGTGCGTCCCGGTTGAGCACCGTCGGGGCAGGCGAAGCGACGAGGAGGCCGATGAGCGCTGCAGAGCCTACGGGGGACCGGCCGGCCAGGTCGGACGCTCGGCAGAAGGGTCTCGGGGTGTTGCAGCGCCTCGGCCGGAGCCTGATGCTGCCCATCGCGGCCCTGCCCGTTGCCGCGCTGCTGTTCCGGCTCGGCCAGCCCGACATGCTCGGTGCGGGGGAGACCGGTCTGGCGCTGGCCACCCGCTGGTCCTGGCTGGAGCCGGTGGCCGCCGTACTCGCGGCGGCGGGGGGCACGATCTTCACCAACCTCGGCCTGCTGTTCGCCGTCGGCGTCGCGGTCGGGTTCGCGAGGAGGTCCGACGGGGCGACGGGGCTGGCCGCGGTGATCGGCTACCTCGTCTTCGACGCGGTGACCGACGCGATGTCCCCGCACGTGCTGCCGGCCGCCGACGTCACCGACGGCGGGGTCGTGGAGTACGGCGTGTTCGGCGGAATCCTCGTCGGGCTCACGACCGCGCTGCTGTGGCAGCGGTTCTACAAGGTCAAGCTGCCGCCGTACCTGGCCTTCTTCGGCGGCCGCCGCTTCGTGCCGATCGTGACCGCGCTGGCCACGCTCCTGCTCGGGGTCGTGCTGTCCTTCCTGTACCCCGCCTTCGACCGCGGCCTGACCGCGCTCGGCGAGTGGCTGGTGCAGAACCACATCGCGGGTGCGGGGGTCTACGGGTTCGCCAACCGGCTGCTGATCCCCTTCGGCCTGCACCACATCCTCAACTCCGTCCCGTGGTTCGTGGTCGGGGAGTTCGAGACCGAGACCGGCCACGTGGTGCACGGCGACATCGCACGGTTCCTCGCCGACGACCCGACGGCCGGCTCGTTCATGACCGGGTTCTTCCCGATCATGATGTTCGCGCTGCCGGCCGCGGCGCTGGCGATCTACCACGAGGCCCGGCCGGAGCGGCGCAAGATCGTCGGCGGGCTGATGCTCTCCGGCGCGTTGACCTCGTTCCTGACCGGGGTCACCGAGCCGCTGGAGTTCGCGTTCATGTTCGTGGCCTGGCCGCTGTTCCTGATCCACGCCGTGCTGACCGGCACGTCGCTGGCGCTGGTGAACGCGCTCGGCATCAAGGACGGGTTCGGCTTCTCGGCCGGGTTCATCGACTACGCGCTGAACTTCACCACCGCCGAGGACCCGCTCTGGCTGGTCCCGATCGGGCTCGGCTACGCCGCGGTGTACTACGTGCTGTTCCGGTTCGCGATCCGTCGCTTCGACCTGACCACCCCGGGCCGTGAGCCCGAGGACCCGGCGCCCGGCCGGGATGCCGAGGACCCCGCGACCGGCCGGGACTAGGGACCCTTCGGATTCAGGACCGTCGGCCCGGCGACCTGGGTCGCCGGGTGACCCCGGGCCTTCTAGAGTGGGGAGCGGTCCGCCCGCGGACCCTGACCCGCCATCGTCCGACACAGGAGACAGCCCGATGCCTATCGCGACCCCCGAGGTCTACGCCGAGATGATCCAGAAGGCGAAGCAGTCGTCCTTCGCCTACCCGGCGATCAATGTGACGTCCTCGCAGACCCTCAACGCTGCCCTCAAGGGCTTCGCCGACGCCGGCAGCGACGGGATCATCCAGATCTCCACCGGTGGCGCGGAGTACCTCTCCGGTCCGTCCATCAAGGACATGGTGACCGGGTCGCTGGCGTTCGCCGCCTACGCCCGTGAGGTCGCGAAGAAGTACCCGGTCAACGTCGCGCTGCACACCGACCACTGCCCGAAGGACAAGCTCGACAAGTTCGTCCGACCGCTGCTCGAGATCTCCGCGGAGCGGGTGAAGGGCGGCGAGGACCCGCTGTTCCAGTCGCACATGTGGGACGGCTCCGCCGTACCTCTCGACGAGAACCTGCAGATCGCCCAGGAGCTCCTCGAGAAGGCCGCGGCCGCGAAGGTGATCCTCGAGATCGAGGTCGGCGTCGTCGGCGGCGAGGAGGACGGGATCGTCGGCGAGATCAACGAGAAGCTCTACACCACCCCCGAGGACGCGCTCGCCACCGTCGAGGCGCTCGGCACCGGTGAGAAGGGCCTTTACATGACCGCGCTGACCTTCGGCAACGTGCACGGCTCCTACAAGCCCGGCTACGTGAAGCTGCGCCCGGAGATCCTCAAGCACGCGCAGGACGCGGTCGTCGAGAAGCTCGGGCTCGAGGCCGGCTCGAAGCCGTTCAACCTGGTCTTCCACGGTGGCTCCGGCTCGACTGCCGAGGAGATCGCGGCCGCCTGCGACTACGGCGTGGTGAAGATGAACGTCGACACCGACACGCAGTACGCCTTCTCCCGCCAGGTTGCCGACCACGTGTTCAAGAACTACGACGGCATGCTGAAGATCGACGGCGAGATCGGCAACAAGAAGACGTACGACCCCCGCGCCTGGGGCAAGGCCGCCGAGGCCGGGATGGCCGCGCGCGTCGTCGAGGCCTGCGAGAACCTCCGCAGCGCCGGGACCTCCGTCTCCGCCTGACCCCCTCCCCAAGTAACGCGGGGTTATGGACGCTCCACACGCGGCATGACGCGGGTGAACCGTCCACAGCCCTGAGGAAGTACGTCGCCCGGGTGGCCGCCGCAGCAGCGGTGGCCACCCGGCTGCACAATGGGCCAATGCCTTTCGAAGACCTGATGGCCGGTCCGCCCCCCACCCACCTGCCCGAGGACCCTGCCGCCGCCGAGCTCGGCGCCGGCATCCCGGCCGCGACCGTGGTCCGGAGCCACCCCGAGTCGCCGCTGGCCTGGGCGGTGCTCGCCGAGACCGCCCTCGAGGACGGCTCGGCCGACGACGTCACCGCCTACGCCTACGCCCGGGTCGGCTACCACCGCAGCCTCGACCTGCTCCGCCGCAACGGCTGGAAGGGGCACGGGCCGGTGCCGTGGGAGCACGAGCCGAACCGGGGGTTCCTGCGTGCACTGGCTGCGCTCGCCAAGGCCGCCGGGCGGATCGAGGAGCTCCCCGAGGCCGAGCGCTGCCGCGAGTTCCTGCGCGACTCCAGTCCCACGGCGTACGACGAGCTCCTCGGCGCCTGACAGCCATTCCCGGATTCGCCCCGGCCCGCCGCCGGCCCACCCCGGTGTAACGCGGGGTTATGGACGCTGCACACGCGACAGGACGCGTGCGAAGCGTCCACGCGACGTGGTGGGTTGGCCGCCCGTCGTCCACGTCGGGCGCCGCGCCGGGGTCGTCCACAGGTTTGCGGTGGGACGGCCCCGCCTGGCCAAGGGGTGGCCATGCTCGCCGCATGCGACCTGAGCTTCGAGGCCGAGCGACCCGCCAGGGCGGGGTGATCACCCGCCGCGACGCGGCCGCCTGCGGCTACACCGAACGTGAGCTGAAGACCCTGACCGGGCACAACGGCGACTGGGTCGTCGTGCGGCGCGGGTGCTACGCCGAGCGCCCGCTGTGGGACTCCCTCGACGAGGACGGGCGGTACCTGCTCGGTGTCTGGGCCGTCCACCTGACTGCCGCGCGTGATCCCGTGGTGAGCCACTGCTCGGCGGCTGCGGCGCTCGGGATGCCGCTCCGGCCCCGGTGGCGAGCTCTGGCCCATGTGACGCGGCCGGATGTCCGCGGCTCGCGCACGGAGAACGGGGTCAAGCATCATCTCGGGTCGTTCCTGCCCGACGACCTGGTCGACGTCTCCGGCTTGAGGGTGACGAGCCTGGCGCGCACGGCGCTCGACATCGCCCGCGAGCACGGGTTCGAGGACGGCGTCGTGGCGGCTGACGCGGCACTGCGGATGGGCGCGGCGCGCGAGGAGCTCGCCCGGGGGCTGGAGCTCATGACGCACTGGCCCGGGGTGACGGCTGCCAGGGCCGCGGTGCAGGTTGCGGACGGCGGAGCAGAGAACGTGGCAGAGACGCTGTTGAGACTCATGGTGATCGAGCTGGGGATGGGGGTCCCCGAGACCCAGTTCGAGGTGGTCGCGGAGGGACGTCGGGCCCGAACGGATCTGCGACTCGGTCGGCACCTCTTCGAGTTCGACGGCAAGGTGAAGTACCTCGGCCGGGAGAGCGGTGGCGTCGCCGACGAGCCTCCGGAGCAGGTGGTGTGGCGGGAGAAACAGCGCGAGGACTGGCTGCGTCGCGTCGACGGCGGCTACGGAGTGTCCCGGGTGACCTGGCGCGAGCTCTTCGAGCCCCAACGCAGGGCGACGCTACGTCGACTGCGGTCGGAGGTGGACGACACCGTCCGGCGTTTCGGCGAGGCGATGTGGTGTTAGGCCGTGGCGACTCTCAGCGGGGCTCCTTGGCCGCCGTACTCCCTCAGTGTTCTGGACGCAGTGCCAGCGTCCTGCCGCGTGTGAAGCGTCCATAACCCCGCGTTACACGGGGAGGGGAGACATGGGCGGAGC